>NZ_JALBWV010000026.1 GCF_022678645.1 Saccharopolyspora soli | reverse complement strand
ACGCAACATCACCCAGCCCGGGTGTGTCACCACCACCGAGACACAAACCGCGTCACATCACCCAAGACTGAACAACCGGGTAACCCGGTCAGAGGTGCCCTTCACTCATTTCTCGACCTCTCGCGGGGCTACGGGGGTCAGGAGCGGAAGGCGGAGAGGCCGGTTAGGGCTTGGCCGATGGTTAGGGCGTGCATTTCGCTGGTGCCTTCGTAGGTCAGCACCGACTCCAGGTTCGTCATGTGCCGGATCACCGGGTATTCCAGCGAAATCCCGTTGGCGCCCAGGATGGTTCGCGCGGTCCGCGCCACCTCCAGCGCTCCGCGCACGTTGTCGAGCTTGCCGAAGCTCACCTGCTGCGGGATCAGCTCACCCGCGTCCTTGCGCTTGCCGAGGTGCAGCGACAGCAATCGTCCATTTTGGACCCTGATGGCCATGTCGGCGAGTTTGGCCTGGGTGAGCTGGAAACCGCCGATCGGCCGACCGAACTGCTCGCGGGTGGTCGCGTAGTCCAGCGCGGTCTCCAGGCAGTTCCGCGCGGCACCGACCGCGCCCCACACGATGCCGTAGCGCGCCTCGTTGAGGCAGGACAGCGGCCCGCGCAGGCCGGTGACCTCCGGCAGCACCGCATCAGCGGGCAGCCGGACGTCGTCGAGCACCAGCTCGCTGGTCACCGAGGCGCGCAAGGACAGCTTGTGCTTGATCTCCGGCGCGGCGAAGCCCGGCGTGTCGGTCGGGACGACGAAACCGCGCACCCCTTCGTCGGTTTGCGCCCACACCACGGCGACCGACGCGATCGAACCGTTGGTGATCCACATCTTGCGCCCGTTGAGCACCCAGTCGGAGCCATCGCGGCGCGCGGCAGTGCGCATCGAGGCGGGGTCGGAGCCGTGGTCCGGCTCGGTCAGGCCGAAGCAGCCGAGCGCCTCACCCGCGGCCATCTGCGGCAGCCAGTGCTGCTTCTGCTCCTCGGAACCCCAGCGCCAGATGGCGAACATCGCCAGCGAGCCCTGCACCGAGACCAGCGAGCGCAACCCGGAGTCGCAGGCTTCCAGTTCCTCGCAGGCGATCCCGTAGTCCACTGCGGACAGTCCCGCGCAACCGTAGCCCTCCAGGTGCATGCCGAGCACACCGAGCTTGCCCAGCTCCCGCGCCACCTCCCGGGCCTGCGGGAATTCGCCGCGCTCGAACCACTCCGCGACGTGCGGCCGCACGTGGTCCCGGCACAGCGCGCGCACACTGTCGCGGATCGCGAGCTGCTCCGGGCTGAATTCGGCGTCGATCCCCAGCGGATCGCGCGGGTCGAACGCGGGACGTTTCGCACCGGCACCCATCACGAGTTCCTCCTTGCCACGATGGGGGAAAGTTGTTGCTCGGCATCCTCAAGCCAGGCGAGCACTTCCTTGGTGTGCTCGCCGAGCCTCGGCGGCGCGGTCACCTCGGCGCTGCCGTGGTCCGAGAAGTCGATGGGCATGCGCACCTGCATGGCCGCACCCCCGCCGGGATCGACCATCGGCCGCAAACCCAGCGACTCGGCGTAGTGCACCGCCCGCGAGAGGTCGTTGACCTGACCGCATGCGATGCCCACGCGTTGCAGGCGCTGCTGCCAGTCCGCCGCGGTCCGCGCACCGAGCACGTTTTCCAGTTGCCGCGCCAGTTCCTCGCGGTTGGCGACCCGCTGCGCGTTCGTCGCGAACCGCGGATCGTCGGCCAACGCGACGAGTCCGAGCGCTTCGCCCAGCTTGCGGAACTGCCCGTCGTTGCCGATCGCCACGGCCAGGAAGGCGTCCTCGCAGCGCAGGGCCTCGTACGGGGCGATGCTCGGGTGCCGGTTGCCCATCCGCCGTGGCGCGATACCGGTGGTCAGCAGGCTGCTCATCTGGTTGACCAGCGATGCCAACAGGCTGGACAGCAGGTTCACCTCGACGTGCTGGCCGCGGCCGGTGAGTTCGCGGTGCCGCAGCGCGGCCATGATGCCCAGCGCCGCATCCTTGCCGGTGAGCACGTCCACCACGGCCACCCCGACCTTGGTCGGTGGACCGTCCGGCTCACCGGTGATGCTCATCAGCCCGCCGAGCGCCTGCACCACGAAGTCGTAACCAGGCAGGTCGGCGCCGTCCTTGCTGCCGAACCCGGATATCGAGGTGTAGATCAGCCGCGGGTTGATCTCCCGCGCGCTGTCGTAGTCCAGCCCGTAGCGGGCCAGCGAGCCGGACCGGAAGTTCTCCACCAGGACGTCGGCGCGGCGGATCAGCTCGCGGGCGGACTCCTGGTCCTGCGGGTCGCCGAGGTCGAGGGTGATGCTGCGCTTGCCGCGGTTGACCGACTCGAAGTAGGAGGAGCTGTGCTCGGTCCACGGTGGCCCCCAGGAACGCGTGTCGTCCCCGCCACCGGGCCGCTCCACCTTGATCACGGTCGCGCCGAGATCGGCCAACAGCATGGTCGCGTAGGGGCCCGCCAGGACCCGGCTGAAGTCCGCGACGACCACGCCATCCATCGGCAGCGTCTGCATGCACCCACCTTCCTGCCCGGCGAGTCGGGGCAGCTGAGCAACGTCCCGATCTACCAGTGGCTTGCATCACGGTGATTTTGGATCCAATATACAGTGGTGCGACCAAGGGTCAAGACGCTGGGGAGCCGTAGATGCGACGACCACCCACCACCCAGGAGTTCGTCCTCGACGAACTCCGCAAGTCCATCGTGTCCGGCGAACTGGCACCGGGTCAGCCGATCCGGCAGGACACCATCGCCCAACGCCTGGGCGTGAGCCGGGTTCCGCTGCGCGAGGCGCTGAAGACGCTGGAGGCCGAGGGGCAGGTGATCTACCAGCCGCACCGGGGCTACTCGGTGGCCGAGCTGTCGCTGAGCGATCTGCTGGAGGTCTACCGGATGCGCGAACTGCTGGAGTCGGAGGCCGCCAGGGTGGCCAACGAGCGGTTCACCGATGCCGACCTGACGAGGATCACCGACGCCCAGCTGGACGTC
This sequence comes from Saccharopolyspora soli, assembly GCF_022678645.1. Taxonomy (GTDB): domain Bacteria; phylum Actinomycetota; class Actinomycetes; order Mycobacteriales; family Pseudonocardiaceae; genus Saccharopolyspora; species Saccharopolyspora soli. The sequence continues at coordinate 112,880 of NZ_JALBWV010000026.1, read as the reverse complement.
GAAAAGGCCGCCGACAGCGGCGATCTGGTCGCCATGATCGCGGCCAACCGGCGCTTCCACTTCGCACTGCTGGAGCCGTCCGGGATGCCGCGCCTGCTGCGCGTCGTGCGCACTCTCTGGGATGCCACCGACGCCTACCGCGCGGTCTACTACAACTCCGACGCCAACCGCGAGCGCGTCCGCCACGAACACGACTCGATCGTCGCCGCAGCCGCGGATCGCCGGGCCGACGAATTGGTCCGACTGCTCGACGAGCACCGGCAGCACGCGGTGCAGGCACTGCGCGGCACCATCGTGTCCGAAGTGGACTGATCAGGCTCGGAGCAGGATGGCCGCAGCCTTGCGCGCCTGCCGCACCGCACCGCTGATGTCGGCTGACGCCGCCACCGTCGCACCCTCGTAGAGCAGCAGGGCGCTGTCCGCGAAGTCCTCGGGGTTGGCGATCTCCGCTGCTGCGGCGAGCTTTTCGAAGTACTCGCGCATCCACCGCTTCTGCCCGATGATCACGTCGCGGGCGGGGTGCGTCGGTTCCGGTATCTCCGCCAGCGCGTTGACGAATCCGCAGCCCCGGAAGTCCTCGCGCGCCATCCACGCTTCGAGCGCGTCGAAGACCGCCAGCAGTTCCTCGCGCGGCGCGGTCGCGTGCTCGGCGACCCACCGCTTCAGCCACGCCCGCCAGCGCTGGTCCCGTTCGACCAGGTACGCCGTGACGAGCTGGTCCTTCGAACCGAAGCACGCGTACAAGGTCTTCTTGGTGACCCCGGCTTCGGCGGCGATCGCCTCGACCCCGACGGCGTGGATGCCCTGTCGGTAGAACAGGTCGGCCGCCACGTCGAGCACCCGCCGCCCAGCAGGCGTCAGCTTCTCCAGCAACTCCCCGGCTTGTGCCACGCCGTGAGTATACCGACCGGTGGGTTGACCTGAGGCCGACCTAGTGGTTCAGTTGTAACCACACCGGTCGGTATACCTCACAGGACCACGGCCGACCTCAGAACGGAGGGTTCCCAAATGCGCGCTGTGCTGCTCACCGGCTTCGGCGGACCGGAGAAGCTGGAGTACCGGGAAGACGTGCCCGAGCCGCAGGCCGGACCGGGCGAAGTCCGCATCCGGATCGCCGCGACGGCGATCAACAACACCGACATCTGGACGCGCGAGGGTGCCTACGGCTCGCCCGAGGACCCGACGGCGAGCGCGGGTTGGCGTCGGGAGCCGCTGGAGTTCCCACGCATCCAGGGCGCCGACGTGGTCGGCCGCATCGACCGGGTCGGCGCGGACGTGCCCGAATCGCGGCTGGGTGAGCGGGTGATAGTCGACCCGATGCTCTACTCCGGCGGCGAACGCGAACTGGTCGACACGGCATACCTGGGTAGCGAGCGGGACGGCGGCTTCGCCGAGTTCACGACCGTGCCCGCGCAGAACGCCCACCCGATCGACAGCGCGCTGACCGACGCGGAGCTGGCCACCTTCCCCACCGCCTACACGACCGCCATGCGCATGCTGAACCGAGCGGGGGTCCGCGATGGCGAGACAGTCGTGGTCACCGGCGCATCCGGCGGAGTCGGTTCCGCGCTGATCCAGCTCGCGACGCTGCGCGGAGCCCGCGCGGTAGCGGTCACGGCCGGGGCGAAGCGGGAGCGAGCGCTGGAACTGGGTGCGTACGCGACGGTGGATCGCAGCTCGGATGACTTGAACTCGGCGGTGCGGGCGACGGTCGGCGCCGTCGATGTCGTCGCCGATGTGGTGGCCGGTCCGAACTTCCCCGCGCTGCTGCGGATGGTGGGCCCACTCGGTCGTTACGTCGTCGCGGGTGGCATCGCCGGTCCGCTGGTGGAGACGGATCTGCGCACGGTCTACCTCCGACAGCTGCAGCTGATCGGTTCGTCGTTCGGCACCCACGAGGACTTCGCCCTGCTCCGGCAGCACATCGCGCGCGGCGAGCTGACACCGCTGCTGGCCGAGACGTATCCGCTGCACGAGCTTCCCGAAGCCCAGAAAGCCTTCGGCGCCAAGGACTTCTTCGGCAAGATCGTCATCACCCTGGCGGACCGGGCATGATCCTGGACCGACACATGATCGTCGACGCGGTCCGGCTGGCCTACCGGCACACCACCGGACGCACCGGCGAAATGCTGGTGTTCCTGCACGGCACGCCGTCGCATTCCTACATCTGGCGCGAGGTGATCGGCGCTGTCGAAGCCGCGGGCCACGGCGTGCTCGCCTACGACCTGCTCGGCTACGGCGCCTCCGAACGCCCGCCGAACCGCGACACCTCGGTCACCGCCCAAGCCGATCTGCTGGGAGAAGTGCTGGCACAGCGGGAGATCTCGCACTGCACGCTGATCGCGCACGACATCGGCGGGGCGGTGGCGCAGATCTTCGCCACCCGACACCCGGAGCGGATCGACCGCCTGATGCTGATCGACTCGGTCAGCTACGACTCCTGGCCCTCGGCCACCTGGCAGCAGATCATCCGGGACCACCTCGACGCCTACAACGCCACGCCGCAACGCGATTTCGAGGCCATGCTGACCCGCCAGCTCACCATGACGGTCGCGGATCCGACCCGGATGTCCGGCGGAACCCTCGAAGCCTACCTAGCGCCGCACCGAACGCCCCTGGGCCGAGCATCGTTCTTCGAACACCAGGTCCGCCACTACAACTCGACCCCGACGCAACGAACGGCGCCGTTGCTGAAAACCCTGACGATGCCAACCCGAATCGTCTGGGGAGCCGAAGACCGCTGGCAACCGGTCAGCTACGCGAAACGCCTGGCCGAGGACATCCCGAACGCGGAGCTGTCGATCATCCCCGATGCGGGCCACTTCCCCATGGAGGACAACCCAACCCGAGTCATCGCCGAGATCCAGACCCTGATCGGATGAAAGGTGAAGGGCACCTTTCACCAAGTAAGTTGGTAAAAGGTGCCCTTCACCCAACGCTCGAACGGGTGCGGAGCGATCAGCTGTAGGTGAAGAAGCCCTTGCCGGACTTCTTGCCCTTCTGGCCCGCTTCAAGCATTCGTTGCAGCAGTGGCGGGGCTGCGTAGGTTGGTTCCGCGTACTCCGCGTACATCGAGTCCGCGATCGCTTTCAGGGTATCCAGGCCGACCAGGTCGGCCAGGCGCAGCGGCCCCATCGGGTGGGCGCAGCCCAGGACCATGCCCTTGTCGATGTCCTCGGCGGTGGCGAAGCCGCTCTCCAGCATCCGGATCGCCGACAGCAAGTACGGCACCAGCAGCGCGTTGACCACGAAGCCCGAGCGGTCCTTGGCCAGGATGGTCTCCTTGCCCAGCTGCTCGGTTGCGAACTCCGCGGCCCGCTGCACCGTTTCTTCGGCGGTCAGCAGCGACGGCACCAGTTCGACGAGCTTGAGCACCGGGACCGGGTTGAAGAAGTGCACGCCGAGCACCTGCTTCGGGCGTTTGGTGGCAGCGGCGATCTTGGCGATCGGGATGGACGAGGTGTTCGACGCCAGGATCGCCGCCGGGTCGACCAGCTTGTCCAGCTCGGCGAACAGCTTGAGCTTCTGCTCCTCGTTCTCGGCGATCGCCTCGACGACCATTTCCCGGTCGTCGAGGTCGGCGAGCGTCGTGGTGAAGTGCAACCGGGACTGCGCCTCGTCGCGTTCGGCCTCGTTGATCTTGCCGTTCTGCACCGCGCGGTTGAGCGACTTCCACAGCTTGTTGCGACCGGCGCGGGCGACCGCGTCGTTGACCTCGCACACGATCACGTCAATACCGGCTCTGGCGCTGACTTCAGCGATGCCGCCGCCCATCTGCCCGCCACCGACGACTCCCAGGCGTTCGATCTTCGTCACCGCACCGATCCTTCCGCTCCCGGCTGCGCCACCACGCGATCATCGTCGGCCAGATCATGCCAGGGACCGCGGTTGCCGACCGGTGAACAGTGCCCCAGGACACGTCGATCACACGGCCGGGCGCGAGCGGGGCGCCGCGGCGGGGGGCCGGACTACATGCCCCCGGCCCGGCCCCGCCCGGCCGGATCCCCCGATCCGGCCCTGACCCCCGAAGCTCGTTCAGGTTACCGCACGATCCGTGCACGACCGCATGCGCTCCGCAGTCAGCCCGGCTGGCAGGTCGGGCACCACAGCGTGCTGCGCCCGCCGACGCGGGCCCGGCGCAGCGCCGTCGAGCACCGCGGGCACCGCCGGTCCGGCTCGTCGCGGTGCCCGGTCAGCCACGACGCCCCGTCCGGAATCCGGCCCGCGCGCACCGACTCCCGCAGCATCGTGCGCATTTCCCGGTGCAGCTGATCGAGTTCGTCGGCAGTCAGCTCCGTTGTGCTCCGGTGCGGTGGGATTCGCGCCCGCCAGAGGATTTCGTCGGCGCTGAGGTTGCCGAGTCCGGCGAGGACGGACTGGTCCATCAGGGCTGGTTTGAGGCGGCGGCGGGTGCGGGTGAGCCGCTTGCCGAATTCGGCCGCCTCGATCTGCTGCGCGTCCGGGCCGAGTTCGGCGAGCAGGTCATCTACCTCCTCCTGCTCCCGGGCGAGGTGGATACCGGTCAGCTTCCGCATGTCCCGGTAGCGGAGTTCGCCGGTGGCGAAGTCGAACACGACCCGGTCGTGCTGGTGCAGCTCGGCGTCGTGCGGACACCACTGGAGGCTGCCGGTCATCCCGAAGTGCAACAGCACGACCGGCAGCGCCGCCGCGGCGTTCGCAGCGCCCGTGGTCGGCATCAGCAACCACTTGCCGTGCCGTTGCGGTTCGGCGAAGTACCGGCGCCGCACCGCGCGTTGGAACGAGTCGCTGCTAATACCGCGCAACACTTGCTCGTCGTGCACGCGCACGTCGCGCACCTGGTGGTTGGTCGCCTGCCGCGCGACTCGGCGGAATCCTTCGACATCCGGTAGTTCGGGCATGTCTTCCGGCTACCCGCCGACGCCGCCGGCACTCCCCCAGCGCGGCAGGTCCCGCCTGGCTCGCCGACAATGAGCGACCATGAGCGAGATCGTTCCGCCCCTGCGCCGCCGGATGGTCGCGCGCGACCCGGCCGAGGCACACCGGGTGGCCACGCCGTTGGAGCTGCTGTTCGACCTGTGCTTCGTCGCCGCCGTCGGGCAGGCCGCGGTGCAGTTGCACCACGGGGTCTCCGAAGGGCACATCGGCGCCACCAGCATCGGTTACCTCATGGTGTTCTTCGCGATCTGGTGGGCGTGGATGAACTTCACCTGGTTCGCCTCCGCTTACGACACCGACGACGTGGCCTACCGCGCGTTGGCCTTGTTGCAGATGGCCGGGGTACTGGTGCTCGCTTCTGGGGTGCCCAGCGCGTTCCACGACTACGACTTCACCATCGTGACCGTCGGCTACGTGGTGATGCGGGTGGCGATGATCGCCCAATGGCTGCGGGCCTCGCGCGAGCACCCCGAGGGGCGGGCTCCCGCGCTGCGCTACGCGGGCGCTATCGCGGTGGTGCAGGTCGGCTGGGTGGCCCGGCTGGCGCTGCCCCATCCCTGGGCGGAGTTCGGGTTCGTGGTGCTGGTGGTGGCCGAGCTCGCGGTCCCGGCGTTCGCCGAATCCCACCGGCAGACGACCTGGCATCCGCACCACATCGCCGAGCGCTACGGGTTGTTCACGATCATCGTGCTGGGCGAGGTGGTGCTCGCGGCGACCGCCGCGATCCAGGAGGACGTCGCAGATGGCGGCGGCTGGTCGGCGCAGCTGCTGGAACTCAGCATCGGTGGATTGTTGATGATCTTCTCGATGTGGTGGCTGTACTTCAAGCACTCGGCAGTTGAGCTCCTACGCGACCTGCGCCTCCCGTTGGTTTGGGGTTACGGCCACTACCTGGTGTTCGCCGGGGTCGCGGCCGTCGGTGCGGGACTGGAAGTCGCAATCGACAGCAACGCGCACAAGGCGCACCTGGGCACCGTCGGAGCGGCCCTCGCCGTCGCGATTCCGCTGGTCGTCTACCTGTTGACGACCGGCCTCCTGCACTCCCGGATGGCCGATGCGGGCGTCGGGACCACGATGGCGACGGTCGCGGGCTCCGTGCTGCTGGTACTGACCGCGCTGCTGGCGGATCTGCTCACCATCTCCTTCACCGTGCTGGTGATGGGAATTCTGATGGCACTGCTGCTGACCACCGGACTCGTCATCCAGCACGCAGGCCGCCGACCCGCCGAGCACTTGCCGTCCTGATGTCCGGATTTCCCCCTGCTGGCGGGGAATCCGGATCAGTGCACCGGTGTGAGAGCCGACTGCGCGGCGTCGGTGAGCTCCTGCCGAGCCTTGGCGTAGCCGAGGGAACTGGGTTGGCTGGAAAGCAGCGCCATCACGAAGCGCTGCGCCTGCTGGTCCGTGATCCCCGCGCTGTGCAACGTGATTTTGCCCTGCTGGCAGCACATCCAGCCGGACTTCACCGCACCGGACGGAAAAACCCGCAGCCCGAACGCCTGGTCGAAACCGTCGGTCGCCCGAGCCGGTGCGGCGGCGAGGCTCGCCACGATGAAATCCCGGTCCTCCGCGGACAACTCCGTCAGCACGTAGTCGTAGAGCCGGACGATGTCGCGTGCGGACACCAGGGTTTCGCCCCACCGCGAGGAGTTCCGCGGCGTGCGGGTGTCCTCAAGTCCGACCACCCTCGCGACCCTGGTCACCGCGCCCGGACCGTCGAACATGCTCCACAGCGCGTTCATCGCCTCGTCGTCGCTCGGTCCGAGCGCCCGCCGGAGCCAGCCCCGGACCTGGTCGTTCACCCGGAGTCCGGTGTGCGCCCGCTGCAACACGTCCACCGCGACGATGAGCTTGGAAAGCGAGGCGGAGTACAGCGGCTTCGACGCCTCCCGACCGAGGGAGAGCTCCCCGGTAGCCCGGTCGAGCACAGCGACACCGATCGTCGTTCCACTGTGGTCATCCGCCCATTGCTCGACCGCGGAAACCATCGCCGCCGCCTGTCCGGTCGGCTCCGGCTTCGGAACCGGTGCCGCGGCCGCGGTCGCGGTCGGCAACGGCGCCGCCATCGTCGAATCGGTTCGCACTGTCACGACGTCTGGTTGCGTACAACCGGCCACCACCAGCGCCAGGGCGATGACCAGCAGCGCTAATCGTCCAGCCGCCACGTGCCGACGTGGCGGGCTCGACTCCGCCTTCCGGTCGGACACCTCTACCCCGATCGCCGTGCCCGTCGACGGACTGCCCTCAGCTACCCGTGAGCGGTTGTGGTCAAACCGGTATCGGACGGCGCGGTGGTGTGCATACCCTTTGGGCCCCGAGTCCTTGGAGGAGCCAGCATGCGAGAAGGCGACACGGTGGCGGACTTCGTGCTGCCCGACCAGCACGGCACCGAACGCAAGCTGTCCGACCTGCTGTCCGACGGCCCGGTGGTGCTGTTCTTCTACCCGGCGGCGATGTCCAGCGGCTGCACCGCGGAAGCCTGCCACTTCCGCGACCTGTCCGCCGAGTTCGCCGAGCTCGGCGCCCAGCCGGTCGGCATCAGCGCGGACCCGGTGGCCAAGCAGGGGAAGTTCGCCGGATCGCACGACTTCTCCTTCCCTCTGCTGTCCGACTTCGAAGGCATGGTCGCACGCCAGTTCGGTGTCAAACGGCGTTTTGGTCCGATTCCGGTGAAACGACACACGTTCGTCATCGACCAGCAGTGCCGAGTGCTCGCGGTGATCCGCAACGAGTTCCGGATGGCAGTACACGCCGACACCGCGTTGAGCGTGCTCAGAGAACGCGCGGACTGACTTGCGCTGCGGTGCGGTGGAGTCAGCAGGTGGCCGGGTGCACGAGCTCAAAGACGAGCTCATAAGAGGGCACGCGAATTGGGCAGCCAGGGTGGTCGTCAGGCAAGCGGCGTGAGCCGCTTCCTCCCACCCTCGCAGCTGGCACCGCCGCGGGTTCTCAGGGGCTTTCTCGCGGAAGACAGCCCCGACGTGGTCGGACATACATGATGTCGGGGATCCTGGAGACGAGAAAGCCTCTGAGGTTCCGCCACGCAAGACGAGCCGCGCACCCTCTAAGCAGAACTCATAGCGCGACTCCCCCACGAGCCAGCGGGGCCCGCCAGCCGTAGCGCAGGGCTAGCAGCCGGACGACGATCGCGAGCAGTGCCGCGAGCGCGCTCGTGATCGGCGTCAGCACGCCCGCCACCGCCATGATCGAGACCAGCGCGCTGCCGAGCAGCGCGGGCACCGCGTAGATCTCGCTCTTCGGGTGCAGCAGCGCCGGGATCTCACCGGCCAGCAAGTCCCGGATCGCGCCACCGCCGATCGCGGTCGCCGCACCGAGCGCCACGGCCGGTAGCGGGTGCATCCCGAAGTTGAGCGCCTTGATGCTGCCCGCCACGCAGAACACGCCCAGCCCGACCGCGTCGAAGACCAGCACGAACCGCCGGATGCGGGCCAGCCGGGGATGCCAGAAGAACACCACCGCCGCGGCGATGAGCGGGGTGATGAAGTACGCGATGTTGGTGAACGCCACCGGCGGCACCGCGCCGATCACCAGGTCCCGGAACAGCCCACCGCCCAGCGCGGTCGCCTCGGCCAGCACGGCGATGCCGACCGCGTCGAAGCGCTTGCGAACGGCGAGCAGCGCACCGGAGAGCGCGAAGGCGAAGATCCCGATGAGATCCAGGACCTCCTGCACGAGCGGATTCACGATTGCGGTTACCACCGCTGCATTCTCGTGAGTGCACGACCGGGCTCCAACCCGGCTACGCACTCACCACCCCATTCAGGTGAGAGGTGAGGGGCACCCTTAACCAAGTAACTTGGTTAAGGGTGCCCCTCACTCCATTCCTCCGCGGGTCAGGCGGGTGGGTTTTCGCAGCTTGGGTTGAGCAGCTTCTGCACCTCGGGGCTGTCCACGTTGTCCCTGGTGATCAGCAGTGAGCCGGTGTCCGGGTTGGGCATCGGTTCGTTCGAACCGCGGATCTTGGTCACCGCCGCGTTGACCGCGGCGAAGCCCATCTTGAACGGGTTCTGCGCGATCAACCCCGTGATCACCCCGTCGCGCAGCCCCTGGATCTCGCCGTCCGAGGTGTCCCAGCCGATGATCTTCACCTGACCGGCCTTGCCAGCCTGCCGCACCGCCTCGGCCGCGCCGAGCACGCTCGGCTCGTTGGCCGCGTAGATGCCGTTGAGGTCCGGGTTGGCGGTCAGGATGTCCTGGGTGACCTGCAGGGCCCGGTTGTAGTCGCTGTTGCTGGACTGCTGCGCGACGAGCTGCAGTCCGGGGTGCTTGGCCATGCCCCGTTTGAAGCCCTCCGCGCGGGTCTCGTTGGTGCTGGTGCCCGGCTGGAACTCGATGAACGCCACCTTGCCCTGGCCGCCGAGCTGCTGTGCGAGCGCGTCGGTGGCCTGTTCGGCGGCGGCGACGTTGTTCGTCGCGAACACCGGCACGTCCGGCGGCTGCGGGTTGGTGCCGGAGTCCATGTTGACCACCGTGGTGCCCTGGGCTTGGGCCGACTTGGTGATGTCGGCCAGCGCCCTGGCATCCGTCGCGGCGTACACCAGACCGCCGATGTCCCCCTGCGACAGCAGGTTCTGCAACAGGCTCTGCTGACCGCTGACATCGCTTTCGGCGGTCACCCCGTCCCAGTGGATGGTCACGCCCTGCTGCTTGGAACCGGCGCATTCGGCGCCGACCCGCACCTGCTCCCAGAAGTCGAACCCGATCGCCTTCGGCACCACGGCGAGCCTGATCGGCCCACCCTGCTGGCCACCGCCGCCGGTCTGTTCGCGCACCCCGACACTGCACCCGGCAGCGACCACCGAAAGCAGCACGCAGGTAGCGGTAAGTACCCTCTTCATCGCCGAGCTCCCTTGCTCATCGCGGGTTTGCTATCCGGCGTCGCCGCCGAGCTTGCGCCGTTGGTAGCGGTCCCACCAGACCGCCAACCAGATGATCACGCCGATCAGCACGTTCTGGTAGAAGTCGTTGATGTTGAGCTGCACGGCGCCGTTGCGGATGACCGCGACCAGGAAGGCTCCGATCAGCGAACCCCACACGGTGCCGCGACCGCCGAACAGGCTCGCGCCGCCGATGACCACCGCGGCGATCACGTCCAGTTCCAGCCCCTCGCCGAAGTTGGGCTGCCCGGAGTAGATCCGGGACGACGCGATCATGCCGCCGAGCCCGGCCAGGGCGCCGGAGAGCACGTAGACCGCCGTGGTGTAGCGCCGAACCGGCACACCGGAGAGCCGAGCGGCCTCCATGTTGGACCCCATCACGTACGCGTAGCGGCCGAGCCGGGTCCGGGTGAGCACCACGTGCCCGGCCACCGCGACGACGGCGATCAGCAGCACCGGGATCGGGATCGCCCCGATGACGCCCTGGCCGAGCAGTCGGAACGACTCGGGTGCGCCGAACACCGCGACCGCGCCGGTGACGATCAGCACCAGGCCCCTGGCGACGCTGAGCATGCCGAGGGTGGCGATGAACGGCGGTAGTCCGACCACCGACACCAGCAGCCCGTTGACCAGCCCGGCCACCGCGCCGATCACGATGCCGCCGAGGATGCCGACCAGCGGGTTGAAGCCGTACTGGGCCATCAGGATCACGCCGAGCACCCCGGAGAGCGCTGCCACCGAACCGACCGACAGGTCGATGCCGCCGGTGATGATCACCAGCGTCACGCCGACCGCCATCACCGCGTTCACCGAGGTCTGCGAGCCCAGGTTGAACAGGTTGTCCGCGGTGAGGAACGACGGCGCGACGATCGACAGCACGATGAAGACCACGATCAGCGCACCGGCCGCGGCGACCTGCGAGATCGCGCCGGACAGCCGGTCCCCCAACCTGCCCAGCAGGCCGCGGTCCCCATTGGACGGTGCCTTGAGCTGTTCAGCCATTGTTGCCCTTCGCTCCGGTCGCGAGCGCGACGACGCGTTCCTCGGAGAAGTCCGCGCGCTGGACCTCGCCGGTGATCCGGCCGCCGCGCATGACCAGGATCCGATCGCACATGTTCAGCAGTTCCGGCAGGTAGCTGGAGATGAGCACCACGGCTTTGCCCTGCGCGGCCAGGGAATCCATCTGCTGGAACATCTCCGACTTGGCCCCGACGTCCATGCCGCGGCCGGGTTCGTCGAAGAACAGGACCTCCGCGCCGGTCTCCAGCCACCGCGCCAGGATCACCTTCTGCTGGTTGCCGCCGGAGAGCATGCGCACCGGCCGCCCCACCCACGGCACCCGGATCCGCAGGCTGTCGCGCTCCCGTTCGGCAACCCGCCGCTCGGTGACCAGGTCGATCAGCCCGGCGCGCATCGGCAGCTTGGCGAGCGTGATGTTCTTGTCCACCCCCAGTGGCAGGGCAAGACCATCGGTTTTCCGGCTCTCGGTCAGGTATCCGATGCCAGCCGCGATCGCATCGGCGGGGCTGCGGATGCGCAACCGCTTGCCGTCCAAGGTGATCGTGCCCGCATCGGGCAGCTCCGCGCCGAACACCGCGCGCGCCAGCTCGGTGCGCCCGGCCCCCACCAGTCCGGCCAGCCCGACGATTTCCCCCGCGCGGACCTCGAAGGACACGTCGCGCACCGCGTCGCCGCGGCTGATCCCCTCGATCCGCAACCGCACCGCACCGGGCTCGCTGTGGGTGCGCGGATAGAGGTTGGCCACGTCGCGGCCGACCATGAGCTGCACCAGCTGCGCCTCGTCGAGCTCGGTCACCGGCCGGGTGGCGACCACGGCGCCGTCGCGCATCACGGTCACCCGGTCGCCGATCTCGAAGATCTCGTCCAACCGGTGCGAGATGTAGAGCACCGCGATGCCCTTGCCGGTCAGCTCGCGGACGATGCCGAACAGCTCCTGGGCCTCCCGCTCGGTCAGGCTTGCCGTGGGCTCGTCCAGGATGAGCACTTTCGCCCGCACCGCCAGTGCTTTCGCCAGCTCAACGCGCTGCTGCTCCGCAGTGGACAGCAGCGCAACCCGCCGCCCCGGATCGATGTCCAGGCCGACGTTGCCGAGCAGCTCCCGCGCGGCGCGGCGCTCCTCGGCTCGGGAGATCCACCCGCCGCGGCCGGGTTCGTGCCCGATGAACAGGTTCTCGGCCACCGAGAGGTCCGGTGCCAGCGCGAACTCCTGGTGCACCATCGAAACGCCGAGCCGACGGGCCGCGCCCGGACCCTGGTAGCTGACCGGGACGCCGTCCAGCTCGACGGTTCCGCTGCTGACCTGCTCGATCTGCGCGATCAGCTTCATCAGCGTCGATTTGCCCGCGCCGTTCTCCCCGGCGAACACGTGCACCTCGCCGGGCGGGATGGCCAGCGTGACGTCGGAGACCGCGACGACGCCCGGAAACCGCTTGCCGACGCCGTGCAGCGCCACTGCGGGATGGGTCTGGTCGGTGGACGTCACGCAGTGCCTCCCCTCCAGTGATCGCTCCTCCGGCTGGCAGTGCGCCGGATCATACCCACTACACCCATCCCGAGAAAGGGTTGGAACGAAGCCAAGTATTCGATTACCAGCGGCTGGCACCCCGCAGTAGGACGAGGTGACCGCTCGCGGTGCGGGACAGCCGAACCCCGAGGTCCTCGCCCGGACCTGGCGGGGCGGCGGCGTCGAGGGTTCCGTGACCCGAACCACTGCCTGAAAATGTCCCCGCGCCGCTGGTCGGCTGCGGAGAACCGGCACGCGCCGGGCGGCAGGTACGTAAGCTCGGTGGGGATCACGACCGCGATCTCCAGGAGGCTGAGGCTCCGTGCAGCCGTTGTTGGGCAGCGACCCGCACCGGGTCGGCGACTACCGGTTGCTCGCCCGGCTGGGCCGTGGCGCGATGGGCGGCGTCTACCTCGGTCGCTCGCGCGGTGGGCGGGTGGTGGCGGTCAAGGTCATCCGGCCCGACCTCGCCGAGGATCCGGAGTTCCGGGAGCGGTTCCGCCGCGAAGCGCTGGCGGCCCGATCGGTGGGCGGGTTCTGGACCGCGGCGGTGGTGCACGCGGACCCGGATGCCGAACAACCCTGGCTCGCGACCGAATACGTGCCCGGCCCGACGCTGCACCAGGCGGTGGTGGACTACGGCCCGCTGCCGGAGGCCACGGTGCGCAGCCTGGCCGCCGGACTTGCGGAGGCGCTGGGCGCGATCCACCGCGCCAACCTGGTGCACCGCGATCTGAAACCGGCCAACGTGCTGCTCGGCCCGGACGGTCCGCGGGTCATCGACTTCGGCATCTCGCGCGCGATGACCGGCAAGTCCCTGACCGCGACCGGCATGTTCCTGGGCACGCCCGGCTTCTTCTCCCCCGAGCAGACCCTCGGCGGCGAGATCGGTCCGCCCAGCGACGTCTTCTCGCTCGGCGCGGTGCTGGTCTTCGCGGCGACCGGGTGCGGGCCGTTCGGCGAGGAGAGCACGGCCGCCCTGCTCTACCGGGTGGCGCACGCCGAGCCCGATCTGTCCCGAGTGCCCGCCGGGTTGCAGCCGTTGCTGGCGGCCTGCCTGGCGAAGGACCCGGCCACCCGGCCCACCACCAGCGCGATGCTGGACCAGCTCGGCGAATCCAGCCCGCAGGGCAACCAGTGGCTGCCGCCAGCCATCACCGACGTGATCGCCCAGCACGCCACGCAGTTGCAGCAGACGGCGAACGCACCGCTGCCCGACACCCCGCCGCCGCAACCGGTGGCGGCGCAGCCGAAGCCGGTGACCCGCGCCTACACCCAGGCGCAGCCCGCGCCGCCTGCGCCGCCCGCACCCGCCGCGCCGACCCGCGACAAGATCGTCCCCGCGCGTCCGAAGCAGACCGCGCAGCAGCAGATGGCCCTGGCGCGGGTGCGCAAGGACGGTCCTGGCCCGGTGTTCGCCACCGGTGGGCGGACCCGGGCCGCGCTGTCGGCGATCATCTGCCTGCTGATCGTCTTCGGCGCCAACCGGTTGTACGAGACCCAGGGCCTCGGCGGTCGCGTGTCGGCGGACATGATCGCCATCTTCCGACTGGGCCTGCTGCTGTTGACCATCAGCGCGATCTGGTCGGCTGGGAAGGCGTTGTTGCCGAGCCTACGGTTGAAGATCAACAGTGATGGACTGCTGGTGTCGCGGATGGGGCTGACCCACGAGATCCCGTGGAGCCAGATCCAACGGGTCGGCGTGGTCGGCAGCGGCAAGCGCACCTCGGTGGCGGTGTGGCTCGCCGACGGCAGCGCGCCCAACTCCCGGCTCTGGCACCGAGCCCGCCGCTACCACGGCGGAGCCCGGATCTTCCCGATCGGTGCGACCGGCGGCTGGCTCACCCGCCGCCAAGAAACCAGACGCGTCAGAACGGCCCTCGCCCAGTACTCCACCGGCCGCTACGACGCCCGCATCCTGTGAACCCGAGCTCCCGAATTTCCCCAAATTAGAGGGTGCGCGGATTGGGCGTGGCGTGGGCTCGTCAAGCAAGCGGCGGTAGCCGCTTCCGGTGGTAGACCGCCGCCGCGACACCCAACGGACGCACGCACCTGGGCCGTCGCAAGCGGCGAAGCCGCTTAGCCCACCCATGCAACTTGCACCGCCGCGGGCAAGACGAGCCGCACACTCTCTTATTTGGGGATCACACCGCGGGGAGGATGCAGACCGGGGTTGGCGTTGGGACCGGGTCGCGCAGCGGGGTCAGGGCTCCGTTGTCGGCGATGTCGAAGGACTGCACGTCGTTGCTGCGCTGACCAGCCGCGAACAGCACCCGACCGTCCGGCGACAGCGCGATGTGGCGGGGTTCGGCCACCAGCGCCGGGCGGATGTCGACCAGCCGGAACTCGCCGTCGCTGAAATCGGCCCGGAACACGGCGATGCTGTCGTGCCCCCGGTTCGAGCCGAACACGAACCGGCCGTCCGGCGTCACCACGATCTCGGCCGCCAGGTTCGGTTGCCCGTAGTCCGGCGGCAGCGTGGAAAGGGTGCGCCCCGGCTCCAGCACCCCGGATTCCGGGTCGTAGCCGAACTCGGTGATCGAGGACGCCAGTTCGTTGATCAGGTAGGCCCGTTCGCCGTCCGGGTGGAACGCCAGGTGCCGCGGCCCGGCACCGGCGCGCAGCGGAACTTCGTGCTTGAGCATCAGATGACCGCTGTCCGCATCGAAGTCGTAGACGTACACCGAGTCGGTCCCCAGATCCACCGCGAGCACGTACCGGCCGGACGGGTCGGGCAGCACCTGGTGCGCGTGCGGCCCCTCCTGGCGTTGCGGGTTCGGGCCGTTGCCGCTGTGCTGCACCACGTGGCACGGCTCGCGGAGCACACCGCCGACGTCGATCGGGTGCACCACCACGTTCCCGGACCCGTAGTTCGCGGTCAGCAGGTACTTCCCGGACTGGTGCACGCTGAGGTGGCACGGCGCCGAACCCAGCGTCGGTTGCGAATTGATCTCCTTGAGCGTGCCGTCCGCATGCACCGCGAAGGCGATGACCCGGCCCTGCCGCAGCTCGCTGACCGCGAACAGCGTCGCCCCATCGGGTGCTATCGCGAGGAAAGAAGGATCGAATGCCTCGGCAACGCTTTCGGTGCACCGCAGCGCCCCGTGGGCGTCGACGATGGCGAGCCGGATCCCGTCGGCCGCCGATTCCGTTCCCGTGTACGCGCCCAGGTACACCCGGTACGCACCGTTGTCCGGCATCCCTGCCTCGCCCTCCCAGTCCGCGCAGCTCTTACCCGATACATGATGTCAAGAGGCGGCCAATCTTCCCCGATGAGACAACGAAGCTCCAAGACCGCTGGTCAGCACGCAATGAATCGACACTGCAAGCAACAGCTCGCGGCTGAAATCTACGCAGCAGGCGACATAACCTTATGCCCATGACTGTCGTCCCGTCGCACCTCGAAGCCTCCTCGCGAGCCGCCTCCTACCGCGCGCTCGACGAGCAGTACAGCGCGCACAACTACCACCCGCTGCCGGTCGTGATCGCCGAGGCGTCCGGTTCCTGGATGACCGATGTGGACGGACGGCACTACCTGGATTTCTTGGCCGGGTATTCGGCGCTGAACTTCGGCCACCGCCACCCGGACCTGGTCGCCGCGGCCACCGAACAGCTCGGCCGCGTCACGCTCACCAGCAGGGCGTTCCACCACGACCAGTTCGGCCCGTTCTGCCGCGAACTGGCCGAACTCACCGGCACCGACCGGGTGCTGCTGATGAACTCCGGGGCGGAAGCCGTCGAGTCCGCCATCAAGATCGCCCGCAAGTGGGCGTACCAGGTCAAGGGCGTGCCGGAGAACCGGGCCGAGATCATCGTGGCCGGGTCCAACTTCCACGGCCGCACGACGACCATCGTGTCGTTCTCCACCGATCCGCTCGCGCACGATGAATTCGGTCCGTACACGCCGGGCTTCGTCATCACCGAATACGGCGACGCCGCCGCGGTCGAGGCCGCGATCAACGAACGCACCGCAGCGGTCCTGGTCGAACCCATCCAGGGCGAAGCGGGCGTCATCGTGCCGCCCGCCGACTACCTGCCCCGGCTGCGTCAGCTCTGCGACGACCACGGCGCGCTGCTGATCGCCGACGAGATCCAGTCCGGGCTCGCCCGCACCGGCGAGCTGCTGGCCAGCGCGCACGACGGCGTCCGAGCCGACCTCTACACGCTCGGCAAGGCGCTGGGTGGCGGGATCCTGCCGGTATCCGCAGTGGTCGGTCGCGACGACGTCATCGGCGTGCTGCGCCCCGGCCAGCACGGCTCGACCTTCGGCGGGAACCCGTTGGCGTGCACGGTGGGACGAGCCGTGGTGCGCCTGTTGCGCACCGGCGAGTTCCAGGAGCGCTCCCGCGAGTTGGGAGCGCACCTGCACGCGCGACTCCGCGAGCTCGTCGGCCGCGGAGCGGTCGAGGTGCGCGGGCGCGGCCTGTGGGCCGGGGTGGAGCTCGCCGCAGGCGGGCTGACCGGCCGCCAGGCCAGCGAGGCGCTAGCCGAGCGTGGCGTGCTGTGCAAGGAAACGCAGGACACGACGTTGCGCGTCGCGCCGCCGCTGGTGATCACCCGCGACGAGCTCGACACCGGACTCGACGCCATCGCCGAAGTGCTCACCCGGTGACGTTCAGGACTTGGCGAGGTCTCGGGACAGCGCCGTGAGGCGGCTGATCGCGCGCAGGTACTTCTTGCGGTAGCCGCCGCCCAGCATCTCGTCGGTGAACATCGCCGCCAACGGTTCGCCGGAGGCCCGCACCGGGATCGCCCGGTCGTAGAGCCGGTCGGCCAGCGCGACCAGTCGCAGCGCGACGTCCTGGTCCGGCGCCGCGTGCACGCCGCTGAGGTGCACCGCGCTGATCCCGTCGACCAGGCGGCCGTACTTCGACGCGTGCAGCCCGGCCAGGAACTCGCACAACTCGTCGAAGTCGTCGAGCGTCGCGCCGTCCGTGGCCTCCGCGAGCCGGGTCAGCTCGTCGTCGGCCATCGGCGGCGGTGCGTCCGGCAGGCCGCGGTGCCGGTAGTCCGGGCCGTCGACCCGCACCACGCTGAACCGCGCGGACATCGCGTGGATCTCGCGGAGGAAGTCCGCCGCCGCGAAGCGGCCCTCGCCCAGCTTGTCGGGCAGCGTGTTGGAAGTGGCCGCGATGTGCACGCCCGCGTCGGTGAGCTTCGCGATCAGCTGGGTGACCAGCATCGTGTCGCCGGGATCGTCCAGTTCGAACTCGTCGATCGCCAGCAGCCGCTGCTCGGAGAGGCGCTGGACCGTCTCCGCGAAGCCGAGTGCCCCCACCAGATTGGTCACCTCGACGAACGTGCCGTAGGACTTCGGCCCGTTCGTGGCGTGCCACATCGACGCGAGCAGGTGCGTTTTGCCGACCCCGAAGCCGCCGTCGAGGTAGAGGCCCCGCTTGCCGTCGCCGGACTTCTTGCGGCCGAACACCCCGCGCAGCCACGACCCGCTCCCGCCATCGGCGTTGATCCGCTCGGTGAACGCCGAGCAGTCCCGCACCGCCTGCGCCTGGCTGGGCTCTTCCGGATTGGGGAGGTAGGTGTCGAAACGCACCGCGTCGAACCGGGGTGGCGGCGTCATCGCCTCGACCAGCTCGTCCGGAGTGATCTCGGGATGGCGGCCGACCAGACGGGGCGAATTCATGCGCCGACTCTATAACCGGACATAGTCCCTCCGGCCGTGCTGTCGCGTGCTCCTGCTCACCCGGGTGCGCGCGTGGTGGGATTGGCGCGTGGTGGACAGGCTTTGGCCGGTGGACGGCGCGGAACAGGTGGACGACCGGCTGGAGGAGTACTACGCCTACCCGGAGGCGCCGCAACGGCCGTGGGTGCGCGTGAACTTCATCTCCAGCCTCGATGGCGCGGTGACCGTCGAAGGCAGTTCGCGCGGCCTTTCCGCACCGATCGACCAGCGGGTCCTCGGGTTGATCCGGGACCTCTCCGACGTCGTGCTGGTCGGGGTCCGCACCGCGGTGGTCGAGGGCTACCGGGGGGTCAAGCGCACCGAGGTCCGCGCCGCGCGGCGGCAACGGCTGGGCCGCTCCGAGGTGCCGCCGATCGCGCTGGTCACCGCCAGGGCGTCACTACCACTGGACTCGCCGCTGCTCACCGACACCCTGGTGCCGCCGATCGTGTTCACCGCCGAAGCGGCGCCAAAGCAGCGTCGCGCCGCGCTCGCCGATGCGGGCGCCGATGTCGTGGTCGCCGGTGACGAAACAGTGGATCTGCGAACGGCGTTGCGCGAGCTGGCGGCGCGAGGGCTGCGCCGCATCGGTTGCGAAGGCGGTCCGACGCTGTTCGGTCACCTCGTCGACGCCGATCTCGTCGACGAACTGTGCCTGACCCTGTCACCGATGCTGACCAGCGGAAACGCCGGTCGGATCGGGGCCGGGGCCGGTGGTGTGCCGCCTCGGCGCATGCGGTTGCAGTCGGTACTGCACGCGGAATCGCTGCTCCTGCTGCGTTACGCGAGAATGCGCGAGTGACGGTTGGGGCCGCTGGGAATTCGACGGCGTGAGCGCCTTGGCGAGGCATGGTGCGGCGTCAGGGCACCGCGCCCCGGATGGCGTCACAATGAGTGATGTGGCACACAGCGACGCCGAGCCCTAGCGGCATCGGCGGTACCGGGAAGGAGCTGGAGTTGATGGCCCAGAACAGCGGGGCCCAAGGCAGCGGGACGCAGGCCGGTGGGACGCCGCAGAACGCACGAACGACTGCCGATCGCAACGCGGAGCACCGGCGCATCCCGGAAAGCCGCGCCGAGAGCGCACCGACTCGGCTGGCCGACGAGACGTCCCTGGGCAAGACGACCATCGCCGCGTCCGTGGTGCAGAAGATCGCGGGCATCGCTGCCCGCGAGATTGCCGGGGTGTACGCGATGGGCGGCGGTGTCTCCCGCGCCTTCGGCGCGATCCGGGACCGGATTCCGGGCGGTGGCGGCACTTCCTCCACCTCCGGGGTGCAAGTGGAGGTCGGCGAGAAGCAGGCCGCGGTGGACCTGGACATCGTCGTCGAGTACGGCGCGTCCATCGTGGACCTCGCGCGGGCGGTGCGGCGCAACGTGATCACCGCGGTCGAGCGGATGACCGGACTGGAGGTCATCGAGGTCAACATCGCGGTCAACGACATCCACCTGCCCAGCGATGACGAGGAAACCGGGCCGCCCGCCACATCCCGCGTCGAATGACCCAGCGCAGCTTGGAGGACGACCCCGACATGCCGGAGCACGTTTCCGCCAGCGAGCTGGCCGACCGGGTGCTCGCCCACCCCTCGGTGATGCGGCTGCACGGCGGGCAGTTCGGCGAGATCGCCTCGTACCTGCCCGGCCGCAAGGTCGTCGGAGTGCGGTTGCCCGACGAGGGCGCCGTGGAGGTCGCGGTGGTGCTGCGGCTGGACCGGCCGCTGCCGGACGTCGTCGCCGAACTCCGCAGCCGACTCGCCGAGCTGCTCGGCGACGCCCCGGTGGACATCACCGTCGCCGACGTGATCACCGCCGACGAGTCGGCGGAAAGCGCATGATGGCTGGCGTGCAGCACGATCCGGCCGCCACGCGCGCTGCGATCCGCGCGTTCGTCCGGGCCAACCATCCGGATGTCGGAGGTGACCCGGCGGTCTTCGCCGCCGGGCTCGCCGCGCTGCGAGCGGCGCAGCGCGGCGAACCCCGGCCGCGGGACCGCTACGACGCACCGATCGAGGTGGTGGATCGGCCACGCGGGGTCCGCGGACTGCTGCACCGCGTCCGCGCTTGGCGGGCGCGGCGCAACCGCTGCCCGCGCGTCCGGTGAGAATCCGAGATGATCCGCACGGTCCGCCCGAGTTCCCTGGCAGGAGGGTTTGCCCCATGAATGCGACACAGACCGGTTTGCTCGCCGGACTCATCCTCGGCACCGCTGGCGCGGTCGGCGGCTTCACCGGTTTCCTGATCGCGCTGCTGGTCGGCGCGGTGGGTCTGGTGATCGGCCGGATCCTGGACGGCGAGCTGGAGATCGGCGACATCCTGGGCCGAGGTCGGGACAAATGACCGCCGCCGCAGAGAACGTCGAGGCTCGGGAAGCCGAGCGGACGGATCCGGGCGAGCGGGGTCGGTTGCGGATCAGCCGCACCGTGCTGCGCAAGATCGCCGAGCACGCGGCCGACCAGGATCCCGGCAGTGCCCGGACGCGCCGCCGAATCGCCGGGGTCGGGCTCGGCGAGCACGGCGCGAGCGCGCAGCTGTCCGGCCCGGACGACGCGCTGCGGGTCCGGCTGGACGTCGCGCTGCGCTACCCGGCGCCAGTCCGCGAAACCGTTGCGTCCGTGCGAAAACGAGTCGGTGCGGAGTTGCGGCGCATCGCCGACTTCCGGGTCCGGGCCATCGACGTGACCGTGTCCGCCCTGGTTCCGGCGGACCCGCCAGCGCGGGTGGAGTGAGCCATGCGCCTGTTGGTACGCCTGATCACCACGCTGCTGGGGCTGGCCATCGCGGCGGCCGGAGTGCTGCTGGCGATCGAGGTGGTCTGGGCGCTGCTGCGGCCGAACACCGGCGGCCTGATCGTCGGCTGGCGCAGCATCTACTCCGGACTGAACGCGCTGTCCTGGAGCGCCCTGCCGGTCCGCGTGACCGCGGCGGTCATCGCGGTGGTGGGCCTGCTCCTGCTGCTGATCGCGCTCAACGCCGGCCGCAAGGACATCCGGCTGCACGACCCGGCCCCGGAAGTCACCGTGACCACCGACCCGCGCTCGCTGGCCCGCCTGGTCGGCCACCAGGTCCGCGGCCAGGACGGCGTCGCGGCGGCAGCGGTCACCGCGAGCGCCAAGCAGGTCCAGGTGAAGGCCACCGCGCAGTTCCGCGAATCCGGTGATCTGCGCACCCGGCTGACCGACACCGCCGAGCACGCCGTGCGCGATCTCCCGCTGCGCGCCGCACCGAAGGTGCTGGTGTCCGTGGCCACGCCCAAGGAGCGGCCATGACCGAGATCAAGCCGAGCACCACCCCGATCGGTCGCGAGCCGGGCTTCGAACGCGGCGTAGTCGTCGTGCTCGGGGTGCTCGCGCTGCTCGGCGGCATCTTCGTGCTCCTGGTCGGCAGCGGTGCGCTGGGTGTCTTCCGAGCGCAGCGACCGCTGGC
This sequence comes from Saccharopolyspora soli, assembly GCF_022678645.1. GTDB lineage: Bacteria > Actinomycetota > Actinomycetes > Mycobacteriales > Pseudonocardiaceae > Saccharopolyspora > Saccharopolyspora soli. The sequence goes on along the minus strand of NZ_JALBWV010000026.1, from coordinate 91,438 downwards.
GGACCCGATCCTGGTGCAGTGGCTGCGGGATCACGCGCAGGTGGCGATCCCGGTCGCGGTAGCGCTCGGGATCGTGCTTTTCGTGCTGGGTCTGTGGTGGGTGGTCCGCGCGTTGCAGCCGGAGTCCCGACCGGACGTGCGGTTGGAGCGCGGCGGCGAGGGAGACCTGACGGTGACCTCCGCAGCGCTGGCCGAAGCGGTGCGCACCGACGCCGAACGGGTCCCCGGCGTCAACCGGGCGCGGGTGCGGATGGCGGGCAGCCAGCAGCACCCGTCGCTGCGCCTGACGCTGTCGCTGCAAGAAGGCACCAACGTGCGCCACGTCTGGGAAGAGCTCGACGGGAAGGTGCTCTCCCGAGCTCGCGAATCGCTCGGCACGGAAACACTGCCCACGGCCATCCGCCTGCAACTGGACCGCGCACCACGACAGCGCGTCCGCTGACCTGCGGCGCTTTTCGACCTTCGACCGACTAACCTGGGCAAACGTGGTGCGGCGAGGGGTCGTGAGTGCGAAACCGGGCTCCAGCCCGGTTGGGCACTCACGAGGGAGGAGGGTCCGGTGCTGCCACTGCAACCGCCGGTGAAACCGATGCTGGCCAGTCCGGTCGACGGCATTTCCCGGCAGGGCGGGCTGCTGTTCGAGCCGAAGTGGGACGGCTTCCGGTGCCTGGTGTTCGTCGACCCGCAGGCCGAGCAGCCGGTGCTGCTGCAGTCGCGCACCGGTCGGCCGCTGGACCGGTACTTCCCGGAAGTCCTGCGGACCATCGCCGAGCACCTCCACCGCCCCGCCGTGCTGGACGGTGAGCTCGTGGTGATCCGCCGCGACGCCGCCGGGGACCGGCTGGACTGGGACGCGCTGGGCGAGCGCATCCACCCGGCCGCCAGCCGCGTCCGGATGCTCGCCGAGCAGACACCGGCCACCTTCATCGCCTTCGACCTGCTCGCGCTGGACGACCGCGACCTCACCAGCGCCGTGCAGACCGAGCGGCGCGAACTGCTGGCCGGTCTCGGGCTGGACCACACCGGACTGCGCACCACACCGGTCACCGACGATCCGGACACCGCCGCAGCGTGGTTCGAAGTGTTCGAGGGCGCCGGGCTGGACGGGGTGATCGCCAAGCCCACCGACGGCCACTACGCGCCGGGCAAGCGGACCATGTTCAAGATCAAGCACTCGCGAACCGCGGACTGCGTGGTCGCCGGGCTGCGCTGGCACGCCAAGACGGAACCCGGCACCGCAGTCGGTTCGCTGCAACTCGGGCTCTACGACGAGAGCGGTGTGCTGCACCACGTCGGCGTCGTCGGTGCCTTCCCCGCAGCCCAGCGGCGGGCGCTCGCCACCGAACTCGCCGAGCTGATCACCGACGGCGCGCACCCGTGGCTGGGGCCGGATGCCGCGGACGGGCGGCGGCTGCCCGGTTCGGTCAACCGCTGGAACAGCTCCGAGCAGCCGTGGGTGCCGCTGCGTCCGGAGCGGGTCGTCGAGGTCTCCTACGACCACACCGAGGGCGCTCATCCGGGTCGGTTCCGGCACACCACGCAGTTCGTCCGGTGGCGCCCGGACCGCGATCCCGAGTCGTGCCGCTACGACCAGCTCGACGAGCCGACGCGTTACGACCTCGACGCAGTGCTGTTCGGTGACGTAAACCGGGGCGCCCGCGTCGGCGAGTAGGCTCGGCATCCGTGGCACAGCAACGTATCGCGGTAATCGGTTCGGGCGGCATCGGCGGAGTTCTCGCGGAGGCGGCGCACGCCGCGGGGCACCTCGTGACGATGTGCGTGCGGACCTCGTTCGACCGGTTGACGCTGGAAACTCCCGACGGCACAGCGGAAATCCCGGTTTCGGTGGCCACCGATCCGGGCGGGCTCGGCGAGGTCGACTGGATCCTGCTGACCACCAAGGTCCAGGACGTCCCGAGCACCGCAGGCTGGCTGCAGAAGCTGGACAACGGGCGTGCCCCGGTCGTGGTGGTGCAGAACGGCGTCGAGCACCGCGAATCGGTGGCCGGGATGGGGCTGCAGGCCCCGGTGCTGCCCGCGTTGATCTACGTGCCTGCCGAGCGGGTGCGGTACGGGCACGTGGTGCGCAGGGCACCCGCCACCATGCAGGTCGAGGCCGGGGAGCTGGGCACCCGGTTCGTCGAGCTGATCTCCGACGCCAAGCTGACGGTCCGGACCACGAACGACTTCCACACCGCGGCGTGGCGGAAGATGCTGACGAACCTCGCACCGAACCCGATCACCGCGCTGACCCTGCGACGCCTGGACGTGCTCCGCGAGCCGGACATCCAGGAACTCAGCGAGGGCGTGCTCACCGAGGCCGTCGAGGTCGCTCGCGCCGAGGGCGCCCGGTTGACCCTCGAGGACGCCAAGCGGGTGCTCGCCGACTACGTCGAGAAGTTCCCGCCGACCAACGGCACGTCCATGCTCTACGACCGGGTGGCGGGCCTGACCACCGAGCACGAGCACATCACCGGCCCGCTGGTGCGAGCGGCGGAGCGGCACAACATCCCGGTCCCGCTCAACAGAACGCTCCTGGCCCTGATGCGAGCCCTCCGCCCCACACCTCTCCCAGCCCCCTGACCCAGTCGCCGCAGCCCGTGCGGGCGAAGAGTGAAGGGCACCTTCGACCGACTATGCCGGTCAAAGGTGCCCTTCACTCCTTGTACGAGCTCAGTTGGCGCCGGTGTCCTTCGGGTACTGGGTGTCGTTTGTGGGTTTGTGGCGCGGGCTCTTGGTGGTGCCTACCGAGCCGACCGAGGCTACGACGACGCAGGCGATGGCCACCCACTGCCAGGCGCCCAGCGCCTCGCCCAGCACCAGGAGCCCGGCCAGCGCCGCGACCGCGGGCTCCAGGCTCATCAGCACGCCGAACACCCTCGGCGGCATCCGGCGCAACGCCTCCAGCTCCAGGGAGTACGGCACCACCGAGGACATCAGGGCCACCACCAGCCCGGCGATCAGCACCGCCGGGTGCAGCAGCGCCGTCCCGGCCTCGGCGATGCCCAACGGAGCCGCCACCAGCGCACCGAAGGCCATGCCCAGCGCCAGCCCGGACCCGCCGCTGGTCCGGCTCCCCAGCTTGGCGCTGATCAGGATGTAACTCGCCCACAGCGCACCCGCCATCAGCGCGAAGGCGACCCCGACCCAGTCCAGGCCGCCTTCGACGCGCGCCAGCAGCACAACTCCGGTGCCCGCCAGCACTGCCCAGAGCACGTCGAGCTTGCGGCGCGAGCCGATCACGGCCACCGCCAGCGGCCCGAGGAACTCGATGGTGACCGCCGCACCGAGCGGAATCCGCTCGAACGACTGGTAGATGCAGACGTTCATGCACGCCAGCACCGCGCCATAACCGGCCACCACTGCCAGCGTCTTGCGGTCCATCCGCAGCGACGGGCGCCAGACCGCGAGCAGGATCAGGGCGGCGAACAGCAGCCGGAGGGCGACCACCCCGGACGCTCCGGCGATGGTGAACAGTTGCTTCGCGAACGCGGCGCCGACCTGCAGGCTGATCACGCCAACCAGCACGAGCATCGGCGGCGGGATCATCCCGACTGCCCGCGCGGAGACGTTCTCCACGCTGAACGGTCGCCTGCTCGACGACGCCCCCGGGCCGATCTGCGCGACGTGCACGATACTCCGCTACCTCCGATGCTCGCGGCGGACGCGATGACCGCCCACCCGCCGCACGTTATCGCGCCAGCTGAGCTGGCCGTACCGAATTGTCAGGCCCCTCACCGGGGTCTCACCTGGATCATGCGATGCTGGCCGGGTCCAGCGACCATCGCGCTTCCCGACGAGGAGTACCCGTGCGGCGCACCACTCACCGGGTCGGGGCCGTGCTACTGCCGTTGCTGCTGCTGGTGGTCGCCGCCTGCTCGGCCGGGCCATCGGAGCGGCCCGCGGTCGCCTACCACGACGGTGCGCAGCAGGTCGTCCCCGCACCGCAGCCGCCGAAACCGGCCCCCGTCCCGCCGCTGGGTTCACCCGGTGAGGACTCGCTGAGCTGGGCGGACTGCACCGAGCAGACCCGCGCCGAGCTGGGCGGTCTGCCGCCCGGCATGACCTTCTCCTGCGCACGGCTGCTCAGCACCCTGGACGCCCCGGACTCCCCGACGCGCGGCACCGCCCGAAACGAGCTGATCAGGGCGGGCTCCGGGCGAGTACCGCTGGTCGTGCTGGGCGACGTCGGCGGCGAGCCGGGCACGACCTTCGCCGCCCGGCTGGCCACCCAGCTGCCGCCCGAGCTGCTGAGCACCTTCGACATCATCGGGATGGACCGGCGCGGCACCGGCGAATCCGATCCGGCCGACTGCGTGCCGCCCGCGCAGCGCGAGTCGATCGTCGGTTTCGACCCGCGCGCCACCGACCGCGCCGAGCTGGACCGGCTGCTGGAATCGGTGTTGGACGCCAGCCAGGAATGCCTGCTCAACCTCGACGAGCGGTTGCAGGCGTACGACACCTGGCGAACCGCGGGGGATCTGGAGGAACTCCGCCTGCAGTTGGGCGTGCCGAAGTTGCACGCGATCGGGCGCGGAGAGGCGGCCCGGCTGCTGACGACCTTCGCCGAACGCTTCCCCGGATCGGTGGGCCGGATGGTGCTCGATGGTGCGCCCGACCCGACCCGCGACGCGATCGGCCAGGCGGAATCCCAGGCGCAGAGCGCGGAGCAGACCTTCGACGTGTTCGCCGCTGACTGCGTCAGCCGCGGCTGCCCGCTCGGCTCCGATCCGCGCAAGGTGGTCAGCGATCTCGTGGAGCGCACCCGGACCACGCCGCTACCCGCGCCGGGCACCGCGGTCAGCGGTGGCCGGGTGGTGCAGGCGATGCTGCTGGGTCTGTCCGATCGGGCCTCCTGGCCGGGCTTGGCCGATGCGCTGGCCGCGGCGGACCGGGGCGACGGAGCCGCTCTCGCGGCGATCAGCGCGCCGCTGGTCACCGCGCAAGGCGTCAATCCGCCGTGGATCGACGGCGACATGATCACCAGCTGCAACGACACGACGCTGCGCGTGCCGCCGCAACGCAGCGGCGAGCTCGCAGCGGACTGGGTGAACCGATTCCCGCTGTTCGGCGGTGCCGCCGTGCAGCGGGTGGTTTGGTGCGGGTCGTGGCCGGTCCCCCAGCAGCCGCTGCCCGCGCCGCGCCGCCTGGACCTGCCGCCGATCCCGGTGATCAGCACCGCGAACGATCCGCAGCTGCCGGGTCTGGGCAGCGATCACATGGCCGAGCAGTTGCCGACCGGGGTGCTGCTGCGCTGGCAGGGCTCCGGGCACGGTGCGCTCGGCAGGTCGCCGTGCATCACCGAGGCCGTCAGCCGATTCCTGGTGCAGGGCGCCGTGCCGACCGATGGCATGGCCTGCCCGGGGTGATCCCGCAAACACCCCGGGCAGGCCCTACTGCTCAGCCGCAGCTTGAGCAGCAGCCACAGGAAGGACCAGTGCAGCTGCTGCAACAGCTGCAGCCACCCTGGGCTTGAGGAGCGCGCTCGGCTTCGGTGCGGACCATAACGGCCTCCCGCTTCGTGGCGAATACCAGCAGTTGCGATGGTGCTCGCTACCGGAGCAATCCGAACACCGCTGGCCGAGCGAAACGCTGTCGTCCGACGTGCTGAACAGGGCACATGAACGCATTGCGATCTGTAACCGGATGCAAAATGTGTGCGACAACAGGGCCAACCGGGTGAGAAGATCGACTCCTTCGAATCGAGGAGAGGCATGTTCGGCGAAGGCAACCGGGCCATCGTGCTGATCACCGGCATCCAGGCCGCAGGCAAGTCGACCATCGCGCAGGGCGTCGCCGAGCGGCTACCGCGTTCGGTGCACGTGCGCGGCGACATCTTCCGCCGCATGGTGGTCAGCGGTCGCGAGGAGATGTCCGCCGCGCCGTCGGACGAAGCGTTGCGCCAACTGCGGCTGCGACACCGGTTGACCGCGCAGACCGCAGACGCGTATTTCGCCGAAGGGTTCACCGTCGTCGCCCAGGACGTGGTGCTGGGCGAACACCTGGCCGAGCTGACCGGTCAGATCCGCAGCCGCCCGCTGCTGGTCGTCGTGCTCGCCCCGGCTCCGGAGGCGATCGCGGCGCGCGAGGCAGGACGCGGCAAGACCGCCTACGACAGCTGGGCGATCACCGAACTCGACGAGGTGCTGCGCGAGCAGACGCCGCGCCTGGGCCTGTGGTTGGACACTTCCGAGCAAACCCCGGAGCAGACCGTCGAGGAGATCCTCCGCCGCGCCTGGTCGGAAGCCGTGGTGTGACGGGTCAGCGGCCGTAGTCGTATTCGTGCTGGTACTCGTAACCGGGCTTGGTGAGCGACTGCACGACGCCGTTGCTGACCAGACCGATCGCCCCGAGCACGATGAACGCGATCAGCAGGATCCGCCCGCCCTTGGACATCACCAGTGGGCGCGTGCCGGGCGACTGGCGCGGCGGGTTCTCCTCCGCGTGCGAGTCGCCGAACAGCTTCCTGGGATACGCGCCGGTCAGCAGGTAGAAGTAGGCGTTCGTGCGGTAGCTGTAGCGCAGCACGGCGGCGGAGGCGTCGAAGATCGGTCGCGGGTTGCGGCCCATGACCAGCACGATCAGCCAGATGAAGAACGCCAGCACGCACCAGCCCTGCGCGACGACCGCACTCACGATCGCCGCCGGGATCACCAGGATGAGGCGGAAGAACACCGCCCACCGGTTGAGCCTGCCGGACCGGACGTCCACCTGGACCGGGTAGCCCGGCTGGCCGACCACGAACGGCGGGTACCAGTCGACCAGCAGCATGTTCGACGCGGCCACCCGTGTCTGGTAGCCGACGAACAGGATCAGGAACCCGGAGATCCACTCCGGCAAGCGTCCCAGGAACAGCGCGGCGAACCAGCCGATGATCAGCACCACCCCGGCCGCGATGGACACCAACCACAGCACGATGAAGTGCGGGATCAGCAACAGCAGTCGCAGCAGGACGGTCCAGCGCCGCTGCCGCTCCGGGGGCGTGACCTCCAACTCGGGCCGGAACAGGCCGTTGGTTTCCGTTGGCTGCTCGCTCATCGACGCCTCCCAGGTCCCGAATGGAGTGCGGCGAATGTATCCATCGGCACTGGGCCGAACCGGAATTCTCCGGACGGCGCGCGGCGGCGGTCGATCAATCCGGTGAACCCCGCTCGCGCCGCCGCGCGACTTCGGACAATCCGGTTGAGACCGACATCCTTCGCGGCGATTGCCAGGCGCTACGGTGGTGCGATGGAGCGAGGCGATCCGGACGAGACCGGCCGCTTGAGCGACGACCTGGACGGGCTCGACCCGGAGGATCCCGAGGTCCAGGCATTCGCGGCGCACCGCGACCGGATGCAGCGGCCGAACTCGGAGGCCACCGTGGAGGGCATGCTGCGCGGCGTGGACGACTTCGCGCAGAGCGTGAACCGCGCCGACGGCCACCGCCGGTTGGTGGCCGTCGGGGTCGTCGTGCTGATCCTGCTCGGCGTGCTGTTCACGATCTGGAACGCGGTCGCGTTCATGTTCACCACCTTCCTCGGCTGACTTGTCGGGGTGCCAGGGCATTCTTGGCCCTCCGCCACCGAATCGAGGTGTGATGATCGAGATCGATCGGGACCGCGTCCTGGCCTACCGGTACGCGGTCCAGCAACTGGACCGCTCCGCCGCCGCAATCGACGAACTCGCCGTGCTGCCGCTCGGCGTGCCGGACAGCCCTGCTGGATCGGCGGTGCAATCGGTACGCACGCGGATGCCCGGAGCCGAAATCCCGGACGCGCTGGCTCTCGCCTGGTCGGTGCGCGGCAGTGCCCACCTCCACCGCGTCGCCGACCTCCCGAGGTTGGCCGACCAGCTCTACCCGTTGTCGGATGCCGATGTGCTGGCCCGCATGCCCATCATGAAATCCGTCGGCGCTCCGCTGGCGGTGTTCGGCAAGACCGTCACGGCGATGCGCGAGTATTCGCTCGAACCGACGGATCGAGGCTCGCTGAGCGCTGCCGTCACCCGCGAGGTCCCCGAAGCCTCGGCGTGGTGCCGGGCGTGCGAGTCGACCCACGTCTTCTACTCGCTGTACTTGCAGGCCGGGTTGGCGGCTGGCATCCGACTGGTCCGCGAATCCGGGCGGCTGCGCATCACAGCAGCTCCGAACTGGCACGTGCCGCACCAGACCGCCCGCCTAGACGAGCTGATCCGGGACTGCCTGCGGGTGCTCGGTCCGAGCTCGATCGCCGACCTGGCCGCGTTCCTCGGCACCAACGCCAACGTGCTGCGACCGGTCTGGTCGACCGATCTCGTCGAGATCTCCGTCGACGGCAAGCGCTCGTGGTTCGCACCGGAAGCCACCACTGCGCTCAGTTCGCCGCCGACACCGCGCGGCGTTCGGCTGTTGCCGACCGGCGATCCGTATCTTCAGGCACGGGACCGCACGCAGTTGCTGCCCGACCCGACGCACCGAAAGGCCCTCTGGCGGGCGGTCGCCTCGCCTGGGGCGCTGCTAGTCGATGGCGAGATCGTCGGGACCTGGCGGGCCAAGAAAGCGGGCCACCAACTACAGGTCGACGTGACGGCCTTCCGCACCTTGCGCTCCACCACTCGCGCCGAGGTGGCAGTCGAGGCCGAGCAGCTGGCCACCACCCGAGGAGCGAAGTCGGCCGCAGTGGGGTTCGACTCGATCTGAAACCGCATCTGTGCAGTTGATCTCCGCACGGATTAGCTTGGAAGCATGGATCAGGTCGCAGGCAAGCCGAAGGTCACCAAAACCGAGCAGGAGTGGCAGGAGCAGCTCAGCCCGAACGAGTACGCGGTGCTGCGCCAAGCCGCCACCGAACCGGCCTGGCAGGGCGAGTACGTCGACACCAAGACGGTCGGGGTGTACGAGTGCCGGGGCTGCGGTGCCGAGTTGTTCCGCAGCGACACCAAGTTCGAGTCGCACTGCGGCTGGCCGTCGTTCTACGACCCGGCCGACAGCGACGCGCTGATCCTCCGCGAGGACCGGTCGCTGGGCATGGCCCGCACGGAGGTGCTGTGCGCCGCCTGCCACGGCCACCTCGGCCACGTCTTCGAGGGCGAGGGCTACCCCACCCCCACCGACCAGCGCTACTGCATCAACTCAATCGCCGTCCGCCTAATCCCGGCGGAATGACCGGTCATCCGACGACTTCGACCTTGCACGGAAGTTTCGGAGCGCGAGAAAGTTTCGCGTCGGCCGTCAGCAGCGGGACGTCCAAGCTCGCCGCCAGTGCGACGTACAAGGCGTCGTAGAAGGTGATCGCGCCGCGCAATTCCCACGCGGTGTCGACGAGTGCCGCGTGGGCGTAGCGTCGATCCACGAGGCTCCGCGTCGCGCGGATCACCGAGGCGGCGGTCTCCTCATCGACGATTCCCTGCCTGAGATTCCGCCTCATCATGTTTCCGACCTCGGCGTCCACGAGATGCGGCGCGTGACACTCAGCCCCGGCCAGGCGGGTCGCGAGCTCATCAGCCGCTGGACTCGGGTCGGCCAGTGCGAACACCGCGGCCGATGCATCCACGACGGCGAGTTCGTTCACCGGCGATCCTCGTCCCGCGCAGCCAAGATCGATTCAACGGTGATACCGGTTCCCGTGTTCCGCTCCGCGATCCGCCGCATTTCGCTGATCACAGCAGCCTTTCGCGCACGGCGGGCACGCTCGATCGCCGCCTCGCGCATGTACGCCTGGAGGGACTTCCCTTCCGCCCGCGCGTCCATGCGCAGCGTCTCGTAGTCCTCGTCTGGGATGTCCCGAATCTGAATGGTGGCCATAGCGCCATTTTAGCGCAAAAGCGCTGAAGTAGCGCTACTGGCCTCTCCTCAGGGCAGGCGGGTGACGAGGTCTGCGACGTCGACTCGGTGGCCGGTGTAGAACGGGACCTCTTCGCGGACGTGCAGGCGGGCTTCGGTGCCGCGCAGGTGCCGCATCAGGTCCACGATCCGGTGCAGTTCGTCGGCCTCGAAGGCCAGGATCCACTCGTAGTCGCCGAGGGCGAACGACGCCACCGTGTTCGCCCGGACGTCCGGGTAGTCGCGGGCTTCCTTGCCGTGGTCGGCCAGCATGGTACGGCGCTCGTCGTCCGGCAGCAGGTACCACTCGTAGGAGCGGACGAACGGGTAGACGCAGAGGTACTTGCGCGGTTCCTCACCGGCCAGGAAGGCCGGGATGTGGCTCTTGTTGAACTCCGCCGGGCGGTGCAGCGCGACGTTGCTCCACACCGGCTCGGACGCCTGCCCCAGTGCGGTTTCCCGGCGGAATCCGGTGTAGGCGGCCTGCACGTCCTCGATTCGCTCCGCGTGCCACCAGATCATGAAGTCGGCGTCCGCCCGCAACCCGGAGACGTCGTAGACACCGCGGACCACAACGCCGGATTCGGCCAGCGAGACCAGGTACTCCTGGGTCTGCTGCGCGGCCTTGGCCCGGTCCTCGGGCAAGGTGCCCTGCTCGATCCGGAAGACCGACCACATGGTGTAGCGGATGGAGTCGTTGAGCTCGTTGTAGTTCAGCCGCGCCATGGGTTCATCGTCCCACCTCGCGGCGGCCAACCTGCAGGAGGTCCCGAGTGACTTCGGTCGCGGCTGCGGTCCCGGTCGCGATGCACGCCGGGACACCGACGCCGTGCAGCGCGGCACCCGCGACGGCCAACCCCGGTACTTCTGCGACGGCTCGTTCGACGTCGGCGACGAGATCGAGGTGTCCCACGCCGTACTGCGGCACGCCACCGCCCCAACGCACCGCCACGGAGTCCACCGGCGCCGCGGAAATCCCGGTCAGCTCCGCGAAGTCCGCGCGGACCCGGCGCAACACCTCGGCGTCGTCCAACTGCAGGTCGGCGGTCTCGCCGAACCTGCCGACCGAGCCGCGCACCAGCAACTCCCCGCCGGTGCCGCGCAAGTGCGGCCACTTGTTGCTGGAGAAGGTGAACGCCTTGGCGGTGAACGGAGTTCCGTCCGCGTGGCGCTCACCGCGAGCGATGAGCACACCCGAGGCGTCGGGCAGCTGCGCGTCCGATGGCAGCGCCAGCCCGACCACGATCATGGATGCCAGCTGCACCTCGCTCAGCTTCGCTGCCGCCACCGGGACGACGTCGGCGAGCAGCCGCCGAGCAGCCGGAGCGGGCACCGCCAGCACCACGGCATCGGCGTCCAGGAACTCCGGGCTCGGCGCGGCGCCGATCTCCAGCCGCCAACCGGATCCGGTCCGAACCAGCGCCCGCACCGGCAAACCCAGCCGAGGCCGGACATCCGCGGCGATCAGCAACCGGTCGATCAGCTCCCGGTAGCCGAGGCGGAACGCGCCGAACACCGGCTGCGGCGCGGCGGCCGGTTTCGGAGCGGGCAGCACCGAAGCCGCCGCAGAGGTGATCGACTCCGCACCGGCGTCCAACGCCGCGGCCAGTGCCGGAATCGTCGCCCGCAGGCCGAGCATGTCGGCATTGCCCGCGTAAACCCCGCCCAGCAGCGGCTCGACGAGCCGATCGACGACCTCATCGCCGACCCGACCGCGCAGCAGCTCGCCGACCGAGGCGTCCGCCCCGTCGAGCCGCACCGGTGGCAGGTCGGCCTCCGCGCGGACCGCCGCCACACTGGCCGGGGACAGCACGTCTTGCACCGCCTCGGCGGAGGCGGGCACACCCATCACCGTTCCGCCTGGCAACCGGCAGGTGCGGCCACCGGCGCGCACCGTCGCGGACGCCTTGCCGGGGTGGACGATCTCCTCGGTGATCCCGAGTTCCTCGGCGAGCTGCCGGACTTCCGGTCGCCGGGCCAGGAACGCCTCCGACCCGACGTCGTAGCGGATACCGGCCAGCTCGACCGTGCGCAGCTTGCCGCCGAGGCGATCGCTCTGCTCGACCAGCACGATCTCGGCGTCCGGCCCCAGTTCCACGCGAAGCCGGTGGGCGGCGGCCAAGCCTGCGATCCCACCGCCGACGACCACGATCCGGTTCGACATCACTGCTGCTCGCTCGCGGTGTGCACCAGCTCGACGATCCCGGTGAGCACCTCCGGTTCGGTGGTCGGCAGCACCCCGTGGCCGAGGTTGAAGATGTGCCCGCCAGCGGCCTTGCCCTCGCCGAGGATCCGGCGCACCTCGCGCTCCACCGCGTCCCACCCGGCGAACAGCACCGCCGGGTCGAGGTTGCCCTGCACCACCGGTGCGCCCCAGCTGGGTTCCGCGGCGTGCAGCCGGGCTGCGGCTTCGTCCAGCGGCACCCGCCAGTCGACGCCGACCACGTCCGCACCGGCCGCGCGCATCGCGCCGAGCAGTTCCCCGGTGCCCACCCCGAAGTGGATCTTCGGCAGGTCCGACATCTCGGCGACACCGGTGAAGATCCGTTGGCTGTGCGGCAGCACGAACTCGCGGTAGTCGCGCTGCGAGAGCGCCCCGGCCCAGGAGTCGAAGAGCTGGATCGCATCGACTCCGGCCGCCACCTGCAACCGCAGGAACTCCAGCGTGGTGCTCGCAAGCTTGTCCAGCAGCGCGTGCCAGGTCCGCGGGTCCGAGTGCATCAGCGCTTTGGTGCGCTCGTGGTTGCGGCTCGGACCGCCCTCCACCAGGTAGGACGCCAGGGTGAACGGCGCCCCGGCGAAGCCGATCAGCGGCGTCCGCCCCAGCTCGTGAACCAGCAGCCCGACCGCGTCGGCGACCGGGCTGACCTGAGCCGGATCCAGCGACGGCAATGTGGCGACGTCCGCGGCGGTGCGCACCGGGTTCGACACGACCGGCCCGGTTCCCGGCACGATGTCCAGGCCGATTCCCGCCGCGTACAGCGGCAGCACGATGTCGCTGAACAGGATCGCGGCGTCCACGCCGTGGCGTCGCACCGGCTGCAGGGTGATCTCGCTGATCAACTCCGGGGTCAGGCACGCCTGCAACATCGGCACGCCTTCGCGGAGTTGGCGGTACTCGGGCAGCGAACGACCCGCCTGCCGCATGAACCAGACCGGGGTGTGCCGCGGTGTACCCCCGCGGGCGGCGACCAGCAGTGGAGCGTCGGCGAGGTCCCGACGGGCCGAGACCGGTGCGGATTTCGTCATCGAGATCGCTGTCCGTAAGTCAGATCGGTGTCCCAGGAGGTGCCCGCACGGCGGCTCACCGGGCTTGCATCCGCAATCTTCGCATGGCGCGCTGCGGTGCCCGCGCGAAGCGTCGGCGTCCCTCGTTCGGCGTGCCTCCGCCACCGCCCGCGCTCAGCCGCCTACAGTCAGCGGTGTGACGGAGATGTCGGCGGCGCCCGAAGTTTTCCGGCAGGCTGTTGCCGCGTTGACGTCGTCCCGCCCGCGCGCGGAGATCGAACTGACCGAGGTTGGTCCGCCCAAGCGCCTGGCGCCTTGGGCGCACGCGCTCGCCGCGGAGGCGAACGGACCGGCTGGCGAGTTGGCGACCGCCCGTCTGGTCCTGCTGTACGACCCGGAGGGCCAGGAGGCGTGGGACGGCGTGTTGCGGCTCGTGGTGTACCTGCGGGCCGAACTGGACCCGGAGCTGGCCACCGATCCGCTGCTGCCAGCGGTGGGCTGGTCGTGGCTGACCGACGCGTTGGAGGACTCCGGCGCGTCGTGGACCGCCCTGGGCGGCACGGTCACGCTGACCTCGTCGGCGCGCTTCGGCGACATCGCGGGCCCGACTCGCAGCCACGACCTGGAGCTGCGCGGTTCGTGGACGGCGACAGACGCTGCGCTCGGACCGCACGCGACCGCGTTCCACGAGCTGATGGCGAGCGCGGCGGGACTGCCGCCGGAAGGCGTTTCGATGCTCGGCGGACGCCTGAACAACGCAGTTCGCCAGGACTGAGGTCTCGTCGGCAAAGGCGGTTGCTCGAAACGGGTGCGGGTTGCCCAAACGTCGCCCGATCACCGGCTGTGCTGACCGACTCCAGCGCGTAAGGTTCAGCGCCAACCGCTCCCCTGCTGCCACGGAGTGCGACACGCCGAAGCGCGATTTCCTTTCGCGAAGTTCACATGCGCGACCGGAGCAACCGGTCACGCCAATCATTCACGATACGCGTTCATATTAGGTCGCTTGGCCACTCTCCGACGTTACCGGGATCGGTCACAGTCACCCGAAAGAGCGATGAGATCATGTCCCGGTAACAACTCGATCGGGATAGATACCCGATTGATCGTCCCGCTGACCCGCTTGGGCGGTTACGCTGCCCCCGACGACACCACTTTCGGTCGATCAGTGGCGCGGCTGATTGGTCGAGAGTCCCGGTGCCGGTCGGGGGGCACGACCGACTCCAGGGAGGTAGTGACGTGGCTGCCGTCGGCTTAGGTCAGGCCGCTCGAACCACGCCTGCTGGCGCGTTGCCAGCCAACATGGTCCCGCACCCGCGGGAAGAGCTGTTCACGGTGCTCGTGGTGGACGACCATCCGCTGCTCCGGGAGGCAATCGCCGCCCGGTTGCTGCAGATGGGCGCTGGCACGGTGCACGAGGCCGCATCCATGGCCGAAGCCAGAGCTCGCGCTCTGGCGACCGGTCCCTGCGACCTCGCAATCCTCGATCTCGGACTCCCGGATGGGACCGGCATCGAACTGGTGACGGAACTCCGGAGCCAGGGCTGGCCGCGGATCGTGGTGCTCGCTTCGTCCGATGACCCCTATGCGGTCCGGGCCGCCTTCCAGGCAGGTGCGCAGGCGTACCTGCTGAAGTCGGCCTCCCCGATGGTGGTCACCGACGGGGTGCGCCGCGTGCTCGACGGCGGCGTGTACGCCGATCCCAGCGTGGCACCGGTGCTTGCCGCCGGTACCCGCGTGCCGGGAACCGACAACACGCCTCGCGAGCTGTCCGGGCGAGAAGTCGAAGTGCTCCAGTTGGTGGCCGACGGCCGATCCAACAAGGAGATCGGCGAGGCCCTGAACCTGTCCGCGCTCACGGTGAAGAGCCACCTGTCGCGGATCGGGCGCAAGCTGGGCACTGGCGATCGGGCACAGATGGTCGCGCTGGCCATGCGCGCTGGCGTGATCAGGTGACTGGACGCTGACACACCTGCACCGGTGCGGTCGCCCCGACGAGCTCGGGTGGAGTAGCCCCACGGCACGGGCCGAAGCACGTAAGGTCTGGTAGCCGTGGAAGCTGCAAGCCCCGAGACCGTCGGGTCCGACCGCCCGGAGCCGGTGTTGTTGACCGAACCCACCGACGGCGTGCCGCCGGTGGTGGACACACCGGATGCCATGCGCGCCGCCGCGACCGCGTTGGCCGCGGGCACCGGACCGGTCGCCGTCGACACCGAACGTGCCTCGGGTTATCGCTACTCGCAACGCGCCTACCTGGTGCAACTGCGCCGGGAAGGTGCGGGCACCGTGCTGGTGGACCCAGTTGCGCTGGATGGTGCACTCGATCCGCTGGTACCGGCATTGGCCGACAGCGAGTGGGTGCTGCACGCGGCGTCGCAGGACCTGCCGTGCCTGGCCGAGCTCGATCTGCGCCCGACGCGGTTGTTCGACACCGAACTGGCCGGTCGGCTGGCCGGATTCGAGCGGGTCTCGCTCGGTGCGCTCGTGGAGCGCATGCTCGGCTACCGGTTGGAGAAGGGGCACAGCGCCGCGGACTGGTCCCGTCGGCCGTTGCCACAGGACTGGCTGGTGTACGCGGCCCTCGACGTGGAACTGCTGACCGCGCTGCGCGACGCGATGCACGACGAGTTGCAGCGGCAGGGCAAGCTGGATTGGGCGCACGAGGAGTTCGAGGCGGTTCGCACCGCCGAGCCAGCCCCGCCGCGCGCCGAACCCTGGCGCCGCACGTCCGGAATTCACCGGGTGCGCAATCCTCGACAGCTCGCCGCGGTTCGAGCGCTGTGGCAGACGCGGGACAGCTTCGCGCGGGACCGCGATCTCGCGCCCGGCCGGGTGCTGCCCGATTCCTCGATCGTGCAAGCCGCGCAGGCCAACCCGAAGACCGAGGCCGAGCTGGTCGCGCTGCCGGTGTTCGGCGGTCGGCAGCAGCGGCGCCGGGCCGCGATCTGGCTGCAGGCGTTGCGGGCGGCGCGTCGGCTCAACAACGACGAACTCCCAGCTCCGGCGTCACCGCACGAAGGCCCGCCCCCGACCAACCGGTGGGCCGACCGGGATCCCGAGGCGGCGGCCCGATTGTCCGCGGTGCGCGCCGCGCTGTCGGAGATCGCCGAACGCCACAACTTGCCGGTGGAGAACCTGCTGCTGCCAGACCTGGTGCGCCGCACCTGCTGGACCCCACCCGAGGACCGCAGCGCTACCGGCGTCAGCGATGTCCTGCGCGAGAAAGGCGCCCGGGAGTGGCAGATCGGCCTCACGGCTGACGCCATGAGTACCGCACTCCACGCGACAGCGCCGCCCGCCGAGTAGCGACGCCGATTCATTCCAAGTTCAGGGCAATTCGGAACCCGGCCGCTGGGTCGCGGGGCCAGGGCACCCGTTCTCCACGGGTCGCCAGTGCGGCGGGATCGGGTGCCGCGCAGGATGATCGTGGCGCCGGAGGTCGGGCAGCTGGCCTGTGAGGCACCCGACAGGGGCGGGCGTGTGGTTACCGGCCGGTAATAAGCGCTAGAGTTGTGGTTACCGGCCGGTAAGGGCGTCCGCGCGATCCGGCCGCGCACCAACCACCAAGCCAGTGAGGAGCACGCCGTGGCCGCACCTGCGTCGGCACCCGCCGACAGCCGCAGCCGCCCAGCGGTTCGGGACGTGGTCTTCGTCGACGGCGTACGCACGCCGTTCGGCAAGGCCGGTTCCAAGGGCCTGTACGCCGAGACCCGCGCCGACGACATGGTCGTCAAGGTCATCCGGGAGCTGCTGCGGCGGCATCCGGAACTCCCGGCGGAGCGCATCGACGAGGTCGCCATCGCCGCGACCACCCAGATCGGCGACCAGGGCCTGACCATCGGGCGCAGCGCCGCGTTGCTGGCCGGGCTGCCCAAATCGGTACCCGGTTTCGCCATCGACCGGATGTGCGCTGGCGCGATGACGGCGGTGACCACCGTCTCCAGCGGCATCGCCTTCGGCGCCTACGACGTGGTGATCGCCGGTGGCGTCGAACACATGGGCAGGCACCCGATGGGCGAGGGCGTCGACCCGAACCCGCGCTACGTGTCCGACAAGATCGTCGACCCGTCAGCGCTGATCATGGGCTCCACCGCGGAGAACCTGCACGACCGCTTCCCGACGCTGACCAAGCAGCGCACCGACTCCTACGCCGCGTTGAGCCAGCAGCGCTACGACGAGGCGTTGCGGGCCGGGAAGATCACCCCGGACCTGGTGCCGGTGTCCACCCGCTCCGCGGCGGGCTGGGGCCTGGCCAGCACTGACGAGCCGCCGCGGCCAGGCACCACCGTCGAAGCGCTGGCCGGGCTCAAGACGCCGTTCCGGCCGCACGGCCGGGTCACGCCGGGCAACGCCGCAGGACTCAACGACGGCGCCACCGGCTGCCTGCTGGCCGACGCGGACACCGCGGCGGAGCTCGGCTTGCCGGTCCGGATGCGGCTGGTCGGCTACGCCTTCGCCGGTGTGGAGCCGGAAGTGATGGGCGTCGGACCGGTGCCAGCCACCGAGAAGGCTCTGCAGCGCACCGGGCTGAGCATCGACGACATCGGCCTGTTCGAGATCAACGAGGCGTTCGCCGTGCAGGTGCTGGCTTTCCTGGAGCACTTCGGCATCGCCGACGACGACCCGCGGGTCAACCCGTGGGGCGGCGCGATCTCCTGCGGCCACCCGCTGGCGTCCTCCGGCGTGCGGCTGATGACGCAACTAGCCCGGCACTTCGCCGAGCACCCCGAGGTGCGCTACGGCATCACCACCATGTGCATCGGCTTCGGCATGGGCGGGACGGTCATCTGGGAGAACCCGAACTACGACGCAGGAGGCGCCCGATGAACGCCGAATTCGCGGCGCTCTTCCCCGACGAGGTGGTGACCGAGGCGTTCACCCGGCTCGTCGACGTGCCCGGCCTGGCGGGCAAGCTCGCGCTGATCACCATCGACAACGGGCACGACCACACCCGGCCGTCCACCTTCGGACCTGGCGGGCTGGCCAGCCTGAACGCCGCGCTGGACGAGGCTTTCGCGGCCGAACCCGCAGCCATCGCGGTCACCGGCAAGCCGTTCGTGTTCGCCGTCGGCGCGGACCTGTCCGGCATCGGGCGGATCACCGAGCGGGCGCACGCCCACCAGATCGCCCAGACCGGGCACGACGTGTTCCGGCGGCTCACCGAGTCGAAGATCCCGACCTTCGCCTTCGTCAACGGCGCGGCGCTCGGCGGCGGTCTGGAGCTGGCGCTGTCCTGCCACTACCGGACGGTGTCGGCTTCGGCTGGCGCGATCGCGTTCCCGGAGTGCTTCCTGGGCCTGTTCCCCGGCTGGGGCGGTACCCAGCTGCTGCCGAACCTGATCGGCCCGGATGCCGCAGTGACGGTGATCATCGAGAACGCGCTCAGCCAGAACCGGATGCTCAACCCGAAGAAGGCTCGGCAACTGGGCATCTTCGACGAACTGCTGGACAGCCCGGACTTCCTGGAGGAGTCGATCCGCTGGGCGGTGCGGGTGGTCGGTGGCGAGCAGGCCGTGACCCGCCCGGAGATCGACCGCGGCAAGGCATGGGACGACGCCATCGCCCGCGCCGAGGACATCGTCGAGTCGCGCACCCACGCCGCTTCCCCGGCGGTGACCAAGGCCGTGGAGCTGATCGGACTCGCACGCGACAACGACCTCGACTCCGGTTACGCCGCCGAGACCGAGGCGTTGGCCGACGCCTTGATGACCGATGAGCTGCGCGCTGGGCTCTACTCCTTCGACCTGACCCAGAAGCGCGCCAAGCGGCCTGCTGGGGCGCCGGACAAGTCCCTGGCGCGAGAGGTCACCAAGGTCGGCGTGGTCGGGGCCGGGTTGATGGCCGGACAGCTGGCGTTGCTGTTCGTGCGCCGCCTGGAAGTGCCGGTGGTGATCACCGACATCGACCAGGAGCGCATCGACCGGGGCGTGAGCTACATCCACGGCGAGATCGACAAGCTCGCGGCCAAGGGGCGACTTTCGCCGGACGCGGTGAACCGGCTCAAGGGCCTGGTCACCGGCTCGCTGGACAAGAAGAGCTTCGCCGACGCCGATTTCGTCATCGAAGCCGTCTTCGAGGAGATGTCGGTCAAGCAGCAGGTGTTCGCCGAACTGGAGGAACACGTCTCGCCCGAGGCCATCCTGGCCACCAACACCTCGTCGCTGTCCATCAGCGAGATGGGCTCGAAGCTGAAGAACCCGGAGCGGGTGGTCGGCTTCCACTTCTTCAACCCGGTCGCGGTGCTGCCGCTGCTGGAAGTGGTGCGCGGCGAGCAGACCGACGACGCCGCGCTGGCCACCGCGTTCAAGGTCGGCAAGCAGCTCAAGAAGTCCTGCGTGCTGGTCAAGGACGCCCCGGCGTTCGTGGTCAACCGGCTGCTCACCCGGTTCATGGGCGAGATCATCGCCGCCGTCGACGAGGGCACGCCGTTCGAGGTCGCCGACAACGCGCTGACACCGCTCGGGCTGCCGATGAGTCCGATGGTGCTGCTCCAACTGGTCGGCCCGGCGGTCGCCCAGCACGTCAACGGCACCATGCACGCGGCCTACCCGGACCGCTTCGGACTCAGCGACAACATGCAGCGGTTCGTGGACGCGGGCAAGACCGCGGTGTGGATCGCGGACGAGTCCGGCGCGCAGGTCGTCGATCCCGAGGTGGCGGCGCTCTGGCGGCAGGGCGACGAGCCATCGACGTCCGAGCAGGTGCGCGAGCGGGCGCTGAACGCGCTGGCCGAGGAGATCCGGACCATGCTCGACGAGGACGTGGTCGCCGAGGCGCAGGACATCGACCTGTGCATGATCCTCGGCGCGGGCTGGCCGTTCTGGCTGGGCGGCATCACGCCGTTCCTGGACCGGGCGGGCATCGCGGAGCAGGTCAACGGCAAGCGCTTCCTCGACCCGGGCGTGGCGTCGGTCCCGGCCTGATCATCGGCTCGCGAGACGGGGTCGGGGCTGGTGCCCCGATCCCGTTTTTCGTACCCGCACGAACTTTTCGGGCGATACCCGCGGAACGGGTCCATCGGTATGCCAGGCTGGCGGAGCAGATCGAGTGAACGGGCCAGCGCCGGAATCTGACGGCGATGTCGAGAACCCGCGGCTGGCTCCGTCCCCGCGGTGAATGCGACCAGAATGGGTCGCACCAGCACCGAGGAGAAACACGATGGCCAAGTACTTGCTGCTCAAGCACTACCGAGGCGCTCCGGCTCCGGTCAACGACGTGCCCATGGACCAGTGGACGCCGGAGGAGATCTCGGCGCACGTGCAGTACATGAACGACTTCGCTGCCCGGCTTGAGAGGACCGGCGAGTTCGTCGACAGTCAGGCGCTCGCTCCCGAAGGGACGTTCGTCCGGTACGACGGTGCGGGGCGCCCGCCGGTCACCGACGGCCCATTCGCCGAGACAAAGGACCTCATCGCTGGCTGGATGGTGATCGACGTCGACAGCTACGAACGCGCCATCGAGCTGGCCGGGGAACTGTCGGCGGCCCCTGGGGCGGGCGGGAAGCCGATCCACGAGTGGCTGGAGCTGCGGCCATTCTACGGCGTGTCGCCCACCATCACGGAGTGACCACTCAGATGAACGAGGCCCTGCTCCGGAGCCTCACGCCGAGCGTGCTCGGGATCCTCGTCCGCCGCGGAGCCGACTTCGCGGGGGCCGAGGACGCCGTGCAGGACGCGCTGGTCGAGGCGGTCCGCGTCTGGCCAGCCGACCCGCCGCGGGACCCGAAGGGCTGGCTGGTCACCGTGGCCTGGCGCCGGTTCCTCGACGCGACCCGGGCGGACGCCGCCCGCCGCCGCCGTGAGGACCTCATCGACGAGCAGCCGTCGCTCGGGCCCGTGCCCGCGGTGGACGACACGCTCCAGCTCTACTTCCTGTGCGCCCACCCGTCGCTGACGCCGTCGTCCGCGGTCGCGCTCACGCTGCGCGCCGTCGGCGGCCTGACCACCCGCCAGATCGCCCAGGCATACCTGGTGCCCGAGGCGACCATGGCGCAGCGCATCAGCCGTGCCAAGCGCACCGTCTCCGGCGTGCGGTTCGACCAGCCCGGCGACGTCGCCACCGTGCTGCGAGTCCTCTACTTGGTCTTCAACGAGGGCTACTCCGGCGACGTCGACCTCGCCGCCGAGGCCATCCGGCTCACCCGGCAGCTCGCGGCCGCGATCGACCACCCCGAGGTGGCGGGGCTGCTCGCCCTCATGCTGCTCCACCACGCCCGGCGCGCCACCCGGACCGCGCCCGACGGCAGCCTGGTGCCGCTCGCCGAGCAGGACCGCAGCCGGTGGGACACCGAGTCGATCGCCGAGGGCGTCGAGATCCTGCAGGCGGCCCTCGCCCGCGACCGGCTGGGCGAGTTCCAGGCCCAGGCCGCCATCGCGGCCCTCCACGCTGACGCGCCCACCGCCGAGGAGACTGACTGGGGGCAGATCGTCGAGTGGTACGACGAGCTCGTGCGCCTGACCGACAGCCCGGTCGTCCGGCTCAACCGCGCGGTGGCCGTCGGCGAGGCCGACGGACCGCGCGCCGGGCTGGCGGCGCTCGCGGCGGTGAACGACTCACTGCCCCGACACACCGCGGTGGCGGCGTACCTCCACGAGCGCGATGGCGACCTGGCGACGGCGGCACAGCTGTACGCCGAGGCGGCCCAAAAGGCGCCCAACCTCGCCGAACGCGACCACCTGACGCGCCAGGCCGCCCGGCTCAACGCCCGCCGGTGTCGCTGACAGCGCCGCTACGGCGCGACGGGGAGTCGGACGGTTACCGCGAGGCCGCCGCTTGGAACTGGGTCGGCCCAGACCCGGCCGTTGTGGGCTGCCGTTGCCGCTCGGACAATCGACAGGCCTAGACCCGCTCCGCTTCGGGCCGTTCTCTGGATCCCTGCTCGGCGGAACGGTTCGAACAGGGCTTCCACCTGGTCGGGCGGGATCCGCGGACCGGAGGACGCCACCCGCAGTGTTGTCCACTGTGGACCACTGCCGGTGGCGATCTCCACCCAGCCGCCGTCGACGTTGTGCCGCACCGCGTTTTCCAGCAGGTTGCCCGCGACCCGCTCCAGCAGCGCCGGATCGCCAACCGCGAAAGCCGGTTCCTCGCAGCACTTGACGCGCAGTCCGCGCAGCCGCGCCTCCGGCGCGATGGCCCGCATCGCGCGGCCCACGACCTCGGTGAGATCCACCGGCTCGCGCACCGCGAGCTCGACCCCTTCGGTCCGAGCCAACAACAGCAGCGCCTCCACCAGCCGTTCCGCTCGGGCGGTGGCTTCGCGGACCACATCGGCCATCCGACGCAGCTCCGCCTCATCAGCACGCGGATCCGACAGCGTGACATCCAACTCGGTGCGGATCACCGACAACGGGGTGCGCAGCTCGTGGCTGGCGTTGGCGACGAACCGGCGCTGCGAGTCGAACGCCGCTTGCAGCCGGTCCAACATCGCGTCGAAAGTGTCGGCCAGCCGGGCGACTTCGTCGCGCGGACCGCTCAACGCGATCCGCTCGTCCAGGGACTCCGCGGACAGCCGCCGGGCGGCTTCGGTCACCTCGTGCAGCGGGCGCAGGACCCGACCGGTGACCATCCAGGCCAGCAGCGCGGCGGCCAGCACCACCGCGACGAAGGCGAAGCCACCGATCAACAGGACCTGGTGCCGCGCGGAATCGCGCAATGCCTCGCCGAGCAGCTCGGCGGGTACGTCCACGCCCCGGACCCGAACCACGGTTCCGTCCGGCAGCCGGGGAACCGCGGCAACCACGTTGCCGACCAGCATCCACCCCAGCCACAGCAGCAGGCCGCTGACCGCGGCGACCAGCGCGGTCGCCAGCAGGGTCAACCGCACTCGCAGGCCGGGCCCACGGCGGGTGATCGATCGGGCGGCCGCGTTCATCGGGTCAGTCCTGGGCGTGCTCGGCGCGGCCAGCCGACGGCACCCGGTAGCCGGAGCCGACCACGGTTTCGATGATGCTCGGCTCCCCCAGCTTCTTGCGCAGCGTCATCATGGTGACCCGCACAGTCGTGGTGAACGGATCGGCGTTCTCGTCCCACACCCGTTCCAGCAGTTCCTCGGAGCTGACCACGGCGCCACCGGCCGACAGCAGCACCTCCAGGACGCCGAACTCCTTGCGGGTCAGCTCGATCTCGCCGTCCCGTCGATGCACGGTGCGCCGCGCCGAATCCAGCTCCAGCTGCCGCGCGGTGAGCAGCGGTGGCTGCGCCGGGGTGGCGCGTCGCCCCAGCGCCCGGACGCGGGCGATCAACTCGGCGAACGCGAACGGCTTGGCCAGGTAGTCGTCCGCGCCCAGGGACAGGCCAGCGACGCGGTCTTCGACCGTGCCGCTGGCGGTGAGCATGAGGACCCTGGTCAGCTCGCCCGAAGCCACCAGTTGGCGGCACAGCTCGTCACCGGACATTCCCGGCAGATCCCGATCGAGCACCAGCACGTCGTAGCGGGTGATCGACGCCTTCTCCTGGCCGCTTTCGCCGTCGTAGGCGACGTCCACGGCCATGCCTTCCCGGCGCAGCCCGCGAGCGATCGCGTCGGCCAGCGGCTTCTCATCCTCGACGACCAGGATTCGCACGTGTTCACCCTGCCACAGCGGAGGATGCGAACCGGCCGTGAGTCCGTCAGCCGTTCGCTGCTTCCGGCCGGTCGTTGTTCGCCGCGACCCGCAGCGGCGCCATCCGGGTGCCGCCGCGGTTGGCGACCCACTCGGTGATGCGGCGAGCGATGTCCTGCTCCGTGAGCCCGAGCTCCGCCAGCACCTCGTCGCGGGCGGCATGCGGCAGGAACCGGTTCGGCACCGCCACGTCGCGCAGCGGCACGTCCAGCTCCGCGTCGCGCAGCGCGGCCGCCAGCGCCCAGCCGAACCCCCCGTGCCGCCCGCCGTCCTCCAGCGTGACCACCAGCCGGTGCAGCGCGGCCAGCTCGACGATCTGCTCCGGCACCGGTACCACCCAACGCGGGTCCACCACGGTGACCCCGATGCCCTGCGCCGCGAGCCGCTCCGCCGCGGCCACCGCCAGCTGCCCGAAGGCGCCCACCGCGGCCAGCAGCACGTCGTTGGCCTCGCCTGCGGCCGGGCGGCGCAAGATGTCCACCCCACCGATGCGCTCGACGGCCGGGATCTCCTCGATGACCGAGCCCTTCGAGAACCGCACCACGGTCGGCCCGTCATCAACGGCGACCGCCTCGCGCAGTTCCTCGCGCAGCGTCACCGCGTCGCGCGGCGCGGCGACCCGGATGCCCGGGATCAACCCCAGGATCGACAGGTCCCACATGCCGTTGTGGCTGGCGCCGTCATCGCCGGTGATCCCGGAGCGGTCCAGGGTCACCGTGACCGGCTGCCGGTGCAGCGCCACGTCCATCAGCAGTTGGTCGAACGCCCGGTTCAGGAACGTCGAGTACACCGCGAAAACCGGGTGCACACCGCCCATCGCGAGCCCCGCCGCCGAGGTCATGCCGTGCTGCTCGGCGATGCCCACGTCGAAGCAGCGGTCCGGGTACGCCTCGGCGAACTTCTGCAACCCGGTCGGGCCCAGCATCGCGGCGGTGATGGCCACCACGTCCGAGCGTTGCGCGCCGATGCGCACCAGCTCGTCCGAGTAGACGTCGGTCCAGCTCTTCGGGGCGGGCTTGGTGGGCAGCCCGGTCTCCGGGTCGATCACCTTGACCTGGTGCATCTGCTCGGCCTGGTCGTTCTCGGCCGGGGCGAACCCGTTGCCCTTGCGGGTCACCGCGTGCACGATCACCGGACCACCGAAGGACTTGGCCATCTGCAGCGCGTGCTCCATGGCCCGCAGGTCGTGGCCATCGACCGGGCCCAGGTACTTGATGCCGAGGTCGGAGAACATCACCTGCGGGCTGATCGCGTCCTTTATCCCGCTCTTGGCCGCGTGCAGCCCGGTGTAGAGCGAACGCCCGACCACCGGCAGGTTGCGCAGCGTGCGCTTGCCGCTCTCCAGGGCCTTCTCGTAGCTGGGGTTCAACCGCAGGGCCGCGAGGTGCTCGGCGAGGCCGCCGATGGTCGGCGCGTAGGAGCGGCCGTTGTCGTTGACCACGATCACCACCGGCCGCTCCTGGTCGGCGGCGATGTTGTTCAGCGCCTCCCAGCACATCCCGCCGGTGAGCGCACCGTCGCCGACGACCGCCACGGCGTGCCGCGACTTGCCGCCGAGCTGGAAGGACCGGGCCAGGCCGTCGGCGTAGGACAGCGCGGTCGAGGCGTGGCTGTTCTCCACCAGGTCGTGGACGCTTTCACCGCGCGACGGATAGCCGGAGAGGCCGCCGCGCTTGCGCAGCCGGTCGAAGCCGTCCTGGCGACCAGTGATGATCTTGTGCACGTACGCCTGGTGCCCGGTGTCGAACACCACGGCGTCGTGGGGCGAGTCGAAGACCCGGTGGACGGCCAAGGTCAGCTCCACGGCTCCGAGATTCGGCCCCAGGTGCCCACCGGTGCGCGAAACCTTCTCGATCAGGAACTGCCTGATCTCCGCTGCCAGTTGCACCAGCTCAGCGTGCCTAAGTCGCTTCACGTCGGCCGGACTGTGCACGGACCCCAGCAGCGCCACCGCTCCACCTCACTCGTCGTGCCGGTCGGGTTCATTCGCATTTCGAGGCCCGGCTTGATCACCTGGCTCCGCCGCGATGCATAGCGCGCTCCAGTCTACGGAGGGCCCCGCCGACGGCCCGGTGTGGTGCGGACGGCGCCATTAGGTCCACTCGGCCGTCTGAACCGTCGCCAACTCGTACCACTCGTCGACCTGCGGTTGCTAGCGTGCGTCCAGACCAGTCAAGGAGGCCGGAATGACCAACCCCGACAGTCGAAAGGCCGAACTGGAAGCGCGCAACGCGGCCATGCGCGAGCAGGTGTCGTCCCTGCTCGAAGGGCTGCACCGGCAGACAGCTCAGCTGCAGGAGGCGCAGGCCGCGGCGATGGCGGCCACCGGCGAGGCGACCTCCGCGGACGGCCTGGCGACCGTGCGGGTGAACGCCGTTGGCATCGTCACCGACGTCCAGATCTCACCGTCGGCGTTCAAGACCAGCACCCCGGAGAAGCTCGCGCGCAGCTTCCTGCAGGCCGCCCAGGCCGCGGCGCGGGACGCGCGGGGCAAGGCCGACTCGGCGATGTCCCCGGTGACGGAGCAGGTGCCGGATCTGCCGGACCTGTTCCCCGGTGCGCCGTCGCTGAAGGATCTGATGCCGCCTCCACCGGAACCGACCACCCCACCTGCTTCGTCCAACCCGCCGGAAGACGACGACTGGGACGAATTCGACCCCCGGTCCAGCTACCGGAAGGACCAGTGGTGAGCGGCTTCGACGTACACCCCGAGGCACTGCGCGGCGCCTCCCCCAAGTTCGACGGCGCGGCGGACAAGCTGCAAGCCGCCGTGGACAAGCTCAACGGTGTGCTGCAGGCCGAGGGCAAGTGCTGGGGCGGCGACGACGCGGGCCAGGAATTCGCCAAGGACTACGAGCCAGGTTCGCAGCAGGCCCTCGACGCCTTCTCCGGGTTGACCGGCGCCCTGCACCAGATCCGCGGCGAGCTCGACAACACCGCGAACACCTGGGAATCCGACGACACCAACAACGCGAACAGCTTCCGCTGAGGAGAGCATCCAGATGGGGATCGAGATTCCAGATGCGGTGAAGTGGCTGACGCCGATCGTGGTGGGAGCCAGTTGGCCCGAGGGTGATGAGACCGCGCTGCGCCGGGTCGCCGAAGCGTGGACGGCCGCGGGCAAGGACGTCGAGGACGTCATCGGGGAGACCGAAGCAGCGGTGCAGGCCGCGCTGGGCACCATGCAGGGCCAGACGGCCGACGCCTTCGAGCAGTTCGCGAAGGAATACGTCAATGGCGACGCCGGACACCTGCCGGAGCTGAAGAAGCTCTGCGAAGCACTCGGCGAAGGTGCCGATGGTGCCGCGTTGGAGATCGAGTACACCAAGATCAGCATCATCGCGGCGTTGGTCATCCTGGCGGCGCAGATCGCCGCGATGATCGCCTCCGCGGTCGCCACCTTCGGGGCGAGCACGGCCGGGATTCCCATCGCCCAGACGGCGACCCAGTTGACCGTGCGCACGTTCTTCCAACAGCTGCTGCAGAAGATCGGGCAGCAGATCCTGCTCAACGTCGCGATCAACGTCGGCTTGGACGCCGGGATCCAGGGCTACCAGATGGCCAAGGGCGACCGGGAGAGCTGGGACTGGTCCAACACCGGCAACGCGGCGATCTCCGGTGTCGCGGCGGGCCTGGCAGGCGGGCTGGTCGACGGCGTCGCCCCCGGCATCGGCCAGCAGATCGGCAAGGACCTGGCGGGCAACGCCACCAAGAGCTTCACCGAGGCCGCCGCCTACGGCGCCGCGCGGGGTGCGCTGTCCGGGATGCTCGGCAACACGATCAACAAGGGCATGCACGGCGAGCTGCCGAGCTGGGGCGACTTCACCTCGGGCGCCATCTCCGGTGGTGTCGGCGGTGCGACCGGCGGCATGCAGGGCAGGCACGAGGGTCTGAACGCTACCTGGGAAGGCAACGGCCGGGCCGAGATCCCGGGTGGTGGCGAGTGGGTCTCCGGCTCCAACAACCAGGGCTGGCGGTTCCAGACCGACGAAGGCGCGGTCGCCGGGGCCAATGTGGACAGCCCGTACAGCAACGGGTTCAACTCCGAGACGATTGGCCAGCACGCCAACATTCCGGGCGGGCCGAACAACGTCAACGACAACGACTACGGCGAAGTCGACGACAAGCCGCAGCAGGAGCCCCGCAAGCTGGATCTACCTGACCCACCGAAGTAGGAGCAAACGGAACGGGTGCCGGTGCTGCCCGCACCGGTTCACGTCCAGGGGCGCCAGGCTGGGATCGGGGCGACGTCGGGGCGCGGGTCGCCCCAGGCCGGGCTGTGCGGCGGGAGCTGGTGCAGCTCGGCGAACTCCATCCGGCGCCGCACCCGCAGCCACGCGACGACCAGGTAGCCGCCGAGCGCCAGCAGGACGGCGCCGACGATCCACAGCCCCGGATCGGTGATCGCCCGGCCGACAGCGGTGGCCAGCAGCATCGACCCGAGCACGGCGGCCGCGAAGCCCGCCGGTCCTCGGAAGGCCGTGTACGCCTGGGTCTGCCTGGCGTCGCGGAAGGTCGTGGTGCGCGCGACGGCCCACTTGCGCAGCGCGTGCCAGGCGGTGAGGTCCTGCGGACCGGTGCGCTGCGGCCAGGCCGCAGTGGCCCGTCGGCGCACGATCGCGGCCACCAGCCGCGGATCGGCGACGTGCACCAGCCACTGCTGCGCCCCGGCGACCAGCCGCACCGCTGGCGCGCGGCGCAGTTGGACGCCGTTGCCACCGGGCAGTGGCCACCAGGCTTCGTCGGCGTCGATCTCGCCGGGCTGGGCCAGCGACAGCTCGGCCAGCGGCAGCGCGTGGTCGACATGCCCGCCACCAGCCCTGACGGTCCGCGCCAGCACCACCCGATCCCGGCCGATCCGCAACCGCCCAGTGCCCGGCGAATTCGGGACCGCGATCTCCACATCGAGCTCGGCGAGGTCCAGAGCGGGCGCGGTGTAGCGGCGGTGCGCTGCCCGCGCCAGCAGCGGCGAGACGACCAGCACCACCAGCCCGAGGAGACCGAGCGGGGCCGCGAAGATCAGGTTGGCGACCGCCTGGGGCACCGCGGCCAGCAGCGCCCAGCCGTGCCAGCGGCGCGGGGTCCGCGCGTCCAGCAGCCACCCCACCGCAGCGAGCGCGATCCACACCGCCGCCCAGACCAGGAGGAAACCGGGCGCGGCGGACAGGCCGATCAACAGCGCCAGCGCGGGCAGCAGCACCACGCCCAGCGCGGCCAGCCCCAGCGCCACCGAGCGGCGTCCGGGCACGGATTCCGGTGCGGTGCCAGGGTTTCCGGGCACAGCCCGCACCGCGGTTCCCGTCTCCGGCGGGGCCGGGAGCACCTCCGGCACGTGTTCGCGTCGTGTCATCTCGCGGATCCCAGTCCTCGAACGGTCAGCAACCACCGAAGTCGATGCGCATCGGTTCCCTCCCGCGCATGGCGACGCGGGCGCGCAGCAGCTCGGCGAACTCCGCGTCGACTGGCAGCAGCTGCGCATCGTGCCGGGTGCGGACCACCACCACGTCGCCAGGCGGCACCGACACACCGCGCCCGTCCGCGAGCCACGCCCAGGCCCGGTCCTCCGGCGTGCTCGGCCGCACGCCGACTTCCGTGATGGCCGACAGCTCGATGTCCTTGGTCGACGGTTGCTGGGCGGGTCGACCGGCGGCGGTCCGCACGGTCAGCCGCAGCCGGTCGCCGGTCAGCAGCAGGGAGTCCTGCCCGCCGCCCTGCGGGGAACGCAGCGGCAACTGCACGACGAACTCGCTGCCGCCCAGCTCGCGCAGCGGCTGCCGCAGCACCGCGCGCCGGGCCGCCGCGGTGGCCAGCACCGGGATCGCGGTCCCGACCACCAGCACCAGCACCGGCTGCCACCACGACAGCACGTCGTTGCCGACGACCGCGATCAGCGCGAGTAGCAGTCCGAGCGCTTGCAGCGGTCCGACGACGACCGGGTACAGCAGCCAGCCGTGCGGCTTGCGACGCCAGTCGATCTTGTCCACCGACCGCTTGGCCACCCACGCAGCGGCTGGCATCGGCAGCACCGCCAATACCGCGATGAAGGCGTAACCCACCAGGTCCTGGGTGCCGCGCGGCCCGGCCAGCGGCAGCGACGAACCCTTCGTCGCCAGCGCCCAGACCAGCCCGAGCAGCGACACCACCAGTTCGGCAGCACACCAGAACGCGGTCACCCGCAGTCCCCACCGGGCCCGCGACCAGCGCGCTTCGACCGCGTCCCGAGACCGCGGATCCACCTGGCCGGGCACCTCGTCAAGCCACACCGCGGCTCCTTCCCTCCAGCGCCCGCAACCCTAACCGGCCACCCCACCACAAATCCCCCACTCGAAACCGAACGCGAAGGGGTTTTTGCGGGTGCTCAGGCGGCGGGCACCAGGAGGGCGATGCATTCGATGTGGTGGGTCATCGGGAAGGCGTCGAAAGACTCCAGCTCGATCATCCGGTAGCCGCGCTCGGCGAACAGGCCGACGTCCCGAGCCAGTGCCGCCGGGTCGCAGGCGACGTGCACGATGCGTGCCGGGCGGCGGGCGGTCACCGCGTCCACCACCACGCGACCAGCGCCCTTGCGCGGCGGATCCAGCACCACGACGTCCGGTGCGGCCAGGTCCTCGTCCACGGCCACGTCCTCCACCGTGCCCGCCCGGAACGACACCTGCGGCAGGTCCCGCAGGTTCGCCACGGCGTCCTCGACCGCGCGCTTCGACGATTCGACCAGCACCACCGAACCCGCCGGGCCGACCTGCTCGGCGAGCACCGCGGCGAACAGCCCCACGCCGCCGTAGAGATCCCACGCCACGCCACCGGACGGGGTCGCCGCCAGCCGCGCGACCACCTCGGAGAACGCATCGGGCGCGGCCCGGTGCACCTGCCAGAAGCCCTGCACCGCCACGTCGAACGGCCGCCCACCAGCGGATTCGTGCGCGACCCCGCTGCCGTGCACCTGCCGGGCGACCGCGCGCCCGTGCCGCCGCTCCGGCTTTCGGTCCACCGCAGTGACGTGCACTTCGCCGCCCGCATCCGCGGCTACCGACAGCTCCGCGCCCGGCCGCCAGCGCCGCTTGGTGACGTCGTCCAGCGCGCCCTCAACCGTGATCGGGCAGTCCTCCACCGGAATCACCCGGTGGCTGCGGTGCGCGCGAAAACCCGCCCGCCCCTTGCGATCCACCGCCAGCCGCGCCCGGCTGCGCCAGCGCAGCAGGCCACCGGGCAGCTCCCGCACCCGCACCGGCCAGTCGATCCCGGCGATCCGCTGCAACTGCTCGGCGATCACCGCGGCCTTCAGCTCCCGCTGGGTCTCGCCGGAGGCGTGCTGCCAGTCGCATCCCCCGCAGCGGTCGCGGCCCAGCGCGGGGTCCGCCAGCGGGCACGGCGGGTCCACCCGCCCGGCTGCCGCGGTCAGCACCTCGACCGCATCGGCGCGGCAGAAACCTCCCCCGGCGTCCTCGGTGACCTCCGCGACCACGACCTCGCCGGGCAACGCGTGGCGGACGAACACCACCCGGCCTTCGTGCCGGGCCACGCAATGGCCGCCGTGCGCGACTGCTCCGACCTCGACCTCAAGCCGCCTACCTGTCCAATCCGGCTTTCCGGTCACTGCTCACCTTCCCGTTCGTGCCCAGTCCGCGCCGGGTCGCGCCCGGCATCGAGGTGAGCTGCTTCTGGCGGACGCGGGTGGAGGACTCCAGCTGCCACGGCACGCTGGTGACCATCACGCCCGGCTGGAACAGCAGGCGGCTCTTCAGCCGCAGCGCGCTCTGGTTGTGCAGGAGGTGCTCCCACCAGTGGCCGACGACGTATTCGGGGATGAACACGGTCACCACGTCGCGCGGGCTGTCCCGCCGAATCCGCTTGACGTACTCCAGCACCGGCCGGGTGATCTCCCGGTACGGCGATTCCAACACCTTCAACGGCATCGGCAGATTCTCCGCCTCCCAGGTCGCCGTCAGCTCGCGGGTATCCCGGTCGTCGACGTTGACCGTGACTCCTTCGAGCACGTCGGGCCGGGTGGCGCGGGCGTAGGCGATCGCCCGCATGGTCGGCAGGTGCAGCTTGGAAACCAGGACCAGCGCGTGGTTGCGCGAGGGCAGCAGCGCGTCCGCCTCGTGCTGCTTGAGCTCGTCCGCGACCCGGTCGTAGTGCCGACGGATGGCGGTCATCAGCACGTAGATCGCGGCCATCGCGGCGATGGCGATCCAGGCGCCGTGGGTGAACTTGGTGATCAGCACGATCACCAGCACGCTCGCGGTCATGAACAGGCCGAAGGAGTTGATCGCCTGCGCGCGGCGCATCCGCCGCCGGGCCTGCGGATCGGTCTCGGTGCGCAGCAGGCGGTTCCAGTGCCGGATCATGCCGCTCTGGCTGAGCACGAACGACACGAACACGCCGACGATGTAGAGCTGGATCAGCCGGGTGACCTCGGCTTCGAAGGCGAACACCAGGATGATCGCCCCGGCGGCCAGGAACAGGATGCCGTTGGAGAACGCCAGCCGGTCGCCGCGGGTGTGCAGCTGGCGCGGCAGGAACCGGTCCTGCGCCAGGATCGAACCCAGCACCGGAAAACCGTTGAACGCGGTGTTCGCGGCCAGCACCAGGATCAGACCGGTGAAGAACACCAGGTACCAGACGCCGGGCGGGAAGCCCGCGAACACCGCACCCGCCAACTGCGCGACCAAGGTCTTCTGCTCGTAACCGGGCGGCGCGCCGATCAACTGGTGCGCGGGATCCTCGGCCAGCACCGCGCCGGTGATCCGGGCGAGCATCAGCAGACCGAGGAACATCACGACCGCGAGGCCGCCCATCAGCGCCAGCGTGGTGGCCGCGTTGCGGGACTTCGGCTTGCGGAACGCGGGCACGCCGTTGCTGATCGCCTCGACACCGGTCAACGCCGCGCTACCGGAGGAAAACGCCCGCAGCACCAGGAACACGAAAGCCACCCCGGCCAGCTGGCTCTCCTCCGCCACCAGTCCGAAACCCGCGCTCTCGGCGGGCATCTGCTGACCGAGCACGAACGTGCGGAAGAAGCCCCAGGCGATCATGCCCAGCACGCCGATCACGAAGGCGTAGGTCGGAATCGCGAACATCGTGCCGGACTCCCGGACACCGCGCAGGTTCATCGCGGTCAGCAGGACGATCGCCCCGACCGCGAAGAGCACCTTGTGCTGGGCCACGAACGGGATCACCGAGCCGATGTTCGCCGCGGCCGAGGAGATCGACACCGCGACGGTCAGGATGTAGTCGACCAGCAGGGCGCTGGCCACCACCAGCCCCCACCGCGGCCCGTGGTTGACGGTGGCGACCTCGTAGTCGCCGCCGCCGGAGGTGTAGGCGCGGACGTTCTGCCGGTAGGAGGCGACCACCGTGATCATCACGATCGCCACCAAGAGCCCGATCCACGGGCTGACCGCGAAGGCGGACACCCCAGCCACGGACAGCACCAGCAGGATTTCTTCGGGCGCGTAGGCGACGCTGGACATGGCGTCGGAGGAGAACACTGGTAGCGCGATGCGTTTGGGCAGCAGGGTGTGCGCGAGGCGATCGCTGCGGAACGGACGACCGACGATCAACCGTTTCGCTGCGGTTGCGAGCTTGGACACGGCACTGAGCGTAAGCGTTCGAGGTGCGGAACCGTTGACCGCAGCCATCCGAATTCCTCTCAGGTCACATCCGACCGCCACCCCTGCCCTCGGACCCGGCTCACCCGGTACGGTGCACCCGCCTGGAATCCACGGCTGCGGACCGAACCCGGTCCGCAGCCGGCCGGGTACCGTCGGCAGACGATCGCGAGGTCGTCGCGACGAAGCACAACCCCCGCAGCGAGGAGACAAGGTCGTGCACGTGGTGATCATGGGCTGCGGGCGGGTCGGGGCTTCCCTGGCCGCGGCCCTGCAACGGCTCGATCACACCGTGGCCGTGGTGGACAAGAACCCCCAGGCGTTCCACCGCCTGGGCAAGGAGTTCCGCGGTCAGCAGATCACCGGCAACGGCTTCGACCGGGAAATCCTGGTCGAAGCGGGGATCGAACAGGCGGCCGCGTTCGCCGCGGTGTCCAACGGGGACAACTCCAACATCGTCTCGGCTCGGGTGGCCCGCGAGACCTTCGGCGTCGAACACGTCGTGGCGCGGATCTACGATCCCAAGCGCGCCGAGGTCTACCAGCGACTGGGCATCCCCACGGTGGCCACCGTGCCGTGGACGACCGACCGGTTCCTGCGCATGCTGCTGCCCGAAGGCGTCGCCACCGCGTGGCGCGAGCCCTCCGGCACCGTCGCGGTCCTCCAGCTACCGCTGCACGATGGTTGGGTCGGCCGCCGCGTCGCCGAGGTGGAGAACGCCACCGGCGCGCGGGTCGCGTTCATCATGCGGTTCGGCAACGGCGTGCTACCGGAGGCCAAGACCGTCATCCAGGCCGACGACACGGTCTACGTGGCGGCCTTGTCCGGCACTGTGACAGATGTCACGGCCGCGGCTCGCCGCACACCCGAGGAGAGCGAGTAATGCGCATCGCGATCGCGGGCGCCGGCGCGGTCGGCCAGTCCATCGCGCGGGAACTGCTCGAAGGCGACCACCAGGTCCTGCTGATCGAACGGAACGTGCAGAACTACCACCCGAAGAACATCCCCGGCGCGGAGTGGATGCTCGCCGACGCCTGCGAGCTGGCCTCGCTGGAGGAAGCCGGGCTGGAGGGCTGTGACGTGGTCATCGCGGCCACCGGTGACGACAAGGTCAACCTGGTGGTGTCGCTGCTGTCCAAGACCGAGTTCGCGGTGCGCCGGGTGGTGGCCAGGGTCAACGACCCGCTCAACGAGTGGCTGTTCACCGAGGCATGGGGTGTCGACGTCGCGGTGTCCACGCCGCGGATGCTGGCCGCGATGGTGGAAGAAGCGGTCAACGTCGGCGACCTGGTCCGACTGATGACGCTGCGCCAGGGCCAGGCCAACCTGGTCGAGGTGACGCTGCCCGAGACCACCCCGCTGGCCGGTCGCCGGGTCCGCGACCTGAAGCTGCCCGCCGACGCGGCACTGGTCACCATCCTGCGCGGCGGTCGGGTGATCGTCCCGCAGGCGGACGACCCGCTGGAAGCGGGCGACGAAATGCTGTTCGTCGTCACCTCGGACGTCGAACAGCAGATCCGCTCGATCGTCCACGACCGCGCCCCAGCGGACTGAGAACCTGTCGTCAGACTCGTTTTGCGAGGCGGTGCGAGCTGGGTCCAGCACCGCAAGCGGCTATGCCACTTGCGGCACGGACCCTAGCCCATCGACGGGTTCGAGCGGATCGCGGTGGTTTCCTGCTGGGCTTCGGCCTTCGCCTCTTCGGCGACCTTCGCCGCGCGGCGGATCGCCCAGATCGTGACGATCAGCGCCAAGCCGGTCAGCGGGTAGCCCATCACGATCCGTGCGAAGGCCAGCCAGCCGGTCTGGTCGGCGGCGTACAACCACTGCTGCACCACGTACTTCGCCGCGAACACCACCGTCCAGGCCAGCGTCGCCAGGTCGTAGCCGCGCAGCGCCCGGCGCTGCTTGCGCCAGGTGAAGCCCAGCCCGTTCAGCGCCGACCAGGCCACGCCCACCAGCGGCCAGCGAGCCAGCACCGACACCAGGAACACGCCGCCGTAGATCAGGCTCGTCCAGATGCCCAGCAGGAAGAAGCCCTTGGCATCACCGGAGCGGTAGGCGATGAACGAGCACACCGCCACGCCGAGCACCCCGGAGATGGCGGGCTGCAGCGGTTCCTTGCGCACCAGCCGGAAGATCGCGATGGCGATCGCCACCCCGATGGCCGACCAGATCGCGGGCATCAGCGAGGTCACGGAACTGACCAGCACGAAGACCACGATCGGAACCGCGGAGTAGGCCAGCCCGCTGACGCCACCCATCTGTTCGAGCAGGGTCTTCTCGGGATCGCCGGTCCGCCGCGCGGCTCGGTCCGGTTGGTGATCGGCCGCGTCCTGGGCGGGTAGCCCGGCGGCGGATGCGTCGCGTTCGCTCATGCGGTGTTCTGCAACTCGTAGTAGGGGTTGTAAAGCACCTTTCGGCCGTCGCGGACCGCGATTCGGCCACGGGCCTTGATGACGCGCCCCGGTTCGATCCCGGCGATCCGGCGGCGCCCCAACCAGACCAACGTCACGTCCTCGGTGCCGTCGTACAGCTCTGCCTCCAGCGTCGGTGCCGATGCCTTCGGGCACAGGCCCACGCTGCGCACCCGACCGAGCACCACGGCCTCCTGACCGCACTGGCACTCACTCGCGCGCTGGGCCCCACCCGCCTGCGACCGCTCCGAGAGATCGTCGGCGTCCAACTCGGCAACATCGCTGGTCAGGCGATGAACGAGACGACGCCAGTAGCCGCCTTCGGTCTTGCTCATCTAGCGCTCCTGTGCGCCTCGGGGCTCGACTCGCAGCCCGTGCACCCCCAGCGTAGCCGCCGAGGTGGGCGTAGTCGCGGGCCCAGCGGGATTAAGAACTTGACCCGCCCGATCGGCTCATTCTTGATCAACACGACCGCTCGGAGTGCCCCCTGGACGGGCTCGCGGGTTGTGCACCGCGACCTAGTTCTGGGACACCGCCAACGCCCCGCCGAGACCGATCAGCGTGGTGCCGCTGGCCACCTGCTGGCGACGCCACCAACGCGGATTCCGGGCCAACCGGGTCGACAGCGGACCCGCGAACGCGACCACCGAGAGATCGGCGGTCAAGGTGAAGAGCACGAAGATGAAGCCGAGCACCACGAAGACCAGCGTGGTCGAGCCCCGGTCGGGGTGGACGAACTGCGGCAGGAAGGCGAGGAAGAACATCGCCGTCTTCGGGTTGAACACCTCGGAGACGAAGCCCTGCAGCACCGCCGAACCGCGCTGCCGCGGCGCATCCCGCAGCTGGCCGCCGGAACCGCCGCGCAACTCCCACAAGGCGCGGACGCCGAGGTAGATGAGGTATGCCGCGCCGACGAGCTTCAGCACGGTGAACGCCACCGCGGAGGCCATCAGGACGGCCGAGAGCCCGACCGCCGCCGCCAGCACGTGCAGCGTCGCGCCCAGGCTGTTGCCGAACGCCGAGCGGACGCCTTCGCGGGAGCCACCCCGGATGCTGCGCGCCAGTACGTAGAGGATGCCGGGACCGGGCGCGAACGCGATCAGCAGCGCGGCTCCGAGGTAGACCCACCATTCAGCAGCATCAGGCACAACTCGAACCTAGCCGGTCGCTGTCCGCCCGGTCGAACCGATCCCAGCCAACGGGAAGGACGCCCCGCACAGCGACGCGGCGTCTGAGGTTCCACTACCCGCACCGCTGCTGAGGAAGTCCCTAGCCCGCTTGGCCGTTGTTGTTCTGGGCTTGGGCCTGCTGGATGTGCCGCTGGATCGCTTCCGGCAGCTGGATCGGCAGCGGCGTGCGCACCGGCAACGGGTCGGCGCCGCGGACGACGATGGTTTCGTCGAGGACCGCGTACAGCAGCTTCGCGCAGTCCTTGGCGAGTTCCGCTGGCCCGGCCGCCACGCCGCGCAGCAGCCAACGCGGGCCGTCCACCCCGACGAACCGCAGCGCGGCCTTCGGCGAGTCGGCCACCAGTTCGGTGCCCCAGTCGCCCTGCTCGGCGTGCACCCGCGCGCCGTCCTTGCGCAACTGCTCGGCGAGTTCGTCGCTGACTTCGTCCCAGAGGCCGCTGCTGCGCGGGGCCGCGAACGCGCTGACGGTCAGCCGACCGACCGGGGTGACCAGGTGCACCGCGCGCACCGGTCCGGCCGGATCGACCTCGACCTGCAGTTGGCCGCCCTCGGGTACTGGCAGCCGCACCGAACCGAGGTCGAGCCGCTCCACCTCGTCGTCGGGCGCCTCGCTCTCGTCGAACGGCCCGCCGTCCACGACGTCCAGATCCTCGGCAGCACTGCCGTGCTGTTCGTCATCGGCGGGTTCGGCCCGTCGACGGCCCCATCCGAACATCCCCTCAGACCTCCGTCCTGTGACCGGCCTCGGTCGCCGAGACCGCCAGCACCTCGTGCCCGCCGGTGGACCCGTAGCCCCCGGCACCCCGCTGCGACGCTGGCAGCTCGTCGACCTCGTGGAACACCGCGTGCTCCACCTTCTGCACGACGAGCTGGGCGATCCGGTCGCCACGCCGCAACGACAGCGGTACCGCACGATCATGATTGATCAGGCAGACCTTGATCTCACCCCGGTACCCGGAATCAACCGTGCCCGGGGCGTTGACCACGCTCAACCCCGCCCTGGCGGCCAGGCCCGAGCGCGGGTGCACGAAACCCGCGTAGCCCTCCGGCAGCGCCACGGCGATCCCGGTGCCCACCACGGCGCGTTCGCCCGGTTCGAGCACCACGTCGCTGGTGGTCACCAGATCCGCACCCGCGTCGCCGGGTTTCGCGTACGTCGGCAGCGGGACATCGGGGTCAAGTCGAGTCAGCAGGACCTTCACGTTCGACACGGGCGGCGAGACTACCCTGAACCCGTGTCGGAAAGCGTGGAAGCGGTCAGCGTCGCCGGGGACACCCCCGGTCAGGCGAACTCGAAGGGACGTCCGGTGTTCCGCGAGCGGTTGTACGCATCCTGGTGGACCTGGCCGATGCCGGTGGTCGCCGCGGTGCTGCTCGCCGCCGAGGTGCACATGGGCTATCCGGGCGTGCGGGCTTGGCTGCCCTACGTCGTGCTGGTGCCGCTGGCGATCGCGATCCCGGTGTGGCTGGGCCGCACCAAGATCGAGATCCGGGACGACGAGTTGTGGGTCGGTGACGCGCACCTGCCGCTGCGGTTCATCGACGACGTCGAGGTCGTCACCGCGGCGGAACAGCGCCGGGCGCTCGGCCCGGACCTGGATCCCGCCGCGTTCATGGTGCACCGGGCGTCGATCCACACCTCGGTGCGGATCTGGTTGAACGACGCGGACGATCCCACTCCCTATTGGGTGGTCAGCACGCGCCGCCCCGACGAACTCGTGGCGGCGCTAAAAGACCAGCGTTGACGCCCACGCGAACAGCGAAGCCCTTCGCCGGACCACCGCTCTCCCGTTAGTGCCCGTTCTTTGTTCTTGTTATTGAAGTGGCGCAGCCGCTAGGACCACCTACGCGGCTGGCACCGCCACGCAAGACGAGTTGAAGGCAGGCTCTAAACAAACTGGGCACACGCCGTCAGCGTGTGCCCAGCCACTTCCCGGTCTCGTCGACGTCGGCTGCCCGGATCAGGCGGCACAGTCGCGGCAGACCAGCTGACCGTTGCGGTTCTCGGCCAGTCGGCTGCGGTGGTGGACGAGGAAGCAGCTTGAGCAGGTGAACTCGTCTGCCTGCTTCGGGAGCACCTTGACGGTCATCTCCTCACCGGACAGGTCCGCGCCCGGCAGTTCGAAGTTCTCCGCGATCGCCCCTTCGTCCTCGTCGACGACGCCGGATTGCGCATCGTTGCGTCGCGCCTTCAGCTCCTCCAACGAGTCCTCCGCCAAGTCTTCGGACTCGCGGCGCGGAGCGTCGTAGTCGGTCGCCATCGTGATTCACCCCTGCGTTAGTGGAGACTGCAATGGTGTGCCGCTGGTAAACGTTCCAGGACCCGAATTTGTGCCCGCTGGCGCAGTGATCGTGGTCTCGCCCTGCAACGCGTTCAGTTCCCCCGTAATGAGCGACTTGCCTCATCCGGCACTCCGTGAGGCGCCGAGAGGGTAGCTCATACCAAGTCCGCACACGCACCAGGTCACCCATAGGTGTGGTGTTGGCAGCATCCGCGGGCCATCCAAGATCAATCCCCGGCACCCGTTCGGTCGCCTTCACTGGTTGCCCGGTGAAGCACTCCATGATGCGATGCCCAGGCAGTTCTTTGTTCATCATCGATTCAGCGCGCGCATCACGGGTGGCTGCGACACGACAGCGGCGTCCGGCGCCGCGGGACACCAGTTCTACGCATAGGCTGATCTAGTGACGTGCGCACGCGGGTCTAGGCATCCAGGGAGGGGCGGGACGTGTCAGCCGTGAGTGCAAGGTGGGGTCGGCGAGCCCGGTACCGGCGGCGTCGACCACTGCCCGCTCTGGTGGTGCTCGTAGGGCTCGTGGTGCTGTCCGGACTGCTGTGGACCCGGGTCTTCGACACCGTGGAGGACGTCGAGGCGGCGACCACCTGCAACCCGCCGGGCGCCCCCACGGCCGCACCGCAGGACGCTGACCATTCCGAACAGCTGCCGCTGGGGGCCATGCTGCCGCGCGACTCGCTCGATTCGACCACCCCGATCCCGCCGCAGGACGTCTCGGTGCGAGTGCTCAACGGCAACGGCGAGGCCCGGCAGGCGTCGCTGGTCAGCGACGAGCTGGCCAGCCTCGGTTTCGCGAAG
The DNA here is from genome assembly GCF_022678645.1 of Saccharopolyspora soli. Taxonomy (GTDB): domain Bacteria; phylum Actinomycetota; class Actinomycetes; order Mycobacteriales; family Pseudonocardiaceae; genus Saccharopolyspora; species Saccharopolyspora soli. The sequence goes on along the minus strand of NZ_JALBWV010000026.1, from coordinate 51,515 downwards.
GGCGGCGCGGCCAACGACCCGGTGTACGTCAACTACGACCTGAAGTGCCACGGCCAGATCCGCTTCGGCAGCGCCGGAGCTGGCGCGGCGCGGACGTTGAGCCTGATCGCGCCGTGCGCCCAACTGGTCCGCGACGAACGCCAGGACGCCAGCGTCGATTTCGCACTCGGGTCGGAATTCGACGACATCAAGACCACCACCGAGGCCAAGCAGGTGCTCCAGGAACTGGAGAACTGGGTGCCCCAACGGGATCAGCAGGACGGCGCCCAACAAGAGGTGACGCCGCCGCAGATCAGCCGCGACCTGCTCGCCAAGGCCCGCGACGTGCACTGCTGATCGCCCGCCGTCCCGGCGAACGGGCACCGTGCGTGGCAACAAGCGCGGAGCTCGCCGCCACGCACGGAGATGTCAGACCCGTCCGGCGTCGGCACGCCGGAGCGCCTCCGTCAACTCCTTGGCGATGCCCGGCGCGGCGCAGACGATCATCCCGTCGCCCAGCCCGTCCGCCGAGTCCGGCGTGGGCAGTCGCAGTTCGGCACCGGCTTCGGCGGCGACCAGCGCACCGGCCGCCCAGTCCCACCGGTTGAGGCCGACCTCGAAGACACCGTCCAGCCAGCCCGCGCCGACAGCGCACAGGTCCAGCGACGCCACCCCGGCCCGCCGGATGTCACGCACCTGGCCAAGCAGCCGACCGAGCACCTCGGCCTGCGCCGTGCGGCGTTGCACGGAGTAGGAGAAGCCGGTGCCGATCAGCGACAGGTCGAGCCGCTCAGCAGTTGAAACCCGCAGCCGACGGCCGTCCAGGAACGCGCCGTGCCCGGCCGCCGCGCTCCACACCCGGCCGGACACCGGCTCCACCACCGCACCGGCCACCGAGCGCCCGTCGATCTGCGCGGCCAGCGAAACCGAGTACCAGGGGAAGCCGTACAGGTAGTTCACGGTGCCGTCGATCGGATCGACGACCCAGCGCAACCCGTCCAGCGCGCCTTCGCCACCTTCCTCCTCGCCGAGCACCGACTCGCCGGGCCGCAACTGGGCCAAGCGCTCCCGCACGAGCCGTTCCACGGCCCGGTCGCCCGCCGTGACGACATCGGTCTCGGTGCTCTTCGTGTCCACCGCACCGTCCGCGATCGCGTCGTCACGCACCGCGCGGGCCAATTCCGCGGCCTCACGCGCGATCCGCACAGCGACCTCGCACAAGGTTTCCGGGTCTACCTCTTTTGCCAATCCCACGTACACATCGCAACACAACCCGGTTAAGGTCTGCACACCTTCGTCTGAATCGAATAGGAAGGATCAGTCATGGCGACTGCCCGCGGTTTCGGCGTGGATATCGGCGGGTCGGGCATCAAGGGGTGTCCGGTCGACATCGACGGCGGCGTGCTGGCCGAGGAGCGGATGCGCATCCCCACCCCGCAACCCTCGACCCCGGCCGCGGTGGCGGACGCCGTGGCGGAGATCGTCGAGAAGTTCGCCTGGACCGGCCCGGTCGGCATCACGCTGCCCTGCGTCATCAAGGACGGCACCGCGCTCACCGCGGCCAACGTCGACAAGGGATGGATCGGTACGGACGCCCAGACGCTGTTCGCCGAACGACTCGGCCGAACCCGGGAAGACGTGCTGGTGCTCAACGATGCCGACGCCGCCGGGATCGCCGAGATGCGCACCGGTGCCGGTGCCGGGCACCGAGGGCTGGTCGTGGTGCTGACCTTCGGGACCGGGATCGGCAGCGCCATGTTCATCGACGGCAAGCTGGTGCCCAACACCGAGTTCGGCCACATCGAGGTGGACGGCCACGATGCGGAATCGCGCGCCGCCGCCTCGATCAAGGACGAGCAGGACCTCTCCTACGAACAGTGGGCGCCTCGGGTCAGCCACTACATCGAGAGCCTGGAGAAGTTCCTCTGGCCGGACCTGATCATCGCCGGTGGCGGGGTCAGCAAAAAGGGTCACAAATGGATTCCACTGCTGCAGACCCGCACTCCGGTCGTCGCCGCGGCGCTGCGCAACGACGCTGGCATCGTCGGAGCGGCGACAGCCGCCGCGACCAGGGACGATGCGTGACCGACCGGTCGCCTAGCACATGACGGGACGCGCGGACTCCGCCTTGCGGCGGAACCGCACTCCTGCATCGCAGTTACAATGGAACGCAGCCCGCTTGATTCGAAGTGCTCATCGAGGAAAACACCTGGTGGTTCCTTGACAGGCACTGGGCTGGATCCAGTGGGTCGTCCCCCACCTTTGGCGGCCGAGGTTTCGCGCCCTCCGGCCAGCCCTCATCGACCGTCGCGAAAGGGCGTACGTGGCAGCCGCAGAAACAGCAACCCGACGCTCCAGCTCCGCCGCTACCGGCGGTGCCCAGACCAAGTCGGGCCAGTCCCAGGACACCCCAGCTTCGGAGGCGGCCGCCTCGTCTGACGCCGAGCAGACGACCCCCAGCGCCGCGCGCAAGACCACCGCCAAGAGTTCGACGGGTGCGAAGTCGACGGCCCGCAAGCCCGCCACGACGAAGTCGGCGGCCAGCAAGAAGGGCGCCAAGGCTCCGGCGAAGAAGTCGTCGTCGACCAAGTCTGCCCCCGCCAAGAGCAGCGGCGAGGGCATGGAGATCGACGAACCGATCGAGGCCGACCTGACTTCCCCGGACGTCGGCGATCTCGCCGATGTCGAGGTGGACATTCCGGAGGAGCCCGTTCCGGAGGAGGAAGGCAAGGAGTCCGGCGACTTCGTCTGGGACGAAGAGGAGTCCGAAGCCCTCCGGCAGGCCCGCAAGGACGCCGAGCTGACCGCCTCCGCCGACTCGGTGCGCGCCTACCTGAAGCAGATCGGCAAGGTCGCACTGCTCAACGCCGAGGAAGAGGTGGAGCTGGCCAAGCGCATCGAGGCCGGGCTCTACGGCGCGGAGCGGTTGCGACAGGTCGAGGAGACCGGCGAGCAGCTGACCACCCAGATGCGCCGCGACCTGCGCTGGATCGTGCGGGACGGCGAGCGGGCGAAGAACCATCTGTTGGAGGCCAACCTCCGCCTGGTCGTCAGCCTCGCCAAGCGCTACACCGGCCGCGGCATGGCGTTCCTGGACCTGATCCAGGAGGGCAACCTCGGCCTGATCCGCGCGGTGGAGAAGTTCGACTACACCAAGGGTTACAAGTTCTCCACCTACGCGACCTGGTGGATCCGGCAGGCCATCACCCGCGCCATGGCCGACCAGGCCCGCACCATCCGCATCCCGGTGCACATGGTCGAGGTGATCAACAAGCTCGGCCGCATACAGCGCGAGCTGCTGCAGGACCTCGGTCGCGAGCCCACGCCGGAAGAGCTCGCCAAGGAAATGGACATCACCCCGGAGAAGGTGCTGGAGATCCAGCAGTACGCCCGGGAACCCATCTCCCTGGACCAGACCATCGGCGACGAGGGCGACAGCCAACTCGGCGACTTCATCGAGGACTCCGAGGCCGTCGTCGCGGTCGACGCGGTGTCGTTCACGCTGCTGCAGGACCAGCTGCAGTCGGTGCTGGCGACGCTATCGGAGCGGGAGGCAGGTGTGGTTCGGCTGCGGTTCGGGCTCACCGACGGCCAGCCGAGGACGCTGGACGAGATCGGCCAGGTCTACGGAGTGACGCGAGAGCGGATCCGCCAGATCGAGTCCAAGACGATGTCCAAACTCCGCCACCCGTCCCGCTCCCAGGTCCTCCGCGACTACCTGGACTGAGACGAACCAACAGATGCCCCTGACCTGCGATCTTGCGGGTCAGGGGCATCTGCTTTGACCACCTCGGCGCACACTGCGGGTGTCCGGAGCTCCGCTGGCACGTGCCGCACCGCGGCGACGGGGCAGTCGAGCGGTCTCGTCGAGGACCGCTGGTGAGGTCGGTTTTTGATCATGTTGGGCATTCTGCTGTGGGTGGCGCCTGCGCGCGCTCGCGTTGCTCTCGCACCGGGAGGTGCTGCGTGAGGAACGTGGCTGACGTGCTGCGGCGCGATGCGGTCGGTGGGTTCCTGCTCATCGGGGCGGCGTTGGTCGCCGTGCTGTGGGCCAACTCCCCGTGGGCCGGGGGTTACGAGAGCCTGCGGTCCTTCTCGTTCGGTCCCGAGGCGCTGCACCTGGACCTTTCGGTGCAGGCATGGGCAGCCGATGGACTGCTGACGTTGTTCTTCTTCATCGTCGGCAACGAGCTCAAGCAGGAATTCGTGCACGGCGAGTTGCGCCATCCCCGGCGAGCGCTGCTGCCGATCGTGGCCGCCCTGTGTGGCGTCGTGCTCCCCGCTGCGATCTTCGCGGCGATCAACCTGGGCCAGGGCGACGCGGCTCGCGGGTGGGGAATCCCGATGGCCACCGACGCCGCCTTCGCCGTGGCGGTGCTGGCGGTGGTCGGGCGACACCTACCCCGGGCGTTGCGCCCGTTCCTGCTCACCCTGGCCATCGTCGACGATCTGGCGGCCATCGTGGTCATCGCCGGGTTCCACACCGAGGGCCTGTCGTGGGGGCCGCTGGTGGGCGCGCTCGTTCTGCTCGCGGTGTTCGGGCTGCTCCAGCGCGAGAGTGGACTCGCGGGATGGGTGCGCCGTTCTCCGGTGCCGAACTGGGTAGTTTTCGTGCCGCTGGCTGTCGTGAGCTGGGCGCTGATGCATGCCAGCGGAGTGCACGCCACCATCGCCGGGGCGGCGATGGGCCTGCTCATGCGGACCCGGGCGCTCCGCGGCGAGACCACCGCTCCCAACCACCGCGTCGAACGCTTGCTACGCCCGTGGGTGATGGGCCTGGCGCTTCCGCTGTTCGCCCTGTTCTCCGCCGGAGTCGTCTTCGGAGACCTGGGCAGCACCCTGACCGACACCGTCTCGCTGGGTATCCTCGCCGGACTCCTGGGTGGCAAATCGATCGGCATCGCCGGAGGCTCGTGGTTAGCTACCAAGCTCACCCCTGCCGAGCTCAAACCCACGTTGCGCTGGATCGACATCGTGGGCATCTCCCACCTCGCCGGGATCGGCTTCACCGTCTCACTGCTGATCAGCGAACTGTCCTACTCGGACGCGGTCGTGCTCGACCACGCGAAGTCCGCGATCCTGATCGCATCAGCACTGGCCACCGCGCTCGCTGCGGTCATCCTCGGCCTGCGCAGTGCCCACTACCGAAGGCGAGCCACCGCCGCGCCACCCGCGAAGAACGGCTGACCAGGCTCCCGGTCAGCCCGGTCAATCCCCGGCGCCGAAGCCCGCACCTGGTCAGTGCGGGTCTCCGCTCCCGGCACATGGGGACTGTCCAAAGTGGTCGAATTCGGCGACCGCGTGCTTACGCATCAGTCACGGCGGTGACGGCGTGACTGATCGCATCAGCTATCCGGTCAGGCTCCGTGAGCATCGCCAAGTGGTCCGCGTTCTCCCGATGCACCCGCCAGCCTCGGCGTTCGGCCTCCTCCGCCGCTCCGTCGTACGCCTCGCTCAGACGGACGTAGGCGCAACGGCTGGCGGGCTGATCGGGCACGTCCGGTGCCGGTTCTTCGAAGCAGGCCAGCGGCAGCTTCGGAAGCTCGGCGATGAACCGTTCTCGCAGACCCGCATCGGGCAACAGCGTGTCGACCACTTCCGACGGAAACCACTCGTTCCACGGGGGAAGTCGCCCAGCACGAGCCATACCGGCCAACTGCTCGCGCAGCTGCTCTGGTGCGGTGTCGAACCAACTACTGCCGGGGTGCGGGAGAATCGCATCCACGAAGACAGCGCCGCGCGCATCGTCTCCGACTACCCCAGCAACGGCTGGCAGCAGCGCCCCAGCGCCACTGTGACCGACCAACACCACCGGACCATTGCTTCCGGCGACTTCCAAGGCGCGGGCCGCAGCCGCAGCGAAATTCCGGTAGTACGGCGGACCGTCGTCAGCGACCGCCGCAAGCGACGGCACGACGACGCGCTGGCCACCGTGCCGCAGACTCGTCGCCTCCAAGTCCCAGGTCAGCGGACCAACGAGCGGACTGTGCACGAGCAGGAGCGTGATCGGTTCGACCATGAACCGATTCTGCACCGGATGAGCAGTCCCCCGAATGCCAACCAGGGGAAGCAGGAGAGCCCCTGGCCAGCGGTGGCGCCAGCCAGGGGCTCTCCTGGTGTGATCAGCAGGCGTCAGCCGTCGGACTCCGCCGACGGGATGGCGGCGCCCGGCACCTGGTCCGGCGCGAAGATCTTGTCCTCACCCGGATAGGGCTGCGTCCACCCGTGCGTCTGGTACCACGTGAAGTGGTTCATCTGCGCGGGGTTGGCGTAGTCGGCCGTGGCGTTCGGACCGGTCAGGCGCTGGTTCGTCTGCCAATCCGCCCACTGCGCCGCCACCTGCTGCTTGTCCGCTGGCACCGTGGCCGACGGTACGGCCGCGGCGTTGGCGTTCTGCGGTGCGGGGGTGTCCTCACCACAGGCAGGCGGGGTCGCCAGACCGGCGGTCAACGAGGTCCGATTCGGCACCGCCGTGAACGGTGTGAAATCGGGCTTGTCGGTGAACGCCGCAGCCATCGGGGTGGCCGCGCTGTCCTTCTGGTTCATCGGGTGGATCCCGAGGATCTGCTCGATGGTCCGGATCATCGTGATCTGCGAGTAGTAGTGGCTGTCGACGGTGCCGTGCTGGGCCCAGGGGCTGATGATCTGGATCGGGGCGCGGTGGCCGTCGACGTGGTCGAGACCGGCCTGGGAGTCGTCCTCGACGACGAAGATCGCCGAGTCCTTCCAGTACGGGCTGTGCGAGATCTCGTCAACGATCTTGCCAGCCGCGAGGTCGTTGTCCGCGACCTGGGCGGCCGAGTTCGGCGGACCACCGGTGTGGTCGCTGGACAGCCAGAACATGTTCAGGTTCGCTGGCCCGTTCTTCTCGAAGTCGCGCTTCCAGATCTCGTACCGGTAGATGTCCGGGACGCTGGTGTCGAACTTCGGGAAGCCGTGCACCGACACGTCATTGAGCGACGGGATCGGTGAGGACGAGACCAGGGGGTAGGCGGTGTCCTGCCCGGTCGCCTGCATGTTCTTGGTGTCGCAGTACAGGTTCTGCCAGCTCGCACCGGACGGCTTGGTCAGGAACTGCTGGAACTCACCGAAGTCCCGCACGGTCTTCCCGGCGGCCTGGGCACCGGTCCAGATGAAGCCGGTCCGCTGGTGGCCGAGCGCGTCGTCCTCGGTGTCATAGCTGCGCAGGTACTCACCGGCCGAGGATTCGGTGTACTCCGGGTCGTCGGCCTGCATCAGCCAGTTGTGGCCCTCAGCGGAGTTCGTGCCGATGTCGTACGTGTTGTCGTACAGCCCGAACTGCTGGGTCATCGCGTGCTGGTTCGGCGTCACGTTCTCGCCGAACTGCGCCAGGGACGGGTCGCCGTTGCCCTGCGGGATGTCACCGAAGACCTGGTCGTAGGTCCGGTTCTCCTTGACGATCATGAAGACGTGCTTGATCGTCGAGGGGTCGCCGAGGCGCTGCGGAACCGGCACCTCCGTCGGCTTGTTTCCGTTGGCCATTTCGACCGAGTTGGCGGTCCAGCCGTTCTGCTTGAAGACCGTGTCCGTGTAGCCCTTGATCGCCTTGTCGTCCGGCAGCTTGAACCGCTGCAGGCTCGACGTCGTGTCGTGGGTACCGTGCCCGGCGCTGTTGGTGGGGCGGAGAGCGTCGATACCGCGGGTGTTGGAGACCAGCACGTCGTTGCCGACGGTGGTGATCTCCGCGGGGAAGTAGTCCGTCGGGAGCAGGCCGACGTAGCTGACCGGCTCCAGCGGGCTCGTGTACCGGTAGACGGCGACCGCGTTGGCACGGCCGAGCGTCACCAGCAGGTGGCCGTCGTCGGTGAGCGTCACCGCGTCGGGCTCGTAGCCGACCGTCGCCTCCGGCCACGGCTGGGTGGCGATGGTCTGCACGACTTTGTTGTTGGCGGTGTCGATGACCGACACGTCGTTGGTGGCGGTGTTGGTGACGAACAGCGCCCCGTTCTTGGCGTACAGGGCGGTCGGGTGCAGACCGACATCGATGCTCGTAGCAGCGGCGGTCGGGTTCGCCAGGTCGATGACGCTGACCGTGCCGGTGGTGGTAGCAGCGGTCACCGGGTCGGCCGGGACCTGGGTGTTGTACGAGTTGATGGTGGGCTCGCCGGGCTTCGCGGGACGCCCACCCTCGTTGCTCACGTAGAGCTTGTTGCCGACCTCGACCATGTCACGCGGGGCGTTGCCCACGGGCCAGCTCTGCTCGATGGCCCCGGTCGCCGCGTTGATGGCGACCACGCGGTTCTGGCCGTTGACGGCGGAGTACACCGTCTTTCCATCGGGCGAGAACACCGGCTCGGCCACCAGCGCGTGCTTGGGCCCGTCCGCCGGGATCGCGACGAAGGTCGGGTTCGCGAGGTTGCCGTCCGGGTTCACGGTGAACTTGGTGTAGCCGTCGGTCTGACCCAGCCACAGCTGCGAACCGTCGGGCGAGTACGTGGGGCCTTCCTGGCCCACGTCGTTGCCGCTGATGCGCAGGTTCGCCGACGCGGAGTTGCCGACGAGCTGCTGCACCTTCCAATTCTTCAGATCCACAATGGACAGTGCCATTCCGCCGTCCGTGATCGAGGCGGCGAGGTGGGTGCCGTCCGGACTGACCGAGGACGACATGATCTTGCCGTTGTTGATGACGAGTCGGTCACCGATCGGCTTGATGTACTGGTCGCTGGAGACGACCTGCCCCTGATCGGTGGTCTGACCGACCTGGTCGGTGCCGAACTGGTCCGTCGCGGCGAGACCGATGCCGGTGCCAGCAGTGACGAGGGCGACCGTGGTGGTACCGACCGTTGCGAAGCGTAACCGGCCGCTGCGTCGGCCGAGAAGTCCAAAGTGGACTTTCTCGACACGCCGACGATGGCGCGTTACTCGCATTGAATTATCCCTTCGGTGTGGTTCGCAGCAGTTCGACATTCCCGTCGAACTGCCACAGCGGGTTGGGTTGGTCCCCGGCTGGGGTCCGCACCTGGAAGTAACCGTTCACTTCCTTCGGCCCGTCGCCGTCGGCGACGAACCGCCCGTCTGAGGTGACGTCGAGCTGGTAGATGGCCGTCCCCACGGCCTCGACGTCGGGGAGATGCCACGAGACGACGCAACGCCAGTCGTTGCCTGGCCCCTCATCTGCTACCAAGTCGCCGCCCTTGTCGCACGCCGCCGTGGCTGCCAGCTGCGCCTCGGTGACGGCGGGACGGTTCAACTGCTCGGTCTGCAGGCGGTAGAGGTGGGCGAACGCCGTGGCGAGCGACCGCTGCACCTTGTCCTGCTCGATCCCGGAACCCAGCGAGGGGGTCGCGACGGCGATGATCGCGAACGCGAGTACGACGAGCCCGACCAGCGGCAGGGCTCCGACGGTGATCGCACGGCGCCCTACGGCGTCGGAGGTGAGGTTGGTGAAGTCGCGCCGCAGGAAGAGCAGGTAGGCCAGCGCTGTCGCGGTGACGGCCCACACCAGGCTGACCACGATGCTGATCAGCAGCGGGCCGAACTGAACCGGACTGGTGAACAGGCCGTTCCACGCGACGAAGGTGTAGCTGGGCAGGGCGAGGCGGACGGCGACGGGTAGCGGCAGCAGCTGGGCGAGCGCCATCGCGATGGCGACGACGGCGGGCAGCAGCAGACCCATCGGCGACCGTCCCAATGCGACGGACCCGAGCAGCCCGATCGCGGCGAGGGCCAGCGTCGGGGCGAGCACGCTGGCCCACGCGAGCAGGACCTGTACGGCGGCGCCCCCGGGCGCCAGCAGGTGGCCGTCGAGACCGACCAGCGGCCGGTTGCCGACCGCCACGACTCCGCCGACCGCGCTGGACACAGCCATCCCGGCCACCAGCACCAGGATGACGGTGAGGCTGGCCAGTGCCTTCGCCACGAAGATCTGCCGGTACGACCGGACTGCCACCAGCAGGTGGCGCCAGGTGCCGAGTCGGTCCTCGGAAGCGAACACGTCACCGGCGACCACCGAGGTCAGCAGTGGAAGCGCGTAGGTGCCCGCGAAACCGAGCATCACCAGCGATCCGGCCCAACCGGTGGCGTTCATCAGACGACCGAAGACGGTGTCGGTGGGCAGCGAACTCTGCAGGCTCACCGCTGCGACGAACAACGCCGGTGCGATCCAGCAGGCGAGGACCAGCAGGCGCACACGCCATTGCGAGAGCAGCTTGACCAGCTCGAAGCGGTAGCCACGCCGCACCGAGGCGGGGCGGACAGCGGGAGCTTCGGGCTCGGCGACGGTCGCGGTCATCGGTTGGACTCCTGCTGCTCGGTGAGGGCGAGGAACGCGGCCTCCAGCGGCGACACAACGGGTGCCAGCTCGCGCAGCGCGATGCCCGCGTGCACGAGCCCCGCCACCAGTTCGTCAAGGGCTGGCACCAGCCCGCGCACCACTAGGCCACCGGCATCCTGCCGCGCGACGGCATCGTTGACGATGCCGAGTCCGGGCATTTCGAGAATCAGGCGGCGGGCGGCCTCCGGGTCGGCGGTGCGGACCCGGTAGTCGAGTTCGGTGTTCTCAGTGGACAGCTTGCTCAGCGGGCCGGAGAAGACGACCCGTCCGGTCGCGAGGATGGTGACCTCGGAGCACAGTGCCTCGACGTCATCCATCCGGTGGCTGGAGAGCAATACCGTGGTCCCGTCCGCCGCGAGCCGGGTGAGGACACCGTTCACGTGCTTCGCACCGGCTGGGTCGAGACCGTTTGCAGGCTCGTCGAGCACCAGTAGCCGCGGCTTCGTGAGCAGGGCGGCGGCGAGCCCGAGCCGCTGACGCATGCCGAGGGAGAAGCCCCGGACCCGGTCGTCGGCGACATCGGTGAGCCCGACCTGCTCAAGCACGTCGTCGATTTCCCCGGTTCGCGCGTCGCTGCGCAGGGCGGCCAGTGCGGAGAGGTTCTGCCTGGCGGTGAGCGAGGGGTACAGGCCGGGCCCGTCCACGAAGCCTGCGACACCGTCGGGAGCAGCTAGCGCCCGCCCGACCGCCGCACCCAGAATCTCAAGGCGGCCCTCGTCGGCGACGGCCAGGCCCAGCAGCAGGCCGAGCAACGTCGTCTTCCCCGCGCCGTTCGGGCCGACCAGCCCGTGGATCTGCCCCTGTGCCACATCCAGATCGATGCAGTCGAGCGCGACGACATCACCGAAACATTTGGTGATACCGCGAGCTCGGACCGCTAGGGGTGCGTCCATGGGTCCCTTTCTTTCGCTAAATAAGCTTTCGGGAATTTAGGCGCAGCAGATGACGCAGCCGAGGACGGCTGGTTGAACATTCCTGGAACGGGAAACGACCGGCCTCCCCCGCACGAGACTTGGGAAACGCGTGGACGCACGACTCGCATTCGGTGCGCGACCAGCGCAAAACGCGCGCCCGCGGCCGGGTTTCGGCACTGAGAAGACCGCCTAATTCGGTTGGTTCGGCACGCTTGCGCGGATAGCGTTGAAGTTAAGGCTTTATGTATTTTGTCCGATGTGGATGGATAGCCGCGCAGCCGACAGGAGGGACCACTCCGGCCCCTCCGCATGGCCGGGTGAACCGCGAAGATCAGGGCTTCAGGTTCACGAGTAGGCCGTACACGGCTGTGATGGCCAGGGCCAGCGCCAGGAGGGCTGGTGCTAGGCCGATCGCGCCCAGTGCTGGATTCGATGCCCGTTTGGAGGGCGAAGGCCGCGGTGCTCAGGGCGACGGCACAACGCCTGGGACGGTTGTCACCTCTTGTCCGATCTTCCGGGTTCGCGGGAAACGTTGGTGTCGCAGTCCGACCCCTGGCCCAGCGATCGGTGGTTCGGAGGAACGCGCACGCGAGCACGATCTGCACCGCTGCGGTGATCGCGTATGCCCATCGCCAGTGCATGCCGGTGTTCAGGGCGATCGTGACGATGGCTGGGCCGATGACCGCACCCATGCCGTAGCTGGCGTGCATCCAAGTGATGCGGCGGGCACCGAAATGATTTGCGGCGTAGGCGTTCATTCCGGAGTCGACCGCGCCGTTGGCAAGTCCGATGAGGACACTCGCCGCCACCAACACCCAAAACGCCGGGGCGAGGCTGTGCCCCAGCAGGCCGAGTGCGGACAGGAAGGTGCTGCCGGAGAGCAGCCAACCGACATGCGCGCGGACGAGAACGCGCCCGACCATGACGCTCGACAGCACCGCGGCGGCGACGCCGAAGGCCAGGAGCAACCCCAACGCCCCCAGGGGCTGGTGGAAGTCCGCACTCATCGAAGACCAGGAGATGCCGAGCATGCTCTCGGGCAGCGACATGCTCACGAAGGCCAAGCAGGCGAGAACGACAAGAGGCACGGCAGGATAGCCCTTCGGACCGCAGGCACGAGTCACCCGCATTCGATGCGGGGTGCTGACTCAGCGAAATCAGGAAGTCACGCGACGTCGCCAAGGACGTCGACTCGCCGTGCCGCGGAACCGAGCAGCACGCGACGACAGGTCACCTTCGAACCATGTCAACGCGTGCGACGTTGCCCGGGTACTCCTTCACCACCCATGCCAATACCTCCGGCGGACACCGTACCGGCGAGCCGCCAGCCGTCAGTCCGATTTTTCGATTCGCACGCTCTCGCACGAACCCGCGGAAGGCGCCGAAGCGGCCGGGACCCGACCTCCGGGCGGCCATTCGGCGGCAAAAACCGTCCGACCAGTGGGATTCGTTGTTCGCTTCCAGCGGAACTGACCCCGCGAATCGCCGTCCGATCTGTGATCTGAAACACCGAATGTCGGGGTTGTGTTCACCGACCGGACACCTTCGGTGACCACGCCGGATCGACATTTTCCCATGTCGCAAGCGTTTTCAGCGTGTTGATCACGCTCCGCTAACACCGCTGCTACAACCGGGTACTTCATAGTGACGACCGTCGCGACCCGGCGCGGGAACACTGACTCCGGCCAAAGCGTCTGGAAGAGTGGAGCCACGAGCACCGACCCCGCAGCCAGTGGGCCACCGGTGGTCGTAGCAGGATCGAGGGCGTCGGGTTAGTCCGACGCCGGGACGGAGGGAGATCACGATGCCGGGAACGCTCACCCGCCCCGAGCTGACCGCCGCCGACCGCTGCGACCGCTGCGGGGCCGCTGCGAAGCTTCGCGCCGTATTGCCATCCGGTGGCGAGCTTCTGTTCTGCGGGCACCACGCCCGTGCGTACGAGGCCGGGCTGCGCGAAGTGCAGGCCGACCTCCAGCAGGACGAGCAGTAACACCCGTCAGACCAAGACCGTGCCCCCGCAGGTGCTGCGGGGGCACGGTCTTTGTCGTGAGTGCGAAAGCGCGCTGGAGCACGCTTTCGCACTCACGAGCTGAGCTCACCCAAGGCGTCGAGCAGCCGTTCGACTTCCGCCCGGTTGGTGTAGTGCGACAGGCTCGCCCGCACGCCGCCCTTCGGGCCAATGCCGAGGGCGTGCACCACTTCCCAGGCATAGGAATGCCCGTGGGAGACGTTGAGACCGCGCTCAGCCAGCTGCTCCGCGACGTCCGCGGGTTCCTTGCCCGGAAGCCCGAAGAACGCCGTAGGAGTGCACGGGCCCTGCGGGGCGCCGTACCGCACCACGCCATCCAGCGCGGCCAGCCCTTCGAAGAGCGTCTTGGCCAGCTCGTCTTCGTGGGCCTGCACGCCGCGGCGGGACACCGCCAGCCGCTCGGCCCGGGTGCCGCTGGCCTCGGGATCCAGTCCGGCCAGGTGGTCCACTGCGGCCACCACCCCGGCCAGCGCGGCGAACGGGTTGGTGCCGAGCTCGAACCGGTCCGGCACGGTGTCCGGCGACGGCGTGAGCTTGTCCGGGTGCAGGTTCTCCAGCGACCACGGATCGGCAGCGACCACCGCGGCGAGATGCGGTCCGGCCCACTTGTAGGCGCTGGTCGCGTAGAAATCCGCGCCCAGCTCAGCTAGCCGCACGTGGGCGTGCGGGCAGTGCTGGACACCGTCGGCGTAGGAGAGGGCACCGACCTGCCGGGCCCGATCGGTGATCGCCCGGAGCTCGGGCATCGTGCCCAGCACGTTCGAGGCCGCCGTGACGGCGACCAGCTTGGTGCGCTCGCCGATGAGGTCGGTGACGTGGTCGACGGGCAGCTCGCCGGTCTCGGGGTCCAGCTCCGCCATCCGCACCGCCGCGCCCGCGCGCTGCGCGTGCTGCACCCAGGGACGCACGTTGGCGTCGTGGTCCAGCTGGGTCACCACGATCTCGTCACCGGGCCGCCAACCCCCGGCCAGCACCGCCGCGAAGCGGTAGGTCAGGGCGGTCATGCTCGGGCCGAACACCACGCCCGTCGGATCGGGGGCGCCGACCAGGTCCGCAACCGCCGCGCGAGCCTCAGCGACGATCCCGGAAGCGCGGCGGCTGGACTCGTACGGCCCGCCCACGTTGGACATCCCAACCCGGTAGGCGTCGCTGACCGCGTCGATCACCGACTGCGGCACCTGGGTGCCCGCCGCGCCGTCCAACCACGCCCGACCATCCGCCAACGCCGGGTACTGCTCCCGAGTCTTCTCCACGTCAAAAGCCATGACCAGACCCTATGAGACCAACCACAGCGGCCGAACACCGAAAGGGGCATGCGACCGTTTTGCGTGGTCAACGGCGCATTGTCAGCTTGGCGTGCCAGGCGTGGCGCTCACCAGGAGCGGAGCGTGGCGATGCGTTCTTCGAGTTGCTCGATGCTGGCCATCGCGGTGGGGGGTCCACCGCAGGTCTTCTGCAGCTCGTTGTAGATCTTGCCGTGCGGTTTGCGGGTGCGGTGGTGGTGCAGCGAGACGAGGGTGTTGAGCTCCTTGCGGAGCTTCTGCAGCCGCTCCTGCACGCTCTGCGGTCGCGCGCGCTGCTCGGCCTGCTCGGCGGCCTTCGCCGCCTTCGCCTCGGCCTCGCGCTTGCCGACGCCCTCCAGCTGCTGTTCCTGGCGCTGCCGCAGCAGCGCCCGCACCTGGTCGGGTTCCAGCAGGCCCGGCAGGCCCAGGTAGTCCTGCTCTTCCTCGGTGGTGCTGAAGGCGGCCGTGCCGAACGACGATCCGTCGTAGATCACCTGGTCCAGCTCGGCCTCGGCGCCCAGCGAGGTGAACGCCTTCTCCTCCTCGCCGGGCTCGTCGCGTTGGCGGTTGGCCTCGACCAGCAGTTCGTCGTCCCAGCCGTCCTTCTCCCGGTGCGGCTTGCCGAGCACGTGGTCCCGCTGCGCCTCCAGCTGGCTGGCGAGCTCCAGCAGCACCGGCACGCTGGGCAGGAAGATGCTCGCCGTCTCGCCCGGCCGCCGGGACCGCACGAACCGACCCACGGCCTGGGCGAAGTACAACGGCGTCGAGGCGCTGGTGGCGTACACACCGACGGCCAGCCGCGGCACGTCGACGCCTTCGCTGACCATCCGGACCGCGACCATCCAGCGCTCGTCGGACTCGGCGAATTCGGCGATCCGCCCGGACGCCTGCGGGTCGTCGGAGAGCACCACGACCGGTTCGTCGCCGGTGAGCCGTTGCAGGGTCTTGGCGTATGCCTTCGCGGTGACGTGGTCGGAGGCGATCACCAGGCCACCGGCGTCCGGGATGCCGCCGCTCCGCAGCTGCGCCAGGCGGGTGTCCGCGGCCTGCAGCACGGTCGGGATCCACTCCCCCGCCGGATCCAGGGCGGTGCGCCAGGCGCGCGCGGTCTGCTCGGCGGTCAGCGGCTCGCCGAGGCGGGCGCTGAACTCGTCACCCGCGTTGGTGCGCCACCGGGCCTCGCCGGAGTAGGCCAGGAAGAGCACGGGGCGGACGACGCCGTCGTTGAGGGCGTCGGAGTAGCCGTAGGAGTGGTCCGCGCGGCTGCGCAGCGAGCCGTCGGCGTCCGGCTCGTAGCCGATGAACGGGATCGGCGAGTCGTCGCTGCGGAACGGGGTACCGGTCAGCGACAGCCGTCGCACGGCCGGGGTGAACGCCTCCCGGATCGCATCGCCCCAGGACTTCGCGTCGCCCGCGTGGTGCACCTCGTCGAGGATCACCAGCGTCTTGCGGCGCTCGGTGCGGACCCGGTGCAGCGTCGGATGTGCCGCCACCTGCGCATACGTCACAACGACACCGCGGTAGTCGGCTGCGGTGACCCCGTCACCGTTCCGGAAGTTGGAGTCCAGCGGAATGCCCGCGCCACCGGCGGCCAGCGCCCACTGGTGCTTGAGGTGCTCGGTGGGCGCCACCACGGTCACCGCCTCGACCGTCCGGTCGGCGAGCAGCTCGGCGGCGACCCGCAGCCCGAAAGTCGTCTTGCCCGCGCCGGGCGTGGCCACCGCCAGGAAGTCCTGCGGTCGGCTCGACAGGTACTTGGTGAGGGCTCGCCGCTGCCAGGCGCGCAGTGGTCGGGATGGGGCCTGGGAGGGGTCGCTGAGCACGGACCGAACGGAATAGTCGAGTTGGGCCTCGGACACGCCAGCTCGCCACTCCTTCCTCGTTCTCCCGAACCGGTGAGGGCGCACCTTTGCACAACCCCGCGACTGCCCGCACACACCAACGGCGTCGATCAACTCGAAGCAGGCCGCCGTGCAGCTTACCTTTCAAACCCCACCAGTACGGGCACGGCCGCGGGAGTGGTGTCCGACACTCCGAGTTCCCGCGGGTTTTCCCGGGCCGACGCTCACGGCGGCGGCGGATGAAGCATCCTTATGGGTGCCATGGGTCCTCCGAATCCACCAGACCGCCGGGGACGCAGTGCGACGGTCGCACCACCGCGAGCCCCGGTGCGACGCGGGCCGCTGCGCCTGGTGTTGCGCACGCTCGACAAGGCGTGGTGGGACAACATCTTCTCGGAATCGGCCGCCGCCGCGTTCTGGCAGACGTTGTCCATGCCGCCGCTGCTGCTCGGCCTGCTGGGCAGCCTGGGCTTCGTCGGGGACTGGTTCGGCCCCGAAGTCGTCGACGCCGTGCACGACAAGATCCTGGCCTTCTCCCGCACGGTGTTCACCGCGAACGTGGTCGACCAGATCATCGGGCCCACCGTCGCCGACATCCTGACCAAGGGGCGCAGCGAGATCGTCTCGGTCGGTTTCCTGCTGTCGCTGTGGGCGGGTTCCTCGGCGCTCGCGTCGCTGGTCGACTCGATCACCCTCGCCTACAACCAGTACCTGGTGCGCAACAGCGTGTGGCAACGGATCTTCGCGCTGCTGCTGTACCTGGTCGCGTTGATCCTCGCGGTGGTCGGGCTGCCGGTGGTGGCGCTCGGACCGGACTGGCTGCCGACGATCTTCCCGCAGGACTTCCAGGACGACATCGCCTGGCTGATCCAGGCGTTCTACTACCCGGCGACCGGCATCGGGCTCGTGGTCGCGCTGGCGACGCTCTACAAGGTGTCGCTGCCCCGGAAGTTGCCGTGGCATCGCGGCCTGCCCGGTGCGCTGCTGGCGATGGTGATCTTCCTGTGCGCCAGCATCGGTCTGCGGCTCTACATCACCTGGGTGACCAGCACCGGCTACACCTACGGCGCGCTGGCCACCCCGATCGCGTTCCTGCTGTTCGCGTTCTTCATCGGGCTGGCCATCATCATGGGCGCGCAGTTCAACAACGCCATCCAGGAGATGTGGCCCGCGAAGATGACCCGCCGGGAGCGCCGGAAGTGGCGGCGGCTGGAGATGAAGCGCCTCGCGCAGCGGATGCACACCGAGGAGGGCTACCGCGCGTGGCGCAACGGCCAGTCCGACGGCGACCAGTCGAGCGCCCAGGAACTACCGCGCAACGGGATCCCACTGCCGAAGCGGCCGGCCGACCGGCAGGCGGAACCGCACGGCGGCTGAGCGCTGCTCGAACACCGCGCAGGACCGGCCGGGCGTCCTCAGTCCTTGCCGCCGGGCGGTAGGGACTCGAAGATCTCCTTGCAGTCCGGGCAAACCGGCGAGCCCGGCTTCGGCGACTTGGTGACGGGGAAGACCTCACCGCACAGCGCCACCACGTAGGTGCCCATGACCGCGCTCTCGGCGATCTTGTCCTTCTGCACGTAGTGGAACATCTCCGGACGGTCATCACTGGTCTGATCAGTGGTCTCGGTCCGGGTGTCGGTCTCCGGCATCGTCATCGTGCTCATACCCCCATGATGCCGCACGAAATCCCCGCCTGTCGGCAACCCGCCGGGTTTGCCCGCTCAGAGGCTGTCCTTCGGACTCGTTTTGCGTGCCGGTGCCGGTGGCGGAACCTCAGAAGCCTTCTCCGTCCGGGATCCCCGACATCATGTATGCCAAATACACCACGTCGAGGCTGTCCTCCCGAGATAGCTCGGGGTGCGGGGTGTCCCCGCATGGACCGCTGAGAACCCGCAGCGTGCAAGTGCCGTACGTGGGCTAAGCGGCTTCGCCGCTTCAAAAACAAGATCAAAGACAGGAACTCAGGCACCCTCGATGACCTGGTGGCTGCTGGATTCCAGCGCGCGGTGCGAGCGGCGGAACCAGTGCACCTTCTCGCGCTTCTTCGCCGGGCGGTCGTTGGCGATGAGCACCGCCATCCACGGCAGCGGAATGGAGATCGCCAGGATGATCAGCGCCAACCACCACAGCTGCCAGAGCTGGAAAACCAGTGCGGCGGCGACCAGGCACGGGATCCGGCTGGCCATCATGATCGCGTATCTGCGGCGACGCGTCGCCTGCTGATCGTCGTACGACGGCTGGGCCTCGGTGATCAGCACCGGGGTGTCGTCACGATGTGAACTGTTCACGGCGCTACCTCCGAACCCCATGCTCCCACCCGTCCGCGTTCGCCGATACCCCGGTCGGGCTACCGGCCGAACTTCGAGTTTGACCGGTAGGACGCAGCGCCGAAACCTCGCCGGGTTAGATTCCATCCGGATCAACGGCGCGCAGGAGGGCGAATGCTGTACGCGGTGAGCAAACAGGTCATGGGCGCGGTGGGGCGGACGATCTACCGGCCGACCGTCGTCGACGCGGACAAGGTTCCCGCGACCGGCCCGGTGATCCTGGCGCCGAACCACCTCGCGGTCCTGGACAGCTTCATCGTGCCGCTGGTGCTGCCCCGTCCGGTGGCGTTCCTGGCCAAGGCCGAGTACTTCCAGGGCACCGGCGCCAAGGGCGCGCTGACCAAGTGGTTGCTCAGCTCGTTGGGCGCGATCCCGGTGGAGCGCGGGCGCGGGCGCGCGGCCAAGGAAGCACTGGACGCCGCCGAGCAGGTGTTGCGGCAGGGCGGTGCTTTCGGCATCCACCCGGAGGGCACCCGCTCGCCCGACGGTCGGCTGTACCGGGGCCGGACCGGGGTGGCCCGGTTGGCGCTGAGCACCGGTGCGCCGGTGGTGCCGGTCGCGCTGACCGGCACGGACAAGCTCCAGCCGCGCGGCAAGAAGATCCCCCGTCCGCACCCGGTGACCGTCCGGTTCGGCGATCCGCTGGACTTCAACCGCTACTCCGGCATGGAGAGCTCGCTGCCGGTGCTGCGGTCCATCACCGACGAGATCATGTACGCCATCGCCGAACTCTCCGACCAGGAGTACGTCGACCGGTACCAGCGCCCCGGAGCAGCGGCCGCCTGACCGGCTGCGGGGCGCTACGGCGTCCCGAGCAACTTCTCCCCCGCCCTGCGGACCTCGCACAGCCGGTCGTCGCTGACACCGGCTGCGCGCAGGGCAGCGTCCGCGCCCGCGGCGGCGAACGCGACGGGGTCCAGCCCCGTTTCCTCGCGCCGGATCAGAATCACGCTTTCCACCACGCCGAAGACGAAATCCGCCCGCCCGGTGGCTTGCGGACCAGCGAGGGCTTCGACCAGCACCCGGTAGGCATCCTTGAGTTCGGCGCGTTGCCGCCGGAACTCCGCGAACCGCGGCCCGGCGACCTCCGGGAGCAGGTACAGCGCGCCGAGGTTGTGCTCGCCGCCAGCGAGCAGCTCGATGTCGGCCCGGCACAGCGCCCACAGCCGCACCGCCGGATCCTCTGCGCGACCCAGCAGAGCTGAGGCGAGTTCCGCGGACGGCCGCACGGTGCGTTCGAGCAGCGCGGCGAGGATGTCCTCTTTGGTCTCGAAGTAGTGGTACAGGGCCGCCTGCCGCAAACCGGCTCGCTCCGCCAACGCCCGCGTCGACGTGGCAGCGAAGCCGCGCTCGGTGAACAGCGCGGCCCCAGCTGCCAGCAGGTCCTCCCGTGAATCGCCGGTACCGGCCGAACCGGCCCTGGGTCGCCCCACTCGTCCCTGTGTTCCCACCTGGTCATCATGGCCAATCAGCGAACTCACCGCGCCGCCGTGGTCCGTGGTGAGGTTTCGGAAACACATTGCTCACAATTGCTTACCGCTTGGTGACCGCGCTGGCACTCCGACGTCTTCGCGGCTCCCTAATTTCTGTCGCACGACAAAAACTCCACCGGGAGGTCGTGTGACGACTACTGCCGAACCTGATGAGCTCGCGGCCTTCGGTTACCGCCAGGAACTGCGCCGCACGCTCGGCTCCTTCAGCGCCTTCGCCGCCGGTTTTTCCTTCGTCTCGATCCTGACCACCGTGTTCCAGCTGTTCGGACTCGGCTATTCCTTCGGCGGCACGATGTTCTTCTGGACCTGGCCGGTGGTGATCGTCGGCCAGCTGTTCGTGGCGTTGAACTTCGCCGAACTCGCCGCCCGCTACCCGCTGGCCGGGTCGGTCTACCAGTGGGCCAAGCACCTCTCGCGCGGTTTTCCGGGTTGGCTGGCGGGTTGGATGATGCTGCTCGGCTGCACGGTGGCGTTGGCCGCGGCGGCGATCGCACTGCAGGTGGTGCTGCCGTCGGTGTGGAGCGGTTTCCAGTTGGTCGGCGGAGATCCGTCGATCACCTCGGCGACCGGTGCCACCAATGCGGTTCTGCTGGGCAGCGTCCTGATCGTGTGCACCACGGCCGCCAACGCTGCCGGGGTGCGCGTGATGGCCAGGATCAACGACCTCGGCGTCGCGGCCGAACTGGTCGGCGTGGTGGTGCTGATCGTCGGTCTGGCGCTGTTCGCGGTGCGTGGGCCGCAGGTGGTCGCCGCACCGATGTCCGGCGGTGCCGCCGGTGCAGGGGTGCTGGCCTCCGCACTGATGGCGGCGTATGTGCTCTACGGGTTCGACACCGCCGCGTCGGTCGCCGAGGAGACCGTGGACGCTCGCCGGTCCGCGCCGCGTGCGGTGCTGCGGGCGCTGCTGATCTCCGGAATCGGCGGACTAGCGGTGATCCTGGTGGCACTGATGGCCGCGCCGAGCCTGACCGACGGGCGATTGGCCTCGGAAGGTCTGCCGTACGTGATCAGCGCGGTCTTCGGGGACGCCCTGGGGCGGATCTTCCTGGCCGATGTCGCGGTCGCGGTGGTGGTCTGCACGCTGACGATCCAGACCGGCACCATCCGGATCTGCTACGCGATGGCACGCGACGGTGTGCTGCCGGGTGCGGCCCGGTTGGCGAAGGTGCACCCGCGCACCGGCACGCCGGTGCTGCCCGCGCTGGTCTCCGGCGCGGTGGCCATCGGCCTGCTGCTGTTGAACCTGGGCAACTCGACGATCTTCAGCGCCATCACCGGGACCTCGGTGGTGGTCGTCTACCTGTCCTACCTGCTGGTGACGCTCCCGCTGCTCAAGTCCCGGCTGCGCGGCGGTTTCGCCGCCCAGCCGGGGTTGTTCTCGCTGGGGCGTTGGGGTTTGCCGATCAACGTCGCCGCTGTGCTGTGGGGGCTGGTGATGATCATCAACATCGCTTGGCCGCGCCCGGAGGTTTACGACACCGCAGGAACCGGCTCGCTGTGGGCATTGCTGTTCCCGCTGGAATTCCTCGCCATCGCAACGCTCGTGGGCTGGCTCTGCTGGCGCACCGTCGGCTCCCGCACCGAAGTGGGGGGGGGGGGGGGGGGAGCGGGGGGGGGGGGGGGGGGGGGGGGCCCCCCCCCCCCCCCCCCCCGCGCGCGGCCCCCCCCCCCCCCCCCCGCCCCGGGCCCCCCCCCCCCCCCCCCCCCCCCGCCCGGCCGGGGGGGGGGGGCGGGGCGGCGGCCCCGCGCCCCCCCCCCCCCTGTTGCGTTTCTCCCCCCCCGGGGGCGGGGGCGCCCCCCCCCCCCCCCCCCCACCCCGAGACGCCCGAGGAGGCGAACCTGTGAACACTGCAACCACCTATGGAGCGCGTGACCACGCGCGGGCGCAGGAAGGTGCCACCGCGGAGGCCATGCCGGTACTCCCGGCGTCGCGGTGGCCGGACCCGCCCGAAGGCGTCGCGCCGGAGTCGATGGTGTGGGCCGAGACCGTGGCCGGAGGTGGTTACACGCACAAGGTGCTGGCCCGCGGCACCCACGTGCGGCTGACCGACCTGCACGGCGACGCATGTGCGCATCTGTTGCTGCACAACACCTTCGAGCCGTGCGAGCGGCTGAACGTCGCCGACACGGTCAAGGTGCAGTGGAACGCCTACTTGAAGTCCGGGAACCTGCTGTTGTCCGACCAGGCACGAGTGCTGGCGTCGATCGTCGCGGACTCCTCCGGCAACCACGACGCCCTGTGCTCAACGTCCACATTGGCCGCCAACACCGAGCGCTACGGCGCCGGTGCTCCGCACAGCGACTCGCCCGCCGGGCGCGAGCTGTTCAAGCTGGCCCTGGCCAAGCACGGCCTCGACGCGCGGGACGTCGCACCGAGTCTCGCGCTGTTCAAGGGGGTTCGCGTCAACACCAACGGCGACCTGGAGTTCACCGGTGGGGCGGGCGGCGCGGTCACGTTGCGCATCGAGATGCCGGTGATCATGTCCATCGCCAACACCGCGCACCCGCTGGACCCACGACCCGCGTTCACCTGCTCGACCCTGGAAGTGCTCGCCTGGCGTGACGCCGCCACCAGTCCCGAAGATCCACTGTGGATGGCGTCGCCGGAAGGCCGACGTGCCTTCGCCAACACCGCCGACTACCTGACCGCGAGGGGGATCGCATGAGCAGCCCCGTGTCAACCCCAGCCCTCCTCAACCGCACCCCAGGGGACCGTGACGCAAGCCAGCCACAAGAAACCGCGAAACGCGAGATCGAGCCGGACGCAACCACCACTGCAAATCGCGGAGAGGCGGTTGAGTCATGAGCACCGTGCTCGACCAGGTCGTGCAACCACGCGCACCCTTCTCCGCCGTCGTCGAGCGCGGGCACGTGCTGCACATCATCGACCTGCACGGCAACCAGGCGGTGGACTTCCTGGCCTTCGACGCCGCCGACACGACCCGCCGCTACAGCGCGGGCAACACCATCGCCAAGCAGGGCAACATCTTCCTGACCACTGGCAGCGTGCTGCGCAGCCACGAGGACGACGCGTTGATGACGGTCGTCGAAGACACCTGCGGGCGCCACGACACCATCGGCGGCGCGTGCAGCAAGGAGTCCAACACGCTGCGCTACGGCCATCACACGTACCACCAGCACGGCTGCGCCGAGAACTTCCTGATCGAAGGTTCCCGCTGGGGGCTGGGCAAGCGCGATCTCGTCGGCAACGTCAACTGGTACATGAACGTCCCGGTCGAGGCCGACGGCACGCTGGGCATCGTCGACGGAATCTCCGCACCCGGCCTCCGGGTGGCGCTGCGCGCCGAGCTCGACGTGCTGGTGCTGGTGTCGAACTGCCCGCAGATCAACAACCCCTGCAACGGGTTCAAGCCGACCGAGGTCCGCATGGTCGTCACCGACGGCGAAGGCGAGGTGCCGCGTGGTTGACAAGCTGCTGGTCGCCAACCGGGGCGAGATCGCGGTTCGGATCCTGCGCACCGCGCGGGAGTTGGGCATCGCGACAGTGGCGGTGTACTCCGAGGCTGATCGGTGCGCGCCGCACGTCCGCCTGGCCGACGAGGCCGTGCTCCTCGGGCCCGCACCAGCCGCCGAGAGCTACCTGTCCGCGGATCGCATCCTTGACGCCGCGAAGCGCACCGGCGCGGATGCGATCCATCCCGGCTACGGTTTCCTCTCCGAGGATGCGGACTTCGCGCACCGCGTGGCGACTGCCGGGCTGAGCTTCATCGGGCCGACACCGCGACAGCTGGAATTGTTCGGCAGCAAGCACACCGCGCGCGAACAGGCCATCGCCGCTGGCGTTGCACTGCTGCCCGGAACCGGACTCCTATCCACTGTGGATGATGGTCTCGCGGCGGCCGACGACATCGGGTACCCGGTGATGCTCAAGGCCGTCGGCGGTGGTGGCGGCATCGGGATGCGAGCCTGCCGGACACCGGACGAGCTGCGCGCGGCGTGGGATTCCGTGCAGGGCGTCGCCGCGAAGAGCTTCGCCACCTCCGGGCTCTTCCTGGAGCGTCTGGTCGACCGCGCCCGGCACGTCGAGGTCCAGGTGTTCGGCGACGGCCACGGCCGCGTCCTCGCGCTGGGCGACCGGGACTGCACGTTGCAGCGCCGCAACCAGAAAGTCATCGAAGAATGCCCGGCGCCGGACCTACCCGAGCGGGTCCGCGAGCACATCACGGGCGCAGCGCTGACGTTGTGCTCCTCGGTGTACTACCGGTCGGCGGGCACCGTCGAGTTCGTCTACCACGTCGACCGGGGCGAGGCGGCGTTCCTGGAGGTGAACACCCGCCTGCAGGTCGAGCACACCGTGACCGAGGAGGTCTTCGGCATCGACCTCGTCTCGTGGATGCTGCGTTTGGCCGATGGCGACACCGCCATGTTCGACGAACCGCCGCAGCCTCGCGGCCACGCGGTCGAGCTGCGGGTCTGCGCCGAAGACCCGGCCCGCGAATACCGCCCCAGCGCGGGTCTGCTCACCCGCGCCGAGTTCCCGCCGGACGTCCGGATCGACACCTGGGTCGAGACCGGCACCGATGTGACAGCGCATTACGACTCACTGCTGGCGAAGGTCGTCGTGTCCGGGTCTGATCGTGCAGCGGCCCTGGCAGCGGCCAGCGATGCGCTGTACGACACCCGGCTGGACGGGATCCGCACCAATCTCAGCTTCCTGCGCGCGGCTCTCGACGATCCGCGATTCCACTCCGCCATACATGACACGAAAACGCTGTCCGCAGTGGTGGATTACGAGCCGACGATCGAGGTGCTGCGGGCAGGCACCATGACGACCGTGCAGGACTGGCCGGGGCGGCGCGGGTACTGGCACGTCGGCGTACCGCCGTGCGGGCCGATGGACGACCTGTCCTTCCGGCTGGGCAACACCGCCCTCGGAAATCCCGAGGGCGCACCAGGTCTCGAATGCACCCTCGACGGCCCGGCGCTGCGATTCACGCATGCCACAACGGTGTGCGTGACCGGTGCCCCGGCGCGCGTCAGCATTGACGGCGAACCCGTCTCGATGTGGGAACCAGTCGTGATTCCGGCCAACGGCGTGCTCGACATCGGCGCCACCGAATCCGCGGGTCTGCGCACCTATCTGCTCATCGCTGGCGGCTTCGACGTGCCGGAATTCCTCGGCAGTGCAAGCACCTTCACACTCGGGAAGTTCGGCGGGCACGGCGGCCGGGCACTGCGTGTCGGCGATGTCCTGCAGCCAGGTGCGGTCATCGGCGCCCCGGTCGGACCGGTGCCCGTCGAGCAGCGTCCGCGGTTGACCAACTCCTGGGTCGTCGGCGCGCTCGAAGGTCCGCACGCAGCACCGGAGTTCTTCACCCCGGAAGACATCGAGGTCTTCTACGACACCGACTGGCAGGTGCACTTCAACTCGGCCCGCACCGGGGTGCGGCTGGTCGGCCCCCGGCCGACGTGGGCGCGCAGCAACGGCGGCGAGGCCGGGCTGCACCCGTCGAACATCCACGACACGCCCTATTCGGTGGCCGCTGTTGACTACACCGGCGACCTGCCGATCCTGCTCGGCCCGGACGGACCCAGCCTCGGCGGTTTCGTCTGCCCGGCCACCGTCGCCACCGGCGAGCGCTGGAAGCTCGGCCAGTTCCGCCCCGGCGACACCGTCCGCTTCGCACCGATCAGCGTCGACCAGGCCGCCGAACTGCGCCGATCGCCCGGACGCACACCCAGCGCCACTCGGCGCGCGGTCGAGGACGGCGGGGTGCTCGGCAGCTCGGACGCCACCGAATCCGGGCCGACGGTGACCTATCGGCGCAACGGCGATGACAACCTGCTCGTCGAGTACGGGCCGATGAAACTCGACCTCGCGTTGCGCATGCGGGTGCACGCACTCGCGGAAACGCTGCGCGCGCAGGAGCTCACCGGCATCGTCGACCTCACGCCCGGCATCCGGTCGCTGCAACTGCACGTCGACCCGGACGAGATGTCCCTGGAGAAGGCGCTGGGCCTGGTGCGGGAACTGGAGGCCGATCTGCCGCCGACCAGCGAACTCCGCGTCCCCAGCCGAACCGTGCACCTGCCGCTGTCCTGGGACGACCCGGCGACCCGGGAAGCCATCGCCCGCTACATGGCCGGGGTGCGCGACGACGCGCCGTGGTGCCCGTGGAACATCGAGTTCATCCGGCGGGCGAACGGTCTGTCCAGTGTGGACGACGTGTATCGGACCGTGTTCGACGCCGAGTACCTGGTGCTGGGCTTGGGGGACGTCTACCTCGGCGCACCTGTCGCCACCCCGCTGGACCCCCGGCACCGGCTGATCACCACCAAGTACAACCCGGCCCGCACCTGGACCGCGGAGAACTCCGTCGGCATCGGCGGCGCGTACCTGTGCATCTACGGCATGGAAGGCCCCGGCGGGTACCAGTTCGTCGGCCGCACGGTGCAGGTGTGGAGCGGCTGGCAGCAGCGCGGCTCCTTCGAACCCGGTTCGCCGTGGTTGCTGCGGTTCTTCGACCGCATCAAGTGGTACCCGGTATCGGCCGAGGAACTGCTCGACATGCGCGCCGACTGCGCCGCCGGGCGGTTGCGGCTGGACATCACCGAGGGCGAGTTCGTACTCGCCGAGCACGAACGCTTCCTGGCGGACAACGCCACCAGCATCGCCGAGTTCCGCACCAAGCAGGCCGTGGCCTTCGAGGCCGAACGCCAGGCATGGGAGGCGGCAGGCGAGTTCGACCCCAAGCCCGAACCTGAGCTCCCGGTGTCATCGACGACCACTGTGGACATTCCCGCTGGCGGCCGGGTGGTGGAGGCACCGTTCGTGGCGACCGTTTGGCGCGTCGACGTGCGGCCGGGGCAACGCATCGAAGCGGACCAACAACTGCTCGCCTTGGAGGCGATGAAGACCGAGGCGGCCATCATCGCCCCCACTGCCGCGACGGTGGCAGAAATCCTGGTCTCACCCGGTGACCAGGTAGGCCCCGGCATGCCACTGGTCACCCTCGCCCCATGAGCCGACGGCGACTGCGGCACGGAACATCGACGTCCGCGCAGCGTTACTGCCGCGGCGAAACCAAGGGAGCTCCACTGATGTCGGAAGAACTGTTGCGCGAGCGAGTCCGCCGCGCTTACCGGCGCATCGCCGAGGTCGATCGCCCCGAGGTGTGGATCGACCTGCGGCCGGAAGCCGAACTCCTCACCGAGGCCGCTTCGCTGGCCGATCGGGTCCGTTCCGGTGAGGCCCTGCCGCTGGCCGGGGTGCTCGTCGCGGTCAAGGGAAACATCGACGTCGCAGGGCTCCCGACCACTGCGGGCTGCGCCGCCTACGCCCACCTGCCCGACCAAGACGCACCCGCGGTCGCCCGGCTGCGGGCGGCTGGTGCGCTGATCCTCGGAACCACCAACCTCGACCAGTTCGCCACCGGCCTGGTCGGCACCCGCTCCCCCTACGGCGCGGTGCGCAACGCGATCGATCCCGAGCGCATCTCCGGCGGCTCCAGCTCCGGCTCCGCCGTCGCCGTCGCGCTCGGCATCGCCGATCTCGCGCTGGGCACCGATACCGCTGGATCCGGCCGGGTGCCCGCCGCGTTCAACGGCATCGTCGGCCTCAAACCGACTCGGGGGCTGATCTCCACCGAGGGCGTCGTACCCGCCTGCCGCAGCATCGACTGCGTAACGGTGTTCGCCCGCACCGTCGCCGAAGCCCACCGGGGGCTGGACGTGCTGGCCGACGCCGTACCGACGACCACGCTGGCTGCGCCGTACCGCATCGGTGTGCCCGATCTCGCGGAGCTCGGCGAACTCGCGCCCGGCTGGGCATCGGCGTTCGCCGACACCGCCGAACGCTTCGCCGCTGCGGGTGCCGACCTGGTGCCGATCCAGCTGACCCCCTTCCGGCAAGCGGCAGACCTGCTTTACCAGGGCGCGTTCGTCGCCGAGCGCTACACCGCGGTCGGCGAGTTCATCGATGCCCACCCCGACGAAATCGACCCCACGGTCGCCAAAATCATCTCCGCTTCCGCTGGCATCGCCGCGCACCAGTTGTTCGCCGACCAAGCACAGCTCGCCGAACTCGCGGCGCAGGCCGCCGAGCAGCTGAACGGCATCGACGCGCTCCTGCTGCCGACCACGACGGAGCACCCGACGCTCGCGGCGGTCGAAGCCGATCCGGTGGGCGTCAACAGCCGACTCGGCAGGTTCACCAACTTCGCGAACCTGCTGAACATGTCCGCGCTCGCCATCCCGGCTGGTCGTGTCAACGGCCTGCCGTTCGGTGTGATGCTCGTCGGCGCGGCGTTCCAGGACTGCGCGCTGGCGCGGCTCGCGGGACTGCTCGACGACGACAACGCACCAGTGCAACTGGCGGTCGTGGGCGCCCACCTCACCGAACAGCCGCTCAACCACCAGCTCACCGACCGCAACGCCAGGTTCGTCCGCAGCACCACCACCGCACCGACCTACCGACTGCACGCACTGGACACGGTGCCCCCGAAGCCGGGACTGGTGCGGGCGGATTCGGGCGCGGCCATCGAGGTCGAGGTGTGGGAGATGAGCACGGCCGCGTTCGGCTCATTCGTCGCCGCCGTGCCCGCCCCGATGACCATCGGCACGGTCGAACTCGCAGACGGCAGCACGGTCGGCGGTTTCCTCTGCGAACCGTCCGCACTGGACGGCGCCGAGGACATCACCGCGCACCGCGGCTGGCGTGCCTACCTCGCGTCCGGCTGAGACGTCGTGGTGGATGGTGGCGACTCGGATGTGGTCGGCGAACCCGTTCGCGTCGCCGTCGGCGGCGAACTGGTCGGCGGTTGGCTCGTCGGCGGCGAGGGAGTCGAGGTAACCGTTGGGCTCGGCGTTTCGTCACCTGTCGAATCCACCGGCGGATCCGGGTAGTCGCTCGTCGCACCGGCTGGCGGGTCCGAATAGCCGTAGCACTGCTGGGCGGTCAACCCAGCACACGGATCGGTGCTGGTCGACGGGTCCAGCAGCGGCGCTGCCTCGGGCTGGTCGGCAAGCCGCTGGTCCCGCGAGCGCACACTGCCGTACGCACCGGGGCCGACCGCGTCGCGCGGACGCTCACCCGCTGGCGAGACCGCCGGTACGCGTGCGGCCATCTTGGCTGGCAACGGCATCACCGACGATGCGACGCGCGGCGGCAGCAGCTTCGGCGGTGCTGGAGCGCCGCACGCTCCGACCGCGAGCGTCAGGCCCGACAAGACGGCGACAACGGCACAACGACTCATACCCATCCCCCAGTGCAGAGGGCTCGTGCAGTGCCACAAGCCCGCGCATTGGGTTCCGCGTTGACATTGCCGCGCGTTATCCGACTACCGTCGGTAATTCCCGTTGCGGAGCGGAGTCCGGCCGGACGTTCAGTCCTTGAAGTAATGGCCTTCGTCGAGGTCCGGGATGAGCGCGGGCCGCACGGGATGCCAATCCAGCTGTTTCTGGGTCAGGGCGCTTGAGGCCGGGATGTCCAGCGAGACCACGGAGCCGAGGAAGCCGAAATGGCTGTCTGCTTCCGCTGCTGCGCTCAGCCACCCAGGCCGCGGCGCGCACCCGGGCCGCCGCCGAGCCCAGCCGAATCACCATCGGCTACACCACGAACATCATCGTCACCCCGGCAGTGCGCGAGCTGCGCCACCGACACCCAGACGCCGACGTGCACGCCCTGTACCTGGAGTGGAACGACCGGCGCGCGGCCCTGCTCGATCACCGAGTGGACGCGGTGGTGACCCGGCTGCCGCTCCCGACCGACAAACTGCACGTGACGGTCCTCCACGAGGAGCCCCGGGTGCTGCTGGTGCCCCTCGACCACCCCTTGGCGGGCAAGGAATCCGTCACCCTCGACGACATCGCCGACGAACCCCTACCGCGAGTGCCCGACCCGGCCTGGAACGCCTTCTGGCGCATCGACCCCCGCCCCGACGGAAGCCCGGCACCCGACGGTCCCCTCGCCGAAGCCATCGAGGACAAATTCGAATTCGTCGCCGCCGGGGAAGCGGTGGCCATCGTCCCGGACGACGGCCGCATCAACAGCCTGCGCCCCGACCTGACCACAGTGCCTCTGCACGGCATCGAGCCGAGCCACGTCGTGCTGGCGACCCGCGCCGACGACCACAACCGCCTGCTCGCAGCAGTCCGCAAATCCCTGCAAGCCCACCTGACAGGCCCCGTCCCTGCCGAACCAGCGAGCGCCCCCGCGGGTCTGCTGGTCGACGACGTCAGCGAAGGAAAACGGTGAGGCTCTACTTCGCCGCTGCCTTGGTGGCCTTTTTGAAGGCTCGGACCTCAGCGAGGGTTTCCGGACTGGTGACATCCGCGATGGAGCGACGCGAGCCTTCCTCGCCGTAGGCACCTGCGGCTTCCCGCCAACCGGAGGGCTGCACACCGAGTTGCTTGCCGAGCAACGCGAGGAAGATCTTCGCCTTCTGCTCCCCGTAACCGGGCAGCGCCTTCAGGCGCTTCAGCACTTCCTTCCCGTCGGGATTCCCCTCCGTCCAGATGCGCTCGGTCTCGCCGTCGTAGTCCTCAACGATGTACTGGGCTAGCGCATGCACGCGGCGGGCCATCGACCCGCCATAGCGATGGATCGCCGGCTTCTGCACGCAGAGCTCGACGAACTCGTCGAGGTCGGACTCAGCGATCTTCACCACGTCGAAGCCGTCCATCCGGTCGGCGATCTTCTTCGGCCCGGCGAACGCGATCTCCATCGAAATCTGTTGATCAAGCAACATCCCGCTGAGCAGCGCAAACGGATCTTCGCTGAGCAGCCTGTCAGCGTCGGCGTCGCCGGTGAGGTTTAGCTTCTTCGGCATAACGCCATCCTGGCACGCACGGCCTGTTCGCCTCCGTTGAGCAGGCCGACGACGAGAGCGCCAGGGCGATCTTCGAGACCGACTTCTTCGCCGTGCTCACCGTGCTGCGGGCGGCGCTGCCCGCGCTGCGCGAGTCCGGCGGCCGGATCGTGCATATCTCGTCGTTCTTCGGACAGGCCGTCTGGCCTGGTTCCGACCTGTACTCGGCGACCAATAGTGCGTTGGAATTGCTCTCCGACACGCTGGCAGTCGAGCTCGCGCCGATCGGTGTCCGGGAGTACTTGTCCGACAGCAGACCGACAGCGCAGTGGGCTCCACGGCATGCCGTACGCCTGGCCGTGGGGCCGAGCTCGTCCTCGACGGTACGTCCTGTCAGGGGCCACCCCGCCGATGCGGTGCCCGCCAACGTTCGCCGGGACGTCGTCCCAAGCGCTGAGCTCCTGCCAGCGGGGCTTGGCGGCTCGTTGGTAGTGGCACCGCTCCGGTCTACGCGATGAGTTTCTCGATGGTGATCGGCAGGTCGCGAACGCGTTTTCCGGTGGCGTGGTACACCGCGTTGGCGATCGCCGCGGGCACGCCCACGAGTCCGACCTCACCGACGCCCTTGATCCCGAGGGGGTTGAACCGGTCCGGCTCGCCGACGAAGACGACGTCGAGGTCAGGTACGTCCGCGTTGACGGGGATCAGGTAGTCGCCGAACGTGGCATTGGTGATGCGGCCGTTGTCGGCGTCGAAGGTCGTCTCCTCCAGGTGCGCCATGCCGATGCCCATGACGACTGCTCCGGCGACCTGGCTACGGGCGGTCTTCTCATTGAGAAGCCGACCCGCGTCGACCGCCGACACAAGCCGGGCCACGCGCAGGATTCCGAGGTCCTCGTGAACCCTGACCTCGGCGAACTGGGCGGCGAAGGCACCGGCGGGCACCATGGTCGTGCCGTCTGCCTGCGGGTTGGGGGTCTTTTCCCCGACCACGGCGAGCTCGTCCAGATCGTGGCGTGCCAGGATGCCGGCGTAGGTCTCGCCGACCGTGGGGTCGCCCGCCAGGTGGATGCGGCCGTTCGTCGCGGTGATCTCGCTGGACTGCCGTCCGTGCAGGGGTGACCGGTCGTCACCGCGGACGAGCGCGGAAAAAGCCTGCACAAGCTTGGCGGCGCCGTCCTCGATGGCACCGGTCAGCGACACTGCCAGGCCGGAGCCGCCTGACTGCGGGGCCGGGGGCAGGTCACTGTCGCCGAGTTCGACGTGCACCCGGTCCACGTCCAGGCCGAGCAGTTCCGCGGCGAGCTGCGCCGTGATCGTGTAGGTACCGGTTCCGATGTCGGTGCTCGCGCTGCGCACCCGGGCGGTTCCGTCCTGTCCGATGGACAGCCTCGCCTGGCAGGGTGTCGCGTACCAGCCGAAGGTCACGCCGGCCACGCCGTAGCCGATCAGCCATTCACCCTCGCGCAGGGACCGGGGCCGCGGGTTGCGGCTGTTCCAGCCGATCCGTTCGGCGCCCATCCGGTAGCACTCGCGCAGGGCGTTGCTCGACCAGGGCAGTCCGGTCGGCGGGTGCACGTCGGCGTGGTTGCGCAATCGAAGTTCCAGGGGGTCGATCCCCAGGTGGTAGGACAGCTCGTCCATCGCCGATTCGATCGCGAAGTTGCCCTGGACATGGCCCGGACCGCGCATCGGGCCTGGGTTGGGGATGTTGAGGTGGACGAGCCGGTCACGCGTGGCCACGTTCGGGCAGGCATACCCGGCGGGGGTCGCCATGGTGATCGGTTCGAGGTTCGTTTCCTCGGCCCCGCAGGTCGACGTGCCCTCGTGATCGATGGCCACCAGACGGCCTTCGCGGGTGGCGCCGATCCGGACGCGCTGGACGGACTCCGGCCGGTGCCCGATGGAGGTGAACATCTGGGCCCGGGTCAAGACCAGTTTGACCGGGCGCTCCAGGACGCGGGCGGCGAGCGCGGTCAGGATCACGTGCGGCCAGGTCCGCAGTCCGGCCCCGAAACCGCCGCCGAGATACGGCACGAGCACGCGCACGTCCGCCTCCGGCAGCGAGAAGACTGCGGCGAGGCTCCGCCGAGCCAACACGGGCCACTGGGACGAATCGTGCACCAACAGCCTGCCGCCGTCCCAGCGGGCGACCGTGGCGAACAGTCCGATCGGGTTGTTGGTCTCCGGCGCCATGCGGAACGTTTCGTCGTAGACGACGTCGGCTGAGGCCAGCGCCCCGGCGACATCGCCGCGTTCGGCGTCCATGCCAAACGGGTTCGTCGTGACCGTCGCCTCGGGGTTGCCGATGCCCAGGACGGCAGCGGTCTGCTCGTAGTCGACCCGCACGAGCCGGGCAGCCGCCCTCGCCTGCTCAGGAGTCTGCGCCACCACGACAGCCACGTGCTGCCCGTGGTGAACGATGCGATCGTCCTTGAGCGGGAACCGCGGCGAGGGCCCCAGCGGCGTCATCGGCGCATCTGCGAGTGGCGGAACGTTCTCGTGGGTGATCACCGTCAGGATCCCGGGGGCGGCCAGGGCCTCCGCGGTGTCGATGGCGCGGATCGAGCCCGCCGCGATGGTGGACTGGACCAGGACGGCATGGGCCATGTCCGGGTAGCCGACATCCGAAGGATAGGGAGCGGCGCCGGTGACCTTGAGGCGTCCGTCGATCCGGTCGACGGGCTCGCCGAGGACCTTGTTGGCAGGGACAGAGGTCATGACTGCACTCCCGATACGTTCTGCAGGATCCGGACGATGGTGCGCCGGGCGAGCTCCACCTTGAACTCGGTACCGGGGACCGTGTAGGGGTCCCGAAGGACGGCCTCGGCCGCGGCACGGAACGTCCGGTTGTTCGCTGGCGCGCCCTCAAGCACCTCTTCCGCCTCCCTCGCACGCCAGGGAACAGTTCCCACGCCCCCCAGGGCGAGACGCGCGTCCGCGATGACGCCGTCCTCGATCACCAGTGCCGCCGCCGCCGAGATGAGGGCGAACTCGTACGAGGCCCGATCGCGGACTTTCAGGTACTCCGACCGAATGCCGGCCGTAGGCAGCGGCACGTCCACGTGCGTGATCAGCTCGCCGTGGCGCAGCACGTTCTCGACATCGGGGCTGTTCCCGGGCAGGACGTAGAACTCGGTGAGGGCAACGCTGCGCTGCCCATCGGGTCCCTGGATGCCAACCTTCGCGTCCAGTGCCACCAAGGCCACACAGAGGTCGGATGCATGCAGGGCGATGCAGTTCCGGTCCGCACCGAGAATCGCGTGCATCCGCGCCGGCCCGTGCACTGCTGCGCAGCCCGAGCCTGGGCTGCGCTTGTTGCAGGACGGCACCAACCGGTCACGGAAGTAACGGCAACGGGTGCGCTGCAGGAGATTGCCGCCGATCGTGGCCATGTTCCGCAGTTGCGGCGAGGCACCCGCCAGCAAGGCGTCCCGCACCAGGGAAAGGCGCTGGTCCACCACGACGGGGTCGGCGGCCAGCTCCGCCATTGTCGTAAGCGCTCCGATGCGGAGTGTGTCGCCGAGAATCTCAGTGCCGCGAAGCGGAAGATGACCGATGTCGACCAGCGTGCCCGCCTCGACCACGCCGTCTTTCAGCATCAGGTCGAGTTGCGTCGTACCGCCCGCGAGATAGGCCGCGTCCGGGTCCGCACTCACGAGTGCGATGGCCTCGGTCACGTCTCCGGCTCGTAGGTATTCCACGGTGCTCATCGCAGCTCACCGTCCTGCCGTGCTGTTTCCCGGATCGCCGCGACGATGTTCGGGTACGCGCCGCAGCGGCAGAGGTTGCCGCTCATGAACTCGCCGATTTCCGCGTCGGAACCCGCTCGCTTCTCGTCGAGCAACGCCACCGCGGACATGATCTGGCCGGCCGTGCAGAACCCGCACTGAAAGCCGTCATGCCGGATGAATGCCTCCTGCAGCGGGTGCAGTTCACCCTCCGGTGCCAGGCCTTCAATGGTGGTCACCTGCTTGCCGTCACACTGCGCGGCCAGGATCAGGCAGGACACCACCCGCTTGCCGTCGAGCAGGACCGTGCAGGCACCGCAGGCACCTTGGTCACAACCCTTCTTCGTGCCCGGCAGGCCGAGATGGTCGCGCAGCATGTCGAGCAACGTGACCTGGCCGTCGAGCTCCAGACGCCGTGTCTGGCCGTTGACATGCACGTCCACCGTGGTCGTGGCGGTGAAACGTATGTTTTCCATCGACTGTTCCTTAACTCCTGGACGATTGAATCGGATCGGCCCGTGAACGGGCCGGCCGGGCGTGACCCGGCACGCCTCATCCCGGAGAGCGGGAGGGCGCTGTCGCCGCACCCCCGCACATCCGGCAGCGGATCCCGGTCGACGATCTACTCGGTCGGCTTCTCGATGGCGACGGGAGGTCGCGAACACGTTTCCCGGTGGCGTTGCAGACGGCGTTGCCCACAGCGGCGGCCACAACCGACGATGGCGATCTCACCGACGCCATGGACACCGGTCGGGTTGTGGATGATGTTGGGGTGGGCCGCGGAAGCCCACGTCCACGGACGATTGGCATGGTGAATCTCCAGTGGGCTGAAGGGAAGGAGGGGATCGCCGTCCGTCGTCTCCCCTTCAGCAAACCTCGGGATTCGTCGTCGCCCTAGACCGATCGGCGCGATACCTTGCACGATCCGCTCAATCACACGCAGATCGCACTTGACGTGGAACTGGCCGCCGTATTCCATGCGGGGATGGCAAGCATCGATGAGCTGCGCATCCTGATCGCCCGCCTCGCCGCCCGGGACAGCCTGCCGTCGTCGCGGACCAAGGGCATGACGGTGTTCTCGACGGGACAGGTGACCGAGCCGCTCGGCACCATGGCCGAACCAGCCTTCGCGCTGGTGGCCCAAGGAGCCAAACGCACGGTCCTCGGCGACCGCATCTACGAGTACCACGCAGGCCAGTACCTGGTCACGGCCGTCGATCTGCCGCTGACCGCGCAGATCACGGCCGCCAGCCCGGCGGAACCGTTCCTCGCCTTCGGCCTGCCCCTCCGGCCGTCGGTCATCGCCCAACTGCTGCTCGATGCCGGTCCGATGGCCGAGCAGGCCGACGCGGGGTCCGGCATCGTGACCAGCGACGCGAATGATGCCCTGCTGGACGCCGTCGTCCGGCTGCTGCGCCTCGTCGATCGCCCGCAGGACTTCGCGGTGCTCGCCCAGGCCCACGAACGGGAGATCCACTGGCGCCTCATGACCGGCCCCCAGGGAACCGCCGTGCGGCAACTCGGGCTCGCCGACAGCCGCCTGTCCCTCGTCAGCCACGCGATCCGCTGGCTCCAGGCGCGCTACGACCAAGTCATCCGCATCGACGAACTGGCCCACGACATCGGTACTAGCGTGTCGTCCCTCAACAGGCACTTCCGCGCCGTCACGGCCATGAGCCCCCTGCAGTACCAGAAGCGGATCCGCTTGCAGAAGGCCCGCATCCAGCTGATCGCCAACCCAACAGACATCGCGGCAATCGGTTACAACGTCGGATACGACAGCCCGTCCCAGTTCAGCCGCGAGTACCGGCGCATGTTCGGCGCACCGCCCGTCCAGGACGCGGCAAGACTCCAGACACTCACGACATACGAGATCTGAGCCCGTCGTTCATACAGCCCGGGAGACCGCCCAGGATAAGCGGATCGTGAAAAGTTTGCGTGTATTGGTCGACGTGGACCCGGACGTGCCGTGATTCGCTCGAGAAACGACCCCGGAACGGGAACTCCCGCTCCCGGGTCACCTCACAGCAGCTACGGACGGAGTCGAGCACATCACGTGCCTGAGCAGCCCACCGCGGTCCCGGTCCTCATTCCGCGGCTGGCCAATACCGCTTGCAGTTGGTGCTGTCGGATACGGCGGGTGAGGGCTCGGGCGAGGCGAGAGCCGATGCCGATCAGCTGTGGCAATCACGGAGCCAGTCGTCGATCAGGTCGACGATTCGTCCGGCAGCGGCTCCGTTCTTGATCAGCGCGCTCATCCGGTGGGCCTCCGCGGCGGTCGGCAAGAAGCCCATCAACAGGGCTGGGAGCAGTAGACGGCGGGCCAGCAGCTCGTTCGCCGAAGTCATCTGCGGTCGGCGAACGACCGAGACGTTGACGCGGATCGCATGTTCGTTGCCCAGCGGCACACCCGGCCGGTCGATTTCGACGGCGGCGTACCGGAAGCCGTGGGCTCGATCGCACGTCGCGCAGCCCATCGGGCCGCTGCCGAGCCGATTCGCGCAATCACCGCAGGTCAGCCGGTCCATGGCGGCGTCAACAACCCGCCAGTCGTGCTGGTCCGGCTCCGCGACTACGAGCCGGGCGACCTCGGCCTCCGACTCCCCTGCCCATTCTCCGACGTGCCAGAAGCGCTGCCATTCCGCTTCGACGATGCCGTCCGCCAACTCCTGGCACCGAACGCAGCCAGGTGCGCCGCCGTACTCGTAACCGCCGCACGCACCGCAGCGGTGCAGGGCCGCGCCGACCTCTGGTCTCATCCCGCCATCGTCGCGTGGACGCGGCGAGAGGCGCGAGCGATTTGGCAGTTCTCCGTCCGATGCCCGTGCGGGGTGCAGCCGCCCTTCCCGCCATGTGCGCCGGATGCGCGTTGCGGTGGCCGTGTGAGGATCGGGGGTGTGATTCCAGATCTGTCCCAGGACCGCGTCGACCGACTTCGGGACGCTTTCCGAGCCGCTGGCTACCACGCCGACGGAGTCGTCGAACTCCTCGGCGCCGAGGCGCACGCCGCGTTGGGTCGCGGCGAGCCAGTTCCCGCCCTGCGCGCGACCACTGACGCCGGGGCTCTCGGCACCCTGGTCCGACTGTTCCTGCTGGGCCAAGCAGAGTCGCACGCGGCCGTCGAGGCGGCGCTGGACCCGCTACCGGTGTCCGAGGCGACCGCCGCCGGGCTCCTCGACGCCGACGGCGACCAACTGCGCGCCGGGCTCGACGTTCGCCCGCACGGCGTCGGCGACGAATCGTGGTGGGTGATCTCGGACCTGGACTCGGATCTGCGCGGCGGCCGACCAGTGGAAGTCGATCACGTGCTCGGCGTCGGTCACGCGTCGTTGAGCCTGGTCCGCGCCACCTCGCGGCGTCCAGTGGGCTCGGTGCTCGACCTGGGCACCGGCTGCGGTGTGCAGGCACTGCACGCGAGCACGCATGCGCAGCGGATCACCGCGACCGATGTGTCCAAGCGGGCGCTGGCGCTGGCCGAGGCGACGTTCCGGCTCAACCGCATCGACGTCGAACTCGCCGAAGGCGAGTGGTTCGACCCGGTGCGGGGCCGCAAGTTCGACCTCGTGGTGTGCAACCCGCCGTTCGTGGTCGGACCGCCGCGCACCGACTTCACCTACCGCGACTCGGGGCTGGCCGGTGACGACGCGAGCGCCCTTGTCGTGCGCCAACTGCCCGGCTTCCTGACCGAGGGCGGCACCGGGCAGTTGTTGGCGTCGTGGGTGCACCGGGACGGCGAGGACTGGCAGAACCGGGTGTCCCGGTGGCTGCCGCCCGGCGCTGGAGTGGACGCCTGGTTCGTGCAGCGCGACGTCGCCGACCCGGCCCTGTACGTGGGCACCTGGCTGCGCGACGCCGGTTACGACCCGCGCAGCCCGGAAGGTCTGCGCAAGGCTGCCGAGTGGCTGGACTGGTTCGAGGCCAACGACGTGCTCGGCATCGGCTTCGGTTTCGTCACCCTGCGCCGCACCGACGCCCGCGGCGAGGTCGTGTGCGAGGACCTCCGACACGCCTTCGACGACCCGCTCGGCCCGGAATCCGACCAGTGGCTGCGCCGGATCGACTGGCTGCGCGCGCACGACTCCGCCGCGCAACTGCTGGCCGCCCGACTGATCACCGCGGACAGCACCGTGCTGGAAGAGGTCTCCGAGCCCGGTGACGAAGGCTGGCAGCCGCTCGTGCACCGGCTGCACCGGACCAACGGACCGGGCTGGCAGCACGAGATCGACGAGCTTGGGGTGCGGCTGCTCGCCGGTTGCCGTGGCGCGCTGCCGCTCGGCGAACTCCTCGAACTGCTCGCTGTGGGCTACGGCGAGGACGCCGGGGAACTGACCAGCGCGGCGATCCCGATGGTGCGCGAACTCGTGCGGCACGGAATGGTGCTGCCGGTTGAATGGGTGGGCGGTCAGCAATGAGAGCAATCGTCACCCGAGTCACTCGCGCCTCGGTAACTGTTGACGGTGTCGTCACCGGCAAGATCGAAGAACCCGGTCTGTTGGTGCTATTGGGTGTGACGCATTCCGATGGGCCGGAAGAAGTCACCAAAATGGCGCGCAAACTGCACGAGATTCGGGCGCTGCGCGATGAGGAGTCCTGCGCCACCACCGGAGCACCGCTGCTGATCATCAGCCAGTTCACGCTCTACGGTTCGACGAAGAAGGGACGTCGCCCGTCCTGGACCGAAGCGGCCCGGCCGGAACAGGCCGAACCGCTGGTGGACGGGGTCGTGGCGGCGCTGCGCGAGCGGGGTGCGCGGGTGGCCACCGGGGTGTTCGGCGCGATGATGTCGGTGGAGAGCGTCAACGACGGCCCATTCACACTTTTGGTTGAGGTCTAAAAGTAACGACAGCTCTCAGCAAATCCTCAGACTCGCGGCGCAACGGATGTGACCGCCATGACGTCTTCCAGGCGAGAACTTCGGGAACGAATTCGGCACTCCGGTCGTTTTCCAGGTAACGAAGCTTCGACGGCCATGCCGACAGCGTGCGGATGCACCGATCGACAACACCGTAGAAGACGTCGACGCGGAAGCCCGTAAGACCGAGCGTACGCGTCCTCCACACCGCGCAACGGTGCGCAGGTGTGATTTGCGCCCGCCAAGCCAGCCCGCCAGGGAGGGAGCTCATGACCGTCCCGCAGACCACCAAGCCAGACGTCACCGTCGCCGAGGACCTCGACACCCAAGGCCCATCGGCAGACCTGGTGCGCGTCTACCTCAACGGCATCGGGCGCACCGCGCTGCTCACCGCACAGGAAGAGGTCGACCTCGCCAAGCGGATCGAGGCCGGGGTTTTCGCCATGCACCTGCTGGAGACCAGCAAGAACCTCTCCCCCGAGCGACGCGCCGACCTCAGCGCCGTGGTCCGGGACGGCAGCCGAGCGAAGAACCACCTCATGGAGGCCAACCTCCGCCTGGTCGTCAGCCTCGCCAAGCGCTACACCGGCCGCGGCATGCCGCTGCTGGACCTGATCCAGGAGGGCAACCTCGGCCTGATCCGCGCGGTGGAGAAGTTCGACTACACCAAGGGCTTCAAGTTCTCCACCTACGCGACCTGGTGGATCCGGCAGGCCATCACCCGCGGCATGGCCGACCAGAGCCGGACCATCCGGCTGCCCGTCCACCTGGTCGAACAGGTGAACAAGCTGGCTCGGATCAAGCGCGACCTGCACCAGAAGCTCGGCCGGGAAGCCACCGACGAGGAGCTCTCCGAAGAGGCCGGTATCCCGGTGGAGAAGATCCTCGACCTGATGGACCACTCGCGCGACCCGGTCAGCCTGGACATGCCGGTGGGGGCCGAGGAGGACGCGCCGCTCGGCGACTTCATCGAGGACTCCGAGTCCGCCGATGCCGAGAACGCGGTGATCTCCGGGTTCCTGCAGGACGACCTGCGCCGGGTGCTGGCCACCCTGGAGGAGCGCGAGCAGGCGGTCATCCGGATGCGCTACGGCCTCGACGACGGCCAGCCGCGCACGTTGGACCAGATCGGGAAGTCGTTCGGGCTGTCCCGCGAGCGGGTCCGCCAGATCGAGCGCGAGGTCATGGCCAAGCTCCGCCAGGGCGACCGAGCCGACCGGCTGCGGGCTTACGCGAGCTGACCGGAGGGGTGGGTGGAGTGTGTCTGCAGAACGCGCAGACCATTCCGCCTCCTCGATGATTTCGCGGGGCCGAGCCCCCGCAGGCCCCGCACGGTGCGGCGGTTTTCCTCGCGGTCTTGAGTGTTCCCAGCCTGCTGACTGACCAGCCTTGAGGCCCAGACCTTCGAGCCGGTGCGCAGGTACACCCGGTTGGCCCTTTGATCAGTTGGGGTTGCGGAGTCAACATCTCTTCTTGCGTCTTTCCGCGTTGGCTTTCGCGGCGGGTTTCCGCCGCTTTCTCCGGGAGGCCGGGCTCGCCGTCTGGGCGGGTCCGACCTCCCGACCTTTATCTGCACCAGCGCCTGGACGTAAACGCTGACCAGCCAGAATTCACGCCGGAGTTGACGGCGACGCCAAGAACTTCTGGTGCCAACGCTGCAGTTCTTCGTCCGTGGCCCCGTGTGAGCGCAGCCAGCCCGAGGCTCCATCTTCATGGGCCGCGAACGTGGTCAGGACGCTCTCGATCGCTTCGGTCGGCGTTGACATGAGGTCCTGGACGTCCTCTTCGGCCACGCCCGGCGGCAGCACCGGGGCCGCGTCCAGTCGTCGCAGCACCCGGAACATGTTGCGGTCGGTTCGCACGTAGTCGGCCACGATGGCGTCGGGGCGCACCCCGACCGCGCTCAGCAGCAGCGCGGAGACCACGCCGGTTCGGTCCTTGCCCGCTGCGCAGTGGACCAGCACCGGGCCGTTCGCGGCCAGCCGATGCGGAACACCTCGACCAGCTTCTTCGGAGCTCCGGTGAGGATCGACTGGTAGAGCACTGTCAACCCGTGAGCGCTTCCGTCGTCTTCCGGATCGGTGTCCTGGAGGTCTTCCAGCAGAGCCACGTTGTGCACCGCCGCGACCGCCGCGAACGGGTGCTCCTGGTCGCCGACCTCCGCCGAATCGCGCAGATCCACTACGACTTTCGGCGGCCATCCGGGCAGGTGCTCCGGCGCCCGGTCGTCGATGTGCGGAGCATCACTGCGGTACACCACGCCCGCTCTCGTCACCACACCGTTGCCGGTGGGTTGCCCGCCCAGGTCGCGCAGGTTCACCAGCACATCGATCGGATCCGTTGTCGGCAAGACGACCTCCGCGACTCGGGCACCACTGCTGAGGTGCGATGACAAGTCCGGCCGCCAGCCTCGCAGCTGCGGTCCCGAGCTGCCAAGGCTCCGTTGGGCGGGATCCAGGTTGGCGATCGGTCACACCTGGGCCACCCCCGTGGACGCACTGATCCAACACGCGGTTTTATGGGTCATCGCGTAACCCGAACGCGCGCAAAGGAGCCGCGACGTGACCACCACCTTCGATTTCACCGAGGTGCTCCCCCTCGGCCCCGACGACACCGACTACCGCCTGGTGACCGAAGAAGGCGTCCGGGTCGTCGAGGCGGCCGGGCGGCGATTCCTCGAAGTCGAGCCGACGACGCTCACCGCCCTGGCCACCGAGGCGATCAAGGACATCCAGCACCTGCTGCGCCCGTCGCACCTGGCGCAGCTGCGCGCGATCGTCGACGACCCCGAGGCCAGCGCGAACGATCGGTTCGTGGCGACCGACCTGCTGCGCAACGCCTGCGTGGCCGCGGGCGGGGTGCTGCCGATGTGCCAGGACACCGGCACCGCGATCGTCATCGGCAAGCGCACCGAAACCGTGCTCACCGGCGGTAACGACGAAGAAGCGCTGGCCCGCGGCATCTTCGACGCCTACCAGGACCTCAACCTGCGGT
This sequence comes from Saccharopolyspora soli, assembly GCF_022678645.1. Taxonomy (GTDB): domain Bacteria; phylum Actinomycetota; class Actinomycetes; order Mycobacteriales; family Pseudonocardiaceae; genus Saccharopolyspora; species Saccharopolyspora soli. Next base: position 9,009 of record NZ_JALBWV010000026.1, on the reverse strand, counting down.
ACTCGCAGATGGCGCCGCTGAACTTCTGGGACGAGCGCAACACCGGCAGCAACCTGCCCGCGCAGATCGAGCTGTTCCACAAGCACGGCACCGACCCGAACTACGAGCTCCTGTTCCTGGCCAAGGGCGGCGGCAGCGCGAACAAGACGTTCCTGTACCAGGAGACCAAGGCGCTGCTGAACCCGACGCGGCTGGGCCGGTTCCTGGAGGAGAAGCTGCGCTCGCTGGGCACCGCCGCGTGCCCGCCATACCACCTGGCCATCGTGGTCGGCGGCATGTCCGCCGAGTTCAACCTCAAGGTCGCCAAACTGGCCTCCGCCCGCTACCTCGACGAGCTCCCGCGCACCGGCTCGGCCGCCGGGCACGCGCTGCGCGACGTCGAGATGGAACAGCAGGTGCTGGAGATGACACGGCAGTTCGGCATCGGCGCCCAGTTCGGCGGCAAGTACTTCTGCCACGACGTCCGGGTGATCCGGCTGCCCCGGCACGGCGCGTCGCTGCCGGTCGGTGTCGCGGTGTCTTGCTCGGCGGACCGCCAGGCCAAGGCGAAGATCACCCCGGAAGGCGTGTTCCTGGAGCAGCTGGAGCGCGACCCGGCCCGCTACCTGCCGGACGTGGTCGACGAGCAGCTCTCCGACGAGGTCGTCCAGATCGACCTGAACCGGCCGATGGCGGAGATCCGCGCGGAGCTGTCCAAGCTGCCGGTCAAGACTCGGGTGTCGCTGACCGGGCCGCTGGTGGTGGCGCGCGACATCGCGCACGCCAAGATCGCCGAGCGGCTGGACGCCGGTGAACCGATGCCCGACTACCTGCGCGACCACCCGGTGTACTACGCGGGCCCGGCCAAGACCCCGGAGGGCTACGCCTCCGGTTCGTTCGGCCCCACCACCGCGGGTCGCATGGACGCCTACGTCGAGCAGTTCCAGGCCGCCGGTGGCTCCCTGGTGATGCTGGCCAAGGGCAACCGCTCGGCCAAGGTGACCGAGTCCTGCCACACCCACGGCGGCTTCTACCTCGGTTCCATCGGCGGGCCCGCCGCTCGGCTGGCTCAGGACTGCATCCGCAAGGTCGACGTGCTGGAGTACCCCGAACTCGGCATGGAAGCGGTGTGGCGCATCGAGGTCGAGGACTTCCCCGCCTTCGTGGTGGTCGACGACAAGGGCAACGACTTCTTCGCCAACTCCACCAAGCCGACCCTGCAAATCTCCTTCGGCCGCTGAAATGCCGTGTCTACCGCAGGAGCCCCACCTCCTGCGGTAGACACGGTGTTCGCGGTATAGCCTTTGTTTCCTTATTTGACTCGTTTTGCGTAGCGGTGCGGGTGGCGGAACCTCAGACGCCGTCTCGTTCCGGGATCCCCGACATCATGTATGCCATCGCCTGTCGCGGATCTCGTTTGGCGAATTGATCCGGTAGCGGAATCTCAGACGTTGCCTCGATTTCTATATCCCCGGCTCCTCCGATGCATTGCGTCGGGGCTGTAGCCATGAGGACGACTTCTGAGAAGCCGCAACACGAGAGTTGCGTGCGTGGCGGAACGCGGCTGTTACCGATTTCCGAGCGCGAACTCGCGGTGGCAGGCCGGATCTGGCAATCCGCGCACCCTCTGCTGTTACCGAGGGATCTTCACGTCTCTTTGTTCCAGCACGACCTTGCGGGCATCCAGCGGCGCGTTGAGCTGCACCGCCAGCGGCGGGTAGCGCAGGTCCATCGTGCAGATCCCCGGCGGTTCCGGAGTTTCCTCGACGAACACGATCTTGATGTGGTCGGCGGCCTGCTCGGTGAGTTCGGCGTGCACCTTGCTGCAGCCACCTTCCTGGCCGGTGGCCACGACGACCATTCCGTTGTCCTGGGTCCAGACCTTCTTCGGATAACCCTTGGGCAGTAACGTCGCATCGATCGCGCTTTCCGCGACCGGGGTACGTTCCTGCTCCGGTTTCGGTTGCACCGGCACTTGTTGCACTGGGCCCGGCGGAGGCGCCGGTGGCTGACCTCCGAAGCCCACCTCGTTGGATGGCTGTTGCGCGCAGGCTGCCAACGCTATGAGCAGAACCCCTGCGCCCACTGTGGTTTGTAGGCGTCTCATGCCCTCTAGACGGATCGGGCGCTGGGCGCGGTTGCGTGAAAACCGCAACGGATCAGTACACACCTTTCCCACATTTCGGAACTGCTGGTGCTCGATGAGTCGCGCGTGGTTTCGTCAACGCGATCCGATTCACGCCTGGGAGGGAGAAATGTCCACCACCGCCACATCTGCCCCACCAGTTGCTGCGCCCCCGGAAGCACCACAGGGCAAGCCGCAGTGGGTTTCGCTGGTCGTCGGCTTGATCGCGGCCGTAGCGCTCGTGATCGCCGCAGCCGTCGTGGTCGGGGTGAAATCGGCCGTGCTGGCCGCGCTCGGCCTGGCGCTCGGGCTGACGTTGTTCCACTCCCGCTTCGGATTCACCTCAGCCTGGCGGCAACTCGTCTCGGTAGGACAGACCTCGGGACTGCGGGCTCACCTGCTGATGCTCGGCACCGCGTCAATCCTGTTCGCCCCGATCCTGGCTGGCGGCGTGACGTTCTTCGGCGCGCAGCCGGAAGGAAACGTGGAACCGCTCGGGCTCGGGCTGGTCGTCGGCGCGGTCCTGTTCGGCATCGGCATGCAGCTCGGTGGCGCCTGCGCATCGGGCACCCTGTTCGCCGTCGGCGGCGGGAACACCCTGATGGTGGTGACGCTCTTCTTCTTCATCTGCGGATCGGTGCTGGGCGCCCTGCACCTTCCACTGTGGACTTCGGACGCCATCACGCTCGGTTCCTTCTCCCTGGCCGAGGACACCGGCCTCGGCTACTTCGGCGCGTTGGTCGTGCAGCTCGCCGTGCTGGGCGCGATCGGCCTCGTCGCGACGCGATGGGCCCGGCGGCACAACGCTCCCCCCGCCGGTCGGCCACCAACATCACGCGGGTTGTGGCGGATCCTGCGCGGTGCGTGGCCGCTGTGGGTCGGCGCGATCGCGCTGGCGGTGTTGAACGCCGTGGTGCTGCTCACTCGCGGCACTCCCTGGGGCATCACATCGGCGTTCGTGCTGTGGGGTTCGAAGGCGCTGCAAGCCGTCGGGGTCGATGTGGCGAGCTGGCCGTACTGGCAGGGCGAGCGGGCCGCCGCCCTGACGAGTCCGGTGCTGGCCGACTCGACCTCGGTACTGGACTTCGGAATCATCGTCGGCGCGTTGGTGGCATCGGCCGCGTCCGGTGCTTTCGTGCTGGCCAAGCGCCTGCCGGTGAAGGTCGTGTTGGCAGCAGTGATCGGCGGGCTGCTGATGGGTTACGGAGCACGGCTGGCGTACGGCTGCAACATCGGCGCCTACTTCTCGGGAATCGCCTCGTTCTCCCTGCACGGCTGGGCGTGGGGCCTGCTCGCCCTCGTCGGCACCTGGGTCGGTCTGAAGCTGCGGCCGATGTTCGGCCTCGACGTCCCCAAGCCGACCGACTCGGTCTGCTGAGCTGCGCTACGTCCGCACCGAGGTGTCGGCAACGGCGGCGATCCAGTCCCGGACCCAGCGGGACAGTTCGCCACCGTTGCGCACCCAGCTGAAGTGGCCAAGGTCGGTCGCTCCTGAAGCCGCCCGCGTGTAGTGCTTGGCAGTGCGCGGTGCTCGCTCGACCTTGCCCGCCAGATGGTCCACTGCGGACTGCGGGGCCAGCCGGTCGCCCGCGACGCTGATCGTCAACAGCGGCTGCCGCACGTCTCGCAATGCCGCCTCGTAATCGGTCGTGGAGCCGTTCAGCTGGTACCGGCCGGTGCGGGACTGCCTGGCCCAGTCCTGCATCAGATCGACTGCTTGGCGGCCACCGAAGCCGAACCGCTGGCCGGGCCAGTAGCCGAGCAGCGTGGCGAGCACCGCGACCAGCTGGGATCCGAGCAGCGTGCGGATCTTGTACATGCCGGGGAAGCTCCGGAACCACACCGAGCCGGATGCCACCAGCGCCACCCCATGCGCCCGGCCAGGGCGACGCGCCGCGTGCAGGAGCGCGATCTGACCGCCCAGGCTGTGCCCCAGCACGAACCGCGGTGCTTGCGGGAACACCGCCTCGACCAGGTCGACAACGGCATCCAGGTCGTCGATCAGGCTCAGGTAACCGAACCGCACGCCACGAGCCGCCGGAGGCTGGCTCTCGCCCTGACCGCGCAGGTCGAAGGTCACCACCGTGAGGCCCTGGCTGTGCAGGTCGGCGACGAACGGCCGGTAGTACCTGGCTGGCACACCCATGGCCGGGAGCAGGACGACCACCGGGCTGCTGGGATCGTCCTGCCGCGCGGCGCGCACCTTGAGTCGATGGGCGTCGGCCGGGACCAGCCCGAGCACGACGGAAGCCGGGGCTGGCCCGGCTGAGGCGCTGGGCTCGGAGATGTTCTCGGCGGTTTCCTCGTCCACGCCGCAAAGATTAACGGAACCGACCAGTTTCGAACAGCGGATCAGCTGAGCCGACGCGGCCCGGCGTCCAGCGCCGCAGGCGACGCTCTGATCGCCATCGTGGCCCCGGCCACCAGGACTCCTGCCGGGGAGGCGAGCACCGGTTGCAGCGCCAGGTCGCGCACCTCCGGCAGATCCTCGGCCAGCGTCGCGACGCGCAGCACCAAGTCCTCCAACGCCGCGAGATCGGCCGGTTCGGCGCCCCGGTACCCGGCCAGCAGCGGCGCGGCCCGCGGCTCGCGCACCAGCGCGGAAACGTCCACATCGGACAGCGGGAGTGCGCGATACGCCTTGTCGCCCAGCAGTTCGCTGGCCACTCCGGACAGCCCGAACGAGACCAGCGTGCCGAACGACGGGTCGTCGAGCAGATCGATGACGCAGGAAGTGCCCCGAGTCGCCATCCGCTGCACGTACACCTCGTCGAGCCCGGACACCTCGCGCACATCCGCGTACGCGGACCGCACGGCCTCGGCACTGCCCAGGTCGAGGCGGACACCCACCAGGTCCGTACGGTGCCGCAGCTGATCGCTCACCGACTTCAGCACAACCGGATAGCCCAACTCCTCGGCCGCAGCGACCGCCGCGGCCGACCCGGTGGCCAGCCGGAACGGCACCACGTCGATGCCGTAGCAGCCGAGCAACCGCACCGCCCGATCGTCGCTGAGCTCGGTGACGCCCGCGGCCAGCCAGCCGTCGACCAGCGAACGTGCCCGGTCCTCGTCGATCTCCGCTGGCCGCACGAAATGCCCCTGCGGCGCGGCGCGCCACTTCGCGTACCGGGTGACTCGCGCGAGCGCCAACACCGACCGCTCCGGACTCGGGTAGGAGGGCACCGATCCTTTGCCAGCCGTGCCGTCCGGCCCCGGCACAGCGAGCTCGTCGGGCACACCTTCGGCGGCCAGGAACGTGGTCACCACCGGCTTGGAGCGAGCGACGTCGCCCTCCTGCAATGCCTCGCGCAGGGCGCGCGCGTACGCGGTGCCGGGCACCGCTACCGGCGGCGCGAATACCGTCACCAGCGCGTCAACGTCCTCGCGCAGGGCGGCGTCGCGGACCGCCGCAGCGAATTCGTCCGGCCCAGCCGACGCACCCACATCGACCGGATCGCCTGCCAGCTGCAACTGCTGCGCCTGCGCCACATCCGCGGCAATCATGCCCAAGGCGGCGGAATTGCCCACGATCGCGACCCGATCGCCCCGCGGCAACGGCTGGTGCGCCAGCAGCAGAGCGGTATCGAAAAGCTGCGCCACCGACTCGACCCGGATGACGCCGGACTGCTCGAACAACGCCTGCACGCTGGTCTCGTCGATCTGCGCCGAGGTGGCGGCCAGGCCGGGGCGCACCGCGTTGCGGCCCGACTTCACCGCCACGATCGGCTTGCTGCGGGCCAACCGGCGCGCCAGCCGCCCGAACTTGCGCGGATTGCCGAAGGACTCCAGGTAGAGCAGCACGACATCGGTGGCCGGGTCGGTCTGCCAGTACTGCAACAGGTCGTTGCCGGACACATCGGCGCGGTTGCCCGCTGAGACGAACGTCGACAATCCCAACCCACGCTCGGTGGCAGTGGCCAGGATCGCCACCCCGAGCGCGCCGGACTGGCAGAAGAAGCCGGTGCGGCCCCGACCGGGCAACTGCGGCGCCAGGCTCGCGTTCAACCTGAACTCCGGATCGGTGTTGACCACGCCCAGCGCGTTGGGGCCGACCACCCGCATGCCGTGGGCACGCGCGGCCCGCACCATCTCGCGTTCCACCGCACGGCCCTCCGGACCGATCTCGCTGAACCCGGAGCTGACGATGACCAGGGTCTTCACCCCCTTGGCCAGGCAGTCGTCGAGCACTCCGGTCACGCTGGCGGCCGGGATCGCCACCACCGCCAGGTCAACTTCGTCGGGGATGTCGAGCACGGAGGCGTAGGCGCGCACCCCGCGGACCGAGCGGTGCTCCGGGTTCACCGGGTAGACCGGTCCGGCGAAGTCCGCGGTGAGCAGGTTGGTCAGCACCGCGTGCCCGATCTTGCGGTGATCGGTGGACGCACCGATCACCGCGACCGACCGCGGTCGCAGCAGGTTGTGCACGCTGCGGGCCTCGGCGGCCTGCTCGCGGGCGCGCGCCACCGCCACCGACTCCTCGGTCGGGTCGATGTCGAACTCCAGGTGCACCACGCCCTCTTCCATGGCGCGGCTCACCTGGTAACCGGCGTCCCGGAACACCCGCACCATCGTCGAGTTCTCGGCCAGTACCTCCGCCACGAAACGCCGCAGTCCGCGTTCCCGCGCCGCCGCGGCCAGGTGCTCCAGCAGGATCGAGCCCACGCCGCGCCCCTGGTGCTGGTCCTCCACCACGAACGCGACCTCGGCCGATTTCTGCTCGCCCAGCCGGTCGTAGCGGCCCACCGCCACGATGTCGTCGCCCAGCAACGCGACCAGCGCCACCCGGTTCACGTAATCGACGCGGGTGAACCGCTCCACATCGCGCTGCGGCATCCGCGGGTACGGGCCGAAGTAGCGGTAGTACCGGGTCCGATCGCTGAGCCGCCCGTGGAAGGCGACCAGTTTCTCGGCGTCCGCGGCGGTGATCGGCCGCAGGTGCATGGTGCCGCCGTCGGAGAGCACCACGTCGGCTTCCCACGGGCGGGGGTAATCCACCGCCGGGCGGACCTTCCCCTCGCCCCGCACCAGTCCGTCCACTTCGGACTCCTCAGTCGCGGCTGTCGGCCGGATCGAGACCGTGCAACGGGAACACCGCGTGCCGGGTGTCGCGAATCGCGGTGTCCACCGCGGACGTGGTGACACCCGTCCACGGCTGGAACGCCGGGTCGGCCCCGTCGGTCATCGAAGTCGGCAGCGGCACGTTGTGCGCGACCCGCACCGCGTGCGCCATCCAGTCACCGGGGATGGTCGCCCCCGGTTCGAGGTCGCGGTTCAGCAGCGTCGCCAAGAGGTGCGTCCAGGCACGCGGCACCACGCGGAACAGCGAGTAGCCACCGCCGCCCAGCGCCAGCCACTTGCCACCCGCGTAGTTCTCGGCCAACTCCCGCAGGTTCTGGTAGGTCGCGCGCTGCCCGTCGACGGTCACCGACAGTTCCGCGAGCGGATCCTCCCGATGCGCGTCGGCGCCGCACTGCGTCACCAACACCTGCGGCTGGAACGCCTCCAGCACCGACGGCACCACCGCGTGGAACGCGCGTCGCCAGTCGGCGTCGCCGGTCCCCGGCGGCAGCGGGATGTTGACCGCGGTGCCGTCGGCCGCGCCCGAGCCGGTCTCGGTGGAGAACCCGGTGCCCGGCCAAAGCGTGAGCGGGTGCTGGTGCAGCGAGATGGTCAGCACGCGCGGGTCGTCGTAGAACGCTGCCTGCACGCCATCCCCGTGGTGCACGTCGATGTCGAGGTAGGCGATGCGCTCCACGCCCTGCTCCAGCATCCAGGCGATGGCCACCGAGCAGTCGTTGTAGATGCAGAACCCCGACGCGTAGTCCGCCATCGCGTGGTGCAGCCCACCCGCGATGTTGACCGCCCGGTCGGCCTTGCCGGACACGATCTGCTCGGCCGCCCGGATCGAAGCGCCCGCGATCAACGCCGCCGCGTCGTGCATTCCGTCGAAGATCGGATTGTCGCCGGTGCCCAAGCCGTGGCCGATCTCCCAGCCCGCCAGCGGCGCTTCGCGCACCGCCGCGAGGTACTCGGGCTTGTGCACCCGCTCCAAGTCCTCGTCGGAGGCCGGTTCGGGCTTGATCATCTCGACGCCGTCGAGGACACCTAACGAGCGGGCCAACCGCATGGTCAGCTCCAGCCGGATCGGATGCAGAGGGTGGTGTCCACCCAGGTCGTAGTCGAGCACCGACTCGTCCCACACCACCGCGCACTGAGAACCCATGCCCTGGGACGCTACCCGGCCTGTGGCAACCAACACAGTGCGATCGCCCACAGGGCGGGCGCACTCAGATCGTTCATCCGGCCTCCGATCCGGTCGCGGCCGGTCGGTTCGGATCAGCCGACCAGTTCGACCACGACCCCGCGTACAACACCGCCGGTCGCGACGGGTCGGTCACACCCGCGTGTTCCAGCGCGAGCACGACCGAGCAGGCGGTCACGCCCGAGCCGCAGTACGCCCCGACCGGACCGGTGCCCTCGACTCCGAGGTCGGCGAAGTGCTTGGCCAGCTCCGCCGCGGAGCGCCACCGGCCGGACTCCGCGACGTGCGCGGCGAACGGCGCGTTCAGCGCCCCCGGAATGTGCCCGGCCCGCGGATCCATCGGTTCGACGTCACCCCGATAGCGTTCCGGTGCGCGGGCATCCAGCAGGGCGCCCTCGCGGGCGAGCCGCACGGCTTCATCCGCGTCCACGACCGGCATCGAGCCCGGCCGAACCTGGAAGTTCCCCAGTGCTGGCTGCGGTCGGTCCGGGGGGGGGGGGGGGGGGGGGGGGGCCCCCCCCCCCCCCCGGCCCCCCCCCCCCCCCCCCCCCCCCCCCCGGGGCCCCCCCGCCGGGGACCCGCGCTGGCTTGCGCCTGTGGCCTGGCGGCCGACCGCGCCCGCGCACCCCGGCGACCACCGTAC
>NZ_JALBWV010000025.1 GCF_022678645.1 Saccharopolyspora soli | reverse complement strand
CCCCCCCCGCCCCCCCCCCCCCGCCCCCGGCGCGGGGGGGGGGCCCCCCCCCCCGGGGGGGGGGGGGGCGCCCCCGGGGGGGGGGGGGGCGCCCCCCGGGGGGGCCCCCCCCCCCCCCCCCCCCCCCGACCCTCGCCCAGCAGGACGTAGCGGCTCAGCAGTCCCGGAGTTCGGGGCTTTGGTTCAGCAATTGGCCGCGGACCGAGATGAACTCCCGGTAGGTGTCGCTGTCGACCGCGGACGGCCGGAAGGCGGCAACCCGGTGGCAGTTCTGGAAGGACAGCTTGACGCCGAAGTGGCGTTCCAAGCCGCCTCGGATCGCGTCCGAAGCCAGTGCGCGCAACAGTTGCCCGCGATCGGCCTCGCTGGGCGGAGGCGTGGTGTTGTCGGCGAATTCGGCCGTGCCGCTGTCCAGGTCGGTAACCACGGAACTGATCACCATCCAGGCGTAGGGCAACGATTCGCGCACGCAGGCGATGAACTCGGCATCGGTGATCGCACCGCGCTCCGCGCGGTCGAGCAGGTCGGCGGAAACGTCCAGGGACACGGGAACCTCCAACTCCGGGCGTGGTGACGTCAGCCGGTGCGAACGCCACTCACCTCTACTGGTACTGGTTGTCATCTTCAACATCAAGCACTCGCGCGTCATGCCACCAGGACGGACCAGCGCTTCCCCCGACGAGTGCCGGATTCCGGAGGTTTGCGCGGGCGAGTCGAGTCGAACGATGAAGCTTGCTTCTGCTTTCGCGGGGGTCTGGTGGTTCAGGTGACGGTCAGGGCGTCGATGCGGCCGGTTCGTCGTCCGATGTAGACGGTTGGCGTGGTGCGGCTGCGGCCGGTGGAGATCGCGGTGACCGGGTCGTCGTCGCGGAGCCCGCCGACGGGGCGGAGTTCGTCGCCGGGCTTGGTGTTGGCGGCGATCCGCCACACCAGCACGGTACCGGTGCGGTCACCGCTGATGAGCGTCTGGCGGTGGCCCGGTGCCCAGGCGAACGCGGCGACCGCGGACTCGTGTCCGGTCAGCACGACCCCGGCCCGGCCGGTCGGTCCAGCGCCGGAGAAGTCCCAGCAGGTGAGGACTTCGGCGGACTCGCAGGCCATCCACCGCCCACCGGCTTCGAAAGCCAGGTGGGACACGGTGGCGGGGAAGCCCGACATCTGGAAGTCCGAGCCGTCGGTGACCTTCCAGCCGTGCAGGGTCGCGTCTTGGCTGCCGCCGACCACCCACCTGCCGTTCGGCGCGGCGGTCAGCCCGGAGATCGCTCCCGGTGCCTCCAGGGTGTTGGTGATCCGATCGGTGTCCGGCTCGAAGATCGTCACGCCCCGGTAGGACGACGCCGCGACGCGGAGGCGCCCACGGGGCCACAGCACGTTGGTCACGGTGCTGGTCATCTGCTCGGAGCTCCAGCGGGTCCTGCCGTCCCGGTCCAGGACCCGCACTCGTCTGCCGTCGGCGACCGCCAGTGACTGGGATTTCGCGTCCCACGCGGCCGAAGCCGACCACTCGGTGCCCTCGCTGTGCAGGGCCTCGCCGTCGGTGGCGCCCCACAGTCGTCGACTGCCCATGCCCAGCGCGGCGATCCGGGTTCCGTCCGGGCTGGCGGTGACGGTGAGCAGGGCGTCATCGAGATCCCGCTCGTACCGCGGTGCGCCGTCGGGGTCGAAGACCCGCAGCGCACCTTCGGAGCCACCGGCCACCAGAGCATCCGGGGCGCCGCGCCCGCTGGGCAACGCATCGAGGGCGATGACGGGTTCGCCCACGTCGACCTGCCAGCGGGGCAGCAGTACCGAGTTGTTCACGAGCGTGGTCACGCGGACGCCCCCGCGGGTACCGGTTCCAAGCACGCCCGGAACTCCTTCTCCAACTGTTCGCGGTCGAGGTTGCGGCCGATGAACACCATCCGGTTCCGCCGAGGCTCGCCGTCCCGCCACGGCGCACCGAGATCGCCATCGTGGAGCATGTGCACGCCTTGGAAGACGTAGCGCTGGTCGGTTCCGGCGAGGTTGAGGATTCCCTTGCTGCGGAACAGATCCGTCCCGCGCTCGCCGAGCAGCACGCCCAGCCATTCGTTGAGCTTCTCGACGTTGACCACCCCATCGGCCGCGATGCCGACGCTGGTCACCGTGAGGTCGTGCTGGTGGTCGGTGTCGTCGAGGAACTCCGGCTCGTCGGCGAGCACCTGGTCGAGGTCGAAGGCGTGCACCCCCAGCACTTCGGCGAGGTCGACGTCGGCGTGCTGGGCGGGTAGGATGCGCACTCCGGCGTTGATGTCGTGGATCCGCCGCTGGACTTCCTCGATCTCGGCCGCGTCGACGAGGTCGGTCTTGTTCAGCACGACGCGGTCCGCGAAGGCGAGCTGTTCGACGGCCTCGTTCTCGGTGCCTTCGGGCTTGTGATCGTCGAGGTGTTGGACGATGTGCTTGGCGTCGACCACCGTCACGATCGCGTCCAGGCGCAGTTGGGTGCGCAGCGCGTCGTCGACGAAGAAGGTCTGCGCGACGGGGGCGGGATCAGCCAGGCCGGTGGTCTCGATGAGGATCGCGTCGAAGCGGTCCTTGCGTTTGAGCAGCGCGCCGAGGATGCGGATGAGATCACCGCGCACGGTGCAGCAGATGCAGCCGTTGTTCATCTCGAAGACTTCTTCTTCGGCGTCGAGCACCAGGCCGTCGTCGATGCCGACCTCGCCGAACTCGTTCTCGATCACGGCGATGCGCATGCCGTGGTTCTCGGTGAGAATCCGGTTGAGCAGCGTGGTCTTGCCGGAACCCAGGAACCCGGTCAGCACGGTGACCGGTACGCGGTCGTCGGAGTTGTCGGTCATCGCGATGCGTTCTCCCCTTCAGGTTGGGTGGTCAGGGCCTTGCGGACGGCCTCGTCGTCCACTTCGGACAGCTGCGCGTGCAGGGTCCAGCGCCTCGCGGTCTGGTCGAGCACGGCGATCTTCGTCTCCATCGGCGGGCAGCCGGGCTCGGCGCAGGCGAGTTCCTGGACCGTCACGGTCGAGTTCTCGGGCAGTCCGAGGGTGACCCGCACCAGTTCCGCGATCTCGCCCGCGCGTTCGGCGCGGTCGAGATCAGGCCGGTTCGACCGACCGAGCAGTCGGCTCAACGCTTCGTTCATCGCACCTCGCAGCTGTCGGAACCCTCTCAAGCCTAGATGATAACGACAATCATTGTCGATTATGCTCACGGGGGTCAAGGTCCGTCGATTTGGGTTTCCAGAGGAGCAATGCCATGACATTCCGCGAAGATCGCCGGTCAAAGGTCGTCGCGACGGCCGCGAGCCTCAGCGCGGCCGCGCTGGCGCTGGCCGGATGCGGCCCGGTCCGCGCACAACCCGGTGCCGACGACGACACGATCACCGTGGTGACGTCCACCAACGTCTGGGCGAGCGTGGTGGCCGAGGTCGGCGGGAGTGCGGTCGACGTGCAGCCGCTGATCAGCAATCCGATCGTCAACCCGCACGCCTACGAAAGCGTCCCGGAGGACGCCGCCAAGGTCGCCAACGCCGATCTCGTGGTGTTCAACGGAGCTGGGTACGACGGGTTCGTCGAGAAGATCCTGGCGGCCGAGCCGAGGGAGGCGCCGACCGTCGAAGCCGCCGCGTTCGGCCGCACCCCGCCATCGCCCGCACCCGAGGCCGAGGAAGGGCACGGCCACTCCCACGACCACTCGATCAACGAACACTTCTGGTACGACTTCCACGCCGTTGATTCGGTGGCCGAGCGGGTCGCGACCGAGCTGGGCAGGCTGCAACCCGCGAAAGCCTCGGAATTCGCCGCGAACGCGGAGCGCTTCCAAGTCCAGGTAGGGCAGTTGGACGACCGGGCCCGGCAGATCGCCGCGGCCCGCCAGGGCGCGGAGGTGGTCGCGACCGAGCCGGTCGCCTTCTACCTGATCGAGGAGTCCGGCCTCAACGACATCACCCCGGACAGCTTCGTCGATGCGGTCGAGGCCGAGAACGACCCGCCAGCCGCAGCGATCGCGGAAATCCAGGACGCCCTCGACACGAGACGGGCCACCGCCCTGGTGTTCAACCCGCAGACCGAATCCCCGGTGACCGCGCAACTGCGCGTGCACGCCGAGCAAACCGGCATTCCGGTGGTCTCGATGACTGAAACCCTGCCAGCCGGACAGAGTTACGTGCAGTGGATGGACGCCCAGGTCGCCGCGCTCGGCGGGGCCGAGGGCCTGAAGTGAACGGACCAGGGGCAGGCGCGGTCCTGCCCCTGGTCGTCAGCCCCGGATTCGTCCTTTCCGCGCGCTAGTTCCGGGTGGCCTGCCGTCGGTGGTGGTGGAACCAGTGCAGGCGTCGGGGGAGTTCGTCGATGCTCACTGGTGTGGTTTCCAGCCAACGCGTCAGTGCGGTGAGGTCTTCGGTGGTGCGCACCGGTCCTACTGGCATAACGGCGCCCACCGGCTCGCGGGTACCGGTGCACCGCTGCACCAGTACGAGGTGTCCACCCGTTCGTGGTGTGGACGTTATCTCGACGTGGCACCACAAACGCCCGAGGGGGCAGTGCGCCCGTACGAGTACTGCGTTGGGACAGCGGCGGATCGTGTCCCGCAGGGCGCCGAGGATCGGTAGTTGGCCGTTGTTCCCGCAGCTGTCGCAAAGGATGACGGTGAAGCCGGTGTCGGAGTTCTTCTTCGTCCTTCGGCGTGGTTGTCGAGTCATCCAGTCCCTCGTCGAACACTATCCACAACGATTGCCGTTGTTGATTTCATGGTGGGCGATGTGGTCGGCGGAACTGCCGGTCGCAGCATGGATGGTGAGCGCTTGGACGAGCGGATCGTGGCGGAGGGCGTCCGCAGTGCTCCGGGGGTCCAGCACCTCGTCCGCGAAATGCACCCCTGGGCGGATCTTTCCGCTGAGTGCGGCCACCGCTGTCAGCGCCGCCACCACTCCGCTGAGCTGGTACGGGTCCGCCGTGTGCAGGGCCACTGAGGACGGCTGTCCGGTGTCGGTGAGAACGTGGGCGGTGAGCGAGTAGTACGGGTCGCGGCCGCGCAGGTCTGACGTGGCCGCTCGGATCAGCGGTTTGACGTGGTCGGCTTGGAACTCCGGGTCGTCCGCCCATGCCATCGCCAGGGCGCTCGGGATGGCCTCGGAGGCGTAGACGGTGTAGAACCGCAGCTCCGCCAGATCGAGCTCGGCTGCCAACCGGGTGCTTTCCGTTGGCAGGAACGGCATCGCGTCGACGGGCTCGGGGAAGCCGGGCAGTTCGACGCGGCGCAGCGGCGTCAGGGCGCGTGGAATCACGGTGCCGCCGCGCCACGCGGCCAGCGACTCCCCGAAATCCGGCCCGTTGGCGAGGAGGATGTCCGCTGCCGAGGCCGGTGTCACGCGCACCGCGCCCCCGACATGGATTTCCACCCGGTCCCCGGCTGTGGCGACGAGCCGGGGGAGCAGCCCGGTCAGACCTGGCATGAGGCCCGCCGAGAAGACCGCCGCTCGATCCGTGAACGTCGTCGTGCCCAGTGCGCGGCGGGCGGGCACGTCTCCGGCCACGTCAACGTAGTGCGCGCCCGCCGCGGAGGCCGCTCGGGCGACCGCGTCGAGGATCCGGTAAGAGGGTCCGGCGCAGTTGAGGACGAGGTCCGCGCCGGAGCAGAACTCCTTGAGGCTTACCGGGTTGTCGATGTCTACATAGGACACTTCAAGGTTCGGGATCTCGCTGCGCAGGGCGAGGCCCCGGGCCGGGTTGCGTCCGCCCACGCGGATGTGGGTGCAGCCCTGCTCGGCGAGTCGACGGACGGCCGTGGAGCCGACCGCGCCGTAGCCGCCGAGTGCGGCGATGAGCTGATCCGCCATCGGACCCCTTTCGCGGGATGGTCATAGCAACGATAATCGTTTCCATTAGTTCCGACCAGAGGGAGTCAGCGTGTTCGACGTGATCGTGATCGGCGGTGGGCCCGCTGGGCTCAGCGCAGCTCTGGTGCTCGGGCGCCAGCGCCGCCGCGTGTTGGTGGCTGACGGTGGCCAGGTGCGCAACGCACCGGCGGACGAGATGCACATGTACCTCAGCCGGGACGGTTTCTCGCCGCACGAGCTGCTGGCGCTGGGACGTGCCGAGCTGACCGCCTACCCCGGCGTCGAACTGCGATCCGAGCAGGTCACCGCGGTCTCCGGCGGCATCGACGACTTCACCGTGGAATTCGCCGACGGCAGCCGGGAGCACGCGCGTCGACTGATCCTGGCGACCGGGCAGGTCGACGAGCCGTACGACATCCCAGGCGTGCCGGAGCGCTTCGGCCGCAGCATCTTCCACTGCCCCTTCTGCCACGGCTGGGAAGCCACCGGCAAAACGTTGGCGGTTCTCGGCCGCGACATGCCGCAGGTGATGCTCGGTCTGTACCTGGCCGATCGCTACAGCGACGACGTCGTAGTGGTGACCCATGGCTCGCACGAGCTGCCCGACGAGGTGACCGGCAAGCTAGCCGCGCGCGGCGTGGAGGTGCGCGCCGACCCGCTGGCGAAGGTGACCGGTGAACTGGACGCTCTGCAGTTGCACTTCGCGGACGGGGCGGTGCTGGAGCGGCAGGCCGTTTTCCACCGCGCGCCAACCCGACAGCGTGCTTCGTTCGCGGAAGACCTGGGTTGCGCGATCCTGGAGGACGGTCTTGTGCAGGTCGACGAGTTGCAGGCCACTACGGTGCCCGGCGTCTCGGCGGCCGGTGACATGGCTCGCGTCCCGGCCGTGCCGGACGCCCTGACTCTGGTGAGCCAGGCTGCCGCCGACGGAGTGCGGGCTGCGGTATGGCTGGAGCAAGGTCTCTTCCGCGCCACCTTGACGGAGAGCTGACGTCGTGAGTGGTTATGGTCGCTCTAGCGGCCATAACCACTCACGAGCATTCAGCGTTCCGGTGCGGTGAGCGCTGCGAGGCCGGAAATTGTTGGGGCGTCCAGGAAGTCGCGGACCGCGACGGTGATTCCCGACTCCCGGGCGAGCTTGCCGAGTACCCGCACCGCGAGCAGGGAATCGCCGCCGAGCGCGAAGAAATCGTCTGCTCGGTCCACTCCGCTGACCCCGAGCATGTCCTCCCACACCGCCGCGATCGTGCGTTCCAGGTCAGTTCGCGGTGGCCCCAACTCCTCGGTGCGGTCCTGGCGTTCGTACCGACCGACCCGCAGGTGTTCTGCCGGCTCGGGCTCCGGTGCGTCCAATTCCGAAGGCAGAGCCACCGAGGCGTCCCAGCTCTCCGGTTCGGCGAGGGTGCGCGCGATGCCGGTCAGCTCGTGGAACATCCCGTCCACGACGGAAGTGTCGAACAGCTCGTCCACCAGCGAGAACACCAGGAACATCTCGTCGCGCAGCTCGAACATCCGCACCTCCAGCGCGACCTGCGGCGTCCGGAGTTGCTGGTGGTGGTCGGCCATGTCGATCCGCCCCATCGGCCCAGCGGTCTCCGGGACGCGTTCGCCCATGGCCGCGTCCATGCCGAGGGTGCTCTGGAAGACGATGGGCGCCACTGGTCGGTGGGTGCCGCGGCGGCGGCCCAGTTCGCGGGCCACTTCGACGCCGCTGATCAGGTTGTGCGCCGCCGATTCGCTGAACTGGCGCTGGCTGTCGGCGGCCAGCTCGGCGAAGGTGGCGTCGGCGGCGAGTTCGACCGGGATCAGCATCGTCGACGCGAACGCCCCGACGATCCGGTGCACGTCGGGATGCAGCGGCAAGCGGTTCAGCTGCAAGGAGTTCAGCAGCATGCGGCGGTGCCCGGCCTGCCGGGCCAACACGATCGCGTAAGCGGTGAACATCGCAGCCGAGGGCGTCACGCCGTGCGCGGTGCACTGCGTCCGGAAGGCCGCCCAGGTTTCCACATCCACGGTGGTCTGCCGGGTGCCCATCAGGTCCGGCCGCACCTCGCGCGGATCGGCGACCAACGGTAGGGCGGGCGGCAGCGGGAACGAGTCGAGGCGGTCCCACCACCAGTCGCGGTCGGCGTCCCACGCGTCGGTGTCGGACAGGTCGGACACCGACTCGACGTAGTCGCCGTAGTCGACCTCCAACGGAGGCAGCACCGCGTTCCAGTCCGCCACCAGGCCGAACAGGTCCCGGTAGAAGACGTTCGACGACCAGCCGTCGATGATGAGCAGGCTGACTGCCGTGTGCAGTCGGGCGCGATCGTCGGGCAGCAGCGTCAGCCGCATTTCCACACCAGGGCCGTACGTGGGATCGGGACCGTTCGTGCTCATCTGCGACCGGATGGCGGCCACCGTCGCCTTGGCTTCCGCCTCGGGCGCGTCGCGCAAGTCGATCACCTGCAACGTGGGCACGGCGTCGGCATCGTCTGCGGCCAGGAGGTGCTGCCGTCCGTCCGGCAGCACGCGGGCGCGCAGGGTGGGCTGGTGCCGCACCAGTCGTCGCAGCGCGTCCTGGAGTGCTTCGGGGGCTTCGTCGGCATCGACCTCGGTGAGACCGATGTCGACGTAGTGGTGCGCGGAGTCGTAGGACAGTTCCCAACCGTCCTGCTGGCCGACGAAGTAGCCCTGCTGCAACGGAAGCAACGGGAACGGCGCGGCCGGATCGGTCCGCCGTACCACCTCGACGGGCAGGGCGCGACCGCCAGCGGCTCCGGCGCTGCGTCGCGTGATGAGGTCGGCCAACTCGGCGAGGGTGATCTCCACGCGGACGTCGGACAGCGCGAGGGCCACGCCGAGCTTTCGGCGGACCACAGCGGACATCCGCACCGCGAGCACCGAATCGCCGCCGAGGTTGAGAAAACCGGTGTCCCGCGGCACCTCGTCCGGTGCCAGGCCGAGCAGTTCCGCCCAGATCTCGGCCAGCTCGGTGCTGATGTCGAGTTCAGCGTTCATGGCTACTCCTGTCGTCGGTGGTGGTTCGCGTCCGCGCGGCGAAGATGTGCTGGCCGAGCGCGGCCAGCGGATGCACAGGGTTGGGCAGGTCGAGCAGCGGGGCGTAGTCGGCCGCGGTCAGTTCGCCGAGCCATTCGTCGCGGGTCAGGAAGACGCGATCGGTACCGGCTCGCACATCGCTCGTGCCGGGCTGCGGTCCGCCGTCGCGCGAGGACATCAGGAACTGCATCGACGTCATGGCCTGGTAGTGCTCCCGGCACGACTCGATCATCACGAGCAGACCGCCGGGCGCCAGCAGGTCGCGCAGCCGATTCAGCAGGTGTCCGATGTGGACCGAATTGTGCAGGACGTTCGCGGCCAGCACGACGTCCGCCGAGCCTGGCTGGCCCAGGGCGTCGGCGTTGATGTCGAGGATGCGGTAGTGGAGCCGGTCGCCGAACCTGCGCCGCCCGGCGTCCAGGAAGAACTGGGAGACGTCGGTGAACAGGTAGTGCACCGCCTCGTCGGCGAGCGCGGGAACGACGGCTGCGGTGGTTCCGCCGACTCCGGCACCGAGTTCCAGCACCCGGAGCGGCGCCGCGGTGTGCTGGCACTCCCAGCGCAGCATTTCGATCGCCGCCGCGTTGAGGTAGCGGTTGATGACGTTGTCCTGGTAGGCGCCTTCGGCGGTGGAGAGGTCGCTGTCGGGGAACAACAGCGTTTGCACCGCGACCTCGTCCCGGAGCAGGCGGGGGAGTTGGTCGAAGGCGGCGAGGAAGAACCGGGCCATCTCGGCGGGATATCCGAGACCGCGAGCGGCTTCGTGCACCGTCGCCGCCGCGTCGGCGACTTCGGATCGCCGCACGGCACGCAGGTCGTGCAGGAAGCCAGTGGCGTCGTCGCGATGCAGCAGTCCTTCGTCGTGCAGGACGGTGAGCCAGCGGCGGAGGATCCAGCGGTGCCGGGGTGCGACGCGCAGCCGGTCAGCGACCTGGTCGCAGCGGTGGCGGAGCCCCGGCCGGAACAGCCCGTTGCGGCCGAGGGTTCGGGCCATCGCCAGCAGCGCGGCTTGGTCTAGCTGCCGCATGAAACCGGGGAGTGCGGCGGTGTCGACGTCTTCGATCGAGGCCGCTGCGGCTTCAGCGACTTGGTCCAGCAGGGCCGATTCAGCGTGCATCCGGCTCTCCCAAAGCGACCGTGATCGGAATGGATCCGTGACCCGTCCGGCGCAGTTCGCGCCGCGCGAGCTCGGTCAGCCTGCGGCGCACGAACCCGTGCAACGGCTCGTGCGCACGTTCAGGACCGGAAATCGCCTTCACTGGTCGAGCGGCTGCCTCGGCGGGTGCGATCACTTCGAGGAGCCGCGGGTCGGCGGGGTCCAGCGATACGACGGCGCCCAGGTCGGCGATTTCGCGGTGCAGATCGGCAGCGGTTGGTCCGGTACCGGGCGTGAGGAGTCGGTTGGGGATCTGCTGGATTCGCACTGGGGAGTCGTCGAGGTGGGCGCGCAGGGCCGCGAGGCGGTTGTCGGAAGGAAGGTCGGGCCACCGGATCACCGTCGGAATCGTCTCCGGAATGCCGGATTCGACGTGGAGCACCGCGTCGAAGCGGTAGCGGGTCAGTTCGGTGTCGGCGCGCATGGTCTTCGCGTAGGTGACCATCCGGGTCTCGCGGCCCGACTCGGCGGCCAGCGCGGCCAGCAGTGCCGGGTCGAAGAGCAGTTCCTCGTCGCGATCGGCGCGCTCCGCTACCCGTCGTTCGACCTCGCGGGACGAGAGCGGGGGATTGGTGGCGGTCTCGACCCACCGGTGGTGGTCGTGCAGCAGCCCGGCGTGCCGGACGTCGCCGATGACCACGGTGCCGCCCGGTGCGACGAGCCCGATCGCGTCCTGCACGACCGCTCGCAGGTACTCGACGCTGGGAAAGCACTGCGTGACCGAGTTCAGCAGCACGCAGTCCGGTCGTCCCCGCGGGAATCCGACAGCGGTCATGGCCTGCTGCACGACCGCGCTTCGCGCCTCGTGCGCGGCCGCTTGCACGACCATCGCCCCGGCAGGGGCCGCTGCGGACAGTGCCCGAACGGCATCGGTGGCGACATCGGTCCCCACATAACCATCGACCTCGGGGTGCAGCCGGTGCATGAGCATGCCTGTGCCACAACCGAGTTCGAGCACCCAGGTGGGTTTGCCGCGCAGCACCAGCTGGACCGCGTGCCGCAGCCAGTCCGCCATGTGTTCCACCGGGAACGGCTCGCCGGTGTCCGAGGCCCGCCACCCCGACAGGTCCAGGTCGTCGGCGTGCCTCCCCGAGGCTTGGGAGTAGGTCCAGTCGTAGACCTCGCTCCACTGCGCGAGGTGCTCGGCGAGCAAGCCGCCGGGAGTCGGCCGCACGGCGAGCGCGTCGCGCGCGGGGACCAGCCGGATGGCGTCCTCCGCCACGTCGGCTGCGGCGATCCAGGGGTGGGCGCTGAGGTGCTCGGCTGCCCGCCGCAGCGCGGACTCGTCGTCACCAGGCACGGGTTTCCTCCGATCTGTCGGGATTGGCGCGGGCCAGGCCACGCCGGTACAGCCGCAGCGTGCGGTCAGCGCGGTCGGCGATCGACCGGTCGTGGGTGACCAGCAGGACGGCGAGGCCGTCGGTGCGCAGTCGGTCCAGGAGATCCAGGACGTCATGCGCGGTGGCGGCGTCGAGCGCGGAGGTGATCTCGTCGGCGAGGAGCACTTCGGGTTCGGCGGCGAGCGCCCGCGCCAGGGAGACGCGCTGCCGTTGGCCGCCGGAGAGCTCGCGAGGAAAGCGTTGCGCGGCACCGCCGAGACCGACCAGGCGCAGCAGATCGTCGGTTCGTTTCCGAGCTGCGCTAGGAGGAAGTCCGCGCAGCACACGAGCGGCTCGGGCGACTGCGGTGCCGACGCGGTGCGCGGGGTTCAGCGTGGTGGCGGGATCCTGGGAGACGAGTTGCACCGCTCGAAGCTGGGGTCGGGTCCGGTCCTCGACGCGGTGCGGGAAGATGTTGCCCCGCCACCGGAGTTCGCCCTCGTCGGCCGCATGCAGCCCCGCCAGCGTACGCAGCAGTGTGCTCTTGCCACATCCGGACGGCCCGAGCACGGCGACGAGTTCGTTCCGGCGAAGTTCGAGGGTGCTGTCCTGGACCAGCGGCGCGGTGCCCGGCGGTTGCGCGATGGTCAGGCCGGATGCCGAGAACACGGCCATGTCCGCTTCCGCCCGGATCGCCCGCCCGGCGCGGAACGTTCGTTCCTGCCCGAAGGAGACGACGCGATCGCTCACCCGCGTCACGAAGTCCCGATCGTGCGAGACCAGCAGGGTGACCGAACGCCCGTCGCCGCGTCGCTTGGCGATCGCCTGCCCGACGAGATCGAGCGCGTCGGGATCCAGCCCGGTCGTCGGTTCGTCGAGAACGAGCAGCGCGGGTTCGCGTACGAGGGCACGGGCCAAGGCCACTCGTTGTGCTTGGCCGCCGGAGAGCTGGTGCGGGCGTCGTCGCCACATCTCCGCGCTGTCGAGGCCGAGTTCGTCGAGCGCTCGCCGGATCAGTCGCTCGTCCGGGGTGCCCTCGGCTACCAGGGAATGCACCCGCTGCAAGGGATTCAGCGCCGCGGCGGGGTGTTGGCCGACGATGCCCGCCGTGCGGTACCGCCAGCGCCGGGCAGCGCGGCCGGGCGTGATGATCCGCCCGCCCCAGCGGACTGTGCCGCCGATCCGTCGCAGTCCTGTTGGCAGGGCATCCAGCAATGCGTGCAGGAGGGTGGTCTTCCCGCTTCCGGACGGACCGACGATCGCGATGGTTTCGCCGGGATCAGCGTGCAGCGAGACATCGGAGACGACCGCACGTCCGCGCCGGTCGTGCACGGTCATGCCGTCGACCGCCAAACCGGTGCGCATCATGCCGACCCCGGGTTCGCGTCAGCCAGCGAGGCCGCACCAGCGACTGCGGCCGTCAGCACGGCCAATGCCGTGGCCGGAGCGATCATGCACGCGGCGTTGAGGCCCGAGCCCGGCAGGTTCTCGCGGATCATCAGCGCCCAGTCGGCTGCCGGGGGTTGGGTGCCGAAGCCGAACAGGCTCAGCGCGGCGGCGATCTGCACGGCGACCACGAAGCGCATGCCCAGATCGGCCGAGATCAAGCCGGTCAGCGACGGCAGGATCTCCCGGACGAGGATCGCGGAACCGCGTTCGCCCCGGCCGCGGGCGGCTTCGACATATCCGGACCGGCGGGACAGTCGGGTTGCGTCCCGGACCACTCGCAGGGTCAGCGGTGCGCCACCGCAGACGGTCGAGGTCACGACCGCCGCGTTGCCGGGCAGGGACACGGCCAGCACCAGCGCGAGCAGCAGCAGGGGTGTGGCGAGCAGAACGTCGGCCAACGCGGTCAGCAGTCGCGATGGCCAGCGGTCGGTCCAACCGGCCAGCAATCCGCCCGCCACGCCGAGGAACGTCGCCAGCAGCGCCGCCACCAGCGCGATCAGGACGAGGCTGCGGCCTCCGGCCAGCACCCGCGACAACACGTCACGGCCGAGCCCGTCGGTGCCCAGCGGTGCGGTTCCACCCGGGGACGCGTAGGGCATGCCGATGATCTCGGTCGGGACGTGCGGAGCGATCAGTTCGCCGACGATGGCCAGGCCCGGCACGGCGATCGCCAGGCAACCAGCTGTGCTCGCCCATCTCATGTGGTTCCGCCTCGCGTGAGGTCGGCGAGCCACAACCCGGCGAGCACGACCGCCGCGCCGAGCAACGCGACGGCTTGCACCGTCGGCACGTCGCGTCCGGCGACCGAACTGACCAGCAGCTCGCCCAGGCCGTTGTAGCCGAACACCGTCTCCACCACCGTGGTGGCGGCGATCAGCCCGCCGCCGATGACCGCGAGGACGCGGAGGATGGGCGGGAGCAGGACGGGGAGGACATGCCCCGCGGCGATCCGCCAGCGGGGCACCCCGCGCAGGACCGCGTCCTCGACGTGCGGCAGCCGCTGCGCGTCCGCCACCGCGCCCGCGAGCAGCCCCGCGCCGAACGCGGTTGCCGGAAGCGCCAGCGACAATGCGGGCAGGACAAGCAGTTCTGGTTGTCGCCACGGCGACTGTCCGATGGGGAGCAGCGAAGCCTGCGGTAGCCAGTGCAGCAGCCCGGAGAAGACCGCGACCAGCGCCCCGGCGACCACGACCTGCGGTACCGCGGCGGCGGCCGCGATCGCGCCGGTAGCAGGAGCGCGCAGGCGCGGTGTGCTGCCCGCCCACCACGCCAGCAGCAGCATCAGCGGCACCGCCATCGCCAGCGCGCAGCCGGTCAGCGCGAGCGTCGCGGGCAGCCGTTCACCGATCAGGACCGACACCGGTCGGTCGCTGATCAGCGACCGACCCGCGTCACCGCGCAGGAGACCGGTCAGCCAGCGACCGAAGCGTTGCCAGGCCGGATCGTCCAAACCGGCCTGCGCGCGCAGCCTGGCCAGCTCCGCGTCGCTGGCCCGGCCGTGGGTTCTGGCCTGCGCCGCATCGCCGGGCAGCAGCTCGGTCGCGGCGAAGACCAGGACAGCGGCCGCGAACAGCAACAGCGCGCCGCGTGCGGCCGAGCGGATCAACAGCGGGATCACGTGGCGTTGACCCGGACCTGGTCGATGAACAACCGCTGGAATCCCGGCCCGGTCGGCAGCCCCGCCACCTGCGGACGTGCCAGGTCGAGGCCGTCACCGACACCCCACACCAGGTAGCCGCCCTCGTCGCGCACCTGCTGTTGCAAACCGCGCAGTCGGGCGTTGCGCCCGGCCTCGTCCAGGGTGGCCAGTGCGGCGTCGAAGCCGAGGTCCCAGTCCGGCCGGTGCCACGCGGTTTCGTTGGTCGGCGAGTTCGACAGCAGAGCGACGCGGGCGACGTCGAGGAATGGGATTCCGCCGAGGTAGCTGACGTAGAAGTCCGCCTGCGAGTAGACCTGGGTCCAGAAGGTGTCCTGCGGTTCCACCCGCACCTGGATCCGGATGCCGACGGTCTTGAGCTGGTCGGCGAGCAGCGTCGCGGTGGTGTCCATGCCCGGGTAGGCGGTCGTGGTCCGCAAGGTGAGGTCCAGGCCGTCGGGATGTCCTGCCGCGGTCAGCAATTGGCGTGCCCTGCCGAGGTCGCGTTGCCGCTGCGGCAACATTGGCGAGGTGGGGTCGGCGGGGGTGAGCAGGTCGTTGCCGACCGTGCCCTGGCCGAGGAAGACCGTGTCCACCAACTGCTTCCGATCCACCGCGAGCTTGATTGCCTCGCGCACTCGGGGGTCGTCGAACGGCGCCCGGTCCAGGCGCATGACCACCGGGTAAACGGTCACCGCGGGTCGGTGTACGACTTGCAGACCGTCCTGTTCGGACTGTCGAGTGGTCGCTGGGTGCACGCTTCCGGCGACGTCGGCCTGTCCGGCGGCGACCGCGTTGGCGCGGGCCTGCGGATCCGCGATCGCGCGGATTTCGATTCGGCGCAACGGTGGGCGCGGCCCCCACCAGTGGTCGTTGCGCTCCAGCACGGCGTTGGCGGCGTCGCCGCCTGTCATCCGGAACGGTCCGGACCCGGCGACCGGGTTGCTGAAGTCGATGCTTCCCTCCGGGACCACGAATGTCGCGGATTCCAGCGCTCTGCCGACCTCCGCGAACGGCTTGTGCGTCACCAGGGCCAGGGTGTGATCGTCGACCACGGCGGATGAGCCGAGGTCGAACATCGCCATCCGGCCGTAGTTCTCGGCTGCTTTCTCCTGCATCCGGCGCAGCGAGAACAGCACGTCCGCGGCCCGGACCGGCCGACCGTCGGTGAAGGTCGCGTCTGGTCGCAATGCCACCTGCCAGCGGGTCAGGCTGGTGTCGGGCGTCCACGAGGTGGCCAGTCGGGGTTGGGTACCGCCGTCGGTGCCGGGAACGGTGAGGACGTCGTAGAGCAGCGCGAAGCGCATGGCGTCGGACTCGTTGCCGAGCCCACCGTGCGGATCGTTGCTGGCTGCGGCGGGCGCGCCGACAGCCGCGTAGCGCAGCGTGTCGGTGCTTGCGCCCGCCGTGCTGTTCGCGGCACAACCAGCGGCCACCAGCGCGGTCACCAGGGCCGCGCCGAGGACGAAGCGTCGTCGTTGCATCGAGGTCCTTTTCGGATCAGCGGGGATTCAGCGCCGTTTTCAGCGCTTCGTTGATCGCCGCGGCCACCTGCGCCATCGCCGGTGGGTGCAGCAGCGAGTAGTGGTTGGCGTCGACGCCGATCACGTCCAGCGGCCCGGCGAGGTAGCGGCCCCACCCCAGATCGGCCAGGCCCGGTGGGGTGTCGTCGACGCCCATGCCCACGCCGGAGTTGCGCGGTGCCGGGCGATCGGCGCGGATCAGCAGAGTTCTGGTGGTCTCGTCGGGCAGTCGTCCGGGTTCGTGGTCGGCCAGGGCTCGCAGGTGCCGGGCGAAGACCGCGACCCGCCGTCGGGCGCTGTCTCGCCGTCCGAGCAGCCGGGCCGAACACAGCCGTCGGTCGATCTCGTCCCAACGCCGGTCGTTCGGGAGTTCCCGGATCGTCTCGACGATGTCCGAAGTGCCCAGGTCCGGGCCCGCGCCGAGGTCGGCGCCGACGAATCCTTCCAGCGCGCCCAGGAAACGCCAGATGACCGCAAGTTCCACCTCGTCCGGGGTCCCGGCGATGTGCGTGATGTAGCTCGGGTCGTTGGAGTCGAGCAGCACCAGCAGTTCGGTCCGCTCACCCAGTGCGTGCAGTCGGCGGGCCATTTCCTGCGCGAGGTCGCCGCCCATCGACCAGCCACCGAGCAGGTACGGGCCGTGCGGCTGCGATCGGCGGACGATGTCGAGGAAACGTCCGGCCATTCCGGCGATGTCGGCGGCGCCGCTGCCATCGACCAGCTCCGGATCGGTGAGTGCGACGACGTTGACGCGGTCGTCGAGCAGGCGGGCCAGCTCGGCGTAGCAGACCACGTCCCCGCCGGAGGGGTGCATCAGGAACAGCGTCCGCCCGGCGCCGCTCGGGCGGACCGGCATCGCGATGTCCTCGTCGGCGACCTCTCCGCTGTCCCAAGTGGACGGATTGATCGCGAGTTCTTCGACTCGTCGCACGTAGTCGGCGAAAGCCCGGTCGACCTGGTCCGGTGCCAGCGCCGGTTCCAGGGCGTCCCATTGCAGCAGCAGCCGTCCGCCCTGTTCCAGGGCTTGGTGGTCCAGCAGCGTCTGCGGCGTTTGGCTGAGCGCGGCCACCTGCGTGCCGACCCATTCCGGGTCGTGTTCCGCACCGATGACGTCCTGCAAGCCCAGCGCACTGGTGAAGACCACGGGCACCGAGACCCGGTGACCGAGCCGGGACGACTGCTCGGCCAGCACTTCGAGGGCGGAGAAGTCCCGGTGATCCAGGTCGGCGAACAAGGTGTCCTGCGCGGCCCGCGCCCGTTCGAGGAACGAGCCTGGCCGGGAGTGGTCCACCGCGTGCAGCACGAGCGAGGTGAAGTCGCCGACCACTTCGGACACCTGGGGATGGATGTCCGGGCGGTCGAACAGGGTCAGCACGATCCCGAACTGGTCGCTACCGGACCAGGCCGCCAGCGTCTCGGCGTAGGCAGTCAGCAGGACAGCGGTGGGTGTCACCCGGCGGCGCGCTGCTTCGGCCTGCAATGCGCTCCAGGTGGCCGGATCCAGCTTCGCGGCATGTCGGACGAACCGGGCTGGGACCTCGGATTCGTGCACGGGCAACGCGGGGGCACCGGGCAACGAGTCGAGCTTGCCGCGCCAGTAGGCCGCGGCTTGTTCGCCGCGATGGGCTCGGCGCCGCTGCTCCAGCGCCGCGACGCACGAGGCGAAGTCGATGCCGACCTCCGGCAACGGCTGGTCCGGTGCGCAGTAGAAGTGGCGCAGTTCGCGGTCGATGACCCACCAGCTCGCGGCGTCGCAGACCAGGACGTCGACGCCGATGAACAACCGCACCCGACCGCCGGGCAGGCGCGCGGCCTGGATCTGCGCCAACGGCCAGCGATCCGCCGGTCCGGGCTGCCTGCTGATGCGCTCGCGCAGCGACTCCAGCCGAGCCGCACACCGGTCGTCCGGCAACGCGGTCAGGTCGTGCACGCGGATGCGGTAGGTGGGCACGTGGTCCAGCACCTTCGTGCGCCCCTGCGCCGTGATGACGGCCCGCAGCATCGGATGGCGGGCCAGCACCCGGTTCCACGCACGTTCGTACCTGCCGATGTCGAGGTCTTCGCAGTCGTACTCCAGGTAGAAGTGGCAGGGCACGTCGCCCCACTGGTAGCCGCCGTCGCGGCCGACCCAGTAGGCGTGCTGCACACGGGTCAGCGGGAACGTGCCGTCCGCCGCAGTCACGATCCCCACCGTCGAGTCCGGTTCGGGGCCGCGCTGCACGGGTTCGCCGGTGGAGATGTAGGTGGCAAGAGCTGCGACGGTCGGTTGGGCCAGCAGATCGCGCAGCCGTAGTTCGACGCCGAAGCGTTCGCGCATCGCGGCCAGCATCCGGGTGGCGAGCAGAGAATGGCCGCCGAGCAGGAAGAAGTCAGCTTCGGCTGAGGTCACTGGCGAGCCGAACAGCTCGCTCCACAGGGCGGCGATCTCCCGTTCCACGGGATCGGCCAACTGACCTGGTGCCGCTGCGGTGGGTTCGGTGATCGTGGCGGAGCGTGCCATCCGGTCGGCGAGCCCGGTGGCGGCGATCGCCACCACCGGCGGCGTTGCACCGGCGAGGATCCGGTCCAGTGCGGCCATGCCGGTGTCGGCGTCCAGCGCGTGGTCGAGCGCGACCGTGCGTTCGGCGCCCAGCGGTCCGACTCGCCAGCCGTCCCACACCGCGCTGACCCAGCGGGTGGGGCCGCCGCCAGCAGCCATCGCGAGGCCGTCGAGGAAACCGTTGGCCGCCGCGTAGGGCCCCATGCCGATGCCGCCGACAAGCGTGGTCACCGACGACATCAACACGACCGCGCGAGGTCGCCGGTCGGCCGGGAGCAGGTCGATCGCGGCACGCAGCGCGAGCGCTCCGGTGGCTTTCGCGGTGACATGTGCGGAGACGTGTTCGGCGGTGGTTTCGCGCAGCGGAGTCGCTCCGGTGCTCGCCACGACGCCTGCCGCGTGGATCACGATCTCAAGGCGGCCGCGCTGCGCCAATTCCTTGAGAAGTGCTGCCGTCCCGGGCTCATCCGCGGCATCGAGCGCGCGAACCTCGACCTCAGCCCCGGCGTCGGTGAGCCGTCGAACGGCCTTGAGCCGTTGCCCGGCGACGCTGCGGGGCTCGGGGTGGGCGACCAAACCGGTGCGGGAGGTGATCACCACCCGATACCCCGCGCCAGCGAGGTGCTCGGCCATCGTCAGACCGACATCGCCAAGCCCGCCAGTGATCAGCGCGATTCCGTCGGCGGGTGCTGGGGTCCCACCTGGGCTCGGCTGCCACGGCACAACTGTCCGCAACCACCGGGACTCGCCGCGCACGGCCACTTCGTCACCCGACGACCCCGGCGTGGCGACGAGGTCGGCGAGTTCCGCCACGACGGCCGCGGTCTCGTCGCAGCCGTGCGGGAGGTCGACGGTGCGCCACCGCAATCCGCGAAGTTCCTGGCCCAGCACTCGTGGAAGCACGCGGAGCGCCGCTTGGGCCGGGTGCGCCAGATCACGGCCGTCGATCTGTTCGGCGCCGCGTGTGACCTGGAGCAACAGCGGCGGAAGCGATTCCAGTCCGGCGAGTGCGTTGGCCAGTTCGGCGTGGCGGAGGACTCCGGCCTCGGCGTCCTCATCAGCGGTGAGCACAACGACACCGGCGAAGGGGACGTCGACCGCGTTGCGGAGCTCGTCGAAGCTGACGCAGCTAGCACCAAGCGTCTCCATCTCCTGCCGGGCGCTCGCGAACAGCCCGTCGTCCGCATCGCCGACGAGCATCCACCGCCCGGACAGGGGAATCGACTGGTCGAGGGGCAGAAGTTGTTGCCAGCGCGGGATTTGCAGCGGCTCGGTGGCATCGATCTCAGCCGCCTGCCGCTGGCGTTGCTCCGGTGGGTCGGTCCAGAGCCGTCGCCGCTGGAACGCGTACCCAGGAGCGGCGATCCGGCGGCGCTGCTCGGTGTGCTGCGCGGCGAAGTCGACGTCGAGTCCGTGCGCCCACAGCTTCCCAACGGCATCCCGCACGGCGACTGCTTCGTCCGGTTCGTCGGCGGTGAACGTGGTCAATGCGGTGTGCAGAGCGGAGAGCCCGTTGCGCCGTGCGAGTCCGGCGAGCGCGCTACCCGGCCCAACCTGCAACACGATCGCCGGGGCATCCGATTCGACGGCCGTCTGCAACGCCTCGGAGAACCGCACGGTAGTCCGCAACTGACGAACCCAATGGTCAGCCGTGCCCAGCTCCGCGTCCGCATAGGCGCCCGTCACGGTTGTCACCATCGGGACCGCCAGGGGCCGAGACCGCAAACCGCTGGCGGCCGTCCGGAGCGCGGGCATCGCGGGTTCGACCAGGCGCGAGTGCAGCGCGGCGTCAACCCGGAGCTGCGTCGCTCCGCTGCCCTGATCGGTCAGGTGGGCGGCGAGTTCGTCGATGGCGGCCCGTGGTCCCGAAACCACGCACGAATCGGGTGCGTTGACCGCTGCGAGGTCCACTTGGGGATGCTTCGCGAGCAGTCCGACCACCGCGGCTTCCCCGAGCTGCACCGCGAGCATGCTCCCGCCGCCAGCAGCGCGGGAGGCTCCGATGCAGCGGACCGCGACCAACCGGGCTGCCTCCCGCACGGTGAGCCCACCGGCCACCACCGCGGCGGTGTACTCGCCGAGGCTGTGGCCGAGCACGACTTCCGGCCGCACGCCCCACGAGTCGAGCAATCGGGCGGTCGCCAACGACACCGCGAACAGCGCGGGGAGGCCGAAAGCCGCGTCGCGGACGCGTTGCTGCGCTGCCTCGCCGACGACGGCCTCGCGGATGTCCGTGCCCAACAACGGATGCAGCAGCTCGGCGCATTCGTCCACGGCATTCCGGAACACCGGTTCCTCGGCATAGAGCCGCGAACCCATGCCCGGGTACTGGCTTCCGGCACCGGGAAAGGCGAAGACCACACGTGGTCGAGCCGGAAGGGCTCGCACCGCGGTCTCACCGCGCAGCGCGGTCGCGATGTCGCCGTCGCGCGCGGCGGTGGCGATCCGATGGGGAAGTGCCGGACGACCGGATTGCAAGGTGTGGGCGAGATCAGCGGCGTCCACGGATTCGGCGGCGGCGATGCCGGCCGCCGTGTGCTCGACCGCCGCGCGGCTGTGCGCGGACACCGTCAGGATCTGCGGTCGGCGGTCCATTCCCGGTGCCGGACGGTCCGGCGCAGGTCCGAGCACCGCGTGGCAGTTCGTGCCACCGATGCCGAACGAACTGACACCCGCGAACCCCGGGCCCTCCCAGGGTTTCGTCCCGGTGACCACCTCGAACGGCGAACCGTCCAACTCCAGCAGGTCGTTGATCGGCTCGGCGTGCGGTGAAGCGGGCAACAGCCGGTGTTGGACCCCGAGTGTTGTCTTGATGAACGCAGCGATGCCCGCCGCCGTGTTGGCGTGGCCGATGTTGCCCTTCACCGACCCCAGCCCGCACCAAGCCGGGCCCGCTTCGCCGAAGATCCGGCGCAGCGCGGCCGTTTCGACCGGATCACCGAGCCGGGTCGCCGTCCCGTGCGCCTCGACGTAGCCGACCTGTCGCGGGTCGATCCCGGCGACCGCCTGCGCCTCGGCGATCACCCGCGCCTGCCCGCGCAGCGAAGGAGCTGTGAAACCGGCCTTGTCCGCGCCGTCGTTGTTGACGGCCGAACCTCGCAGCACAGCCAGCACCGGATCGCCGTCGGCCAACGCGTCCTCGAGCCGCCGAAGCACGACGGCGCCCACGCCCTGCGAGTAGACGATGCCACTGCCGTCGGACGAGAACGGCCGCACCCTGCCGTCGACCGAGTAGATGCCGTCGGCCACGTGCAGGTAGCCGTGTCCCTGCGGCACGATCAGCGAGACGCCACCGGCCAGGGCGGTGTCGCATTCCTCGTTGAGCAGCGACTGCGCGGCGGTGTGCACAGCCACCAGCGAGGTCGAGCACGTGCTGTTCACGGCGATGGCCGGACCCGTCAGGTTCAACCGGTAGGCCACCTGCAACGGCAGGTAGTCGGCGTGCGTGGCCATCGCGGTCTGGAGACTGCCCACCGGATCCGCGCCGCCACCGGTCGGACTCCACCGGTCTGAGAGGTTGCTGGTCAGGTAGGAACTGTGCGCGGCGCCCGCGAAGACACCGACCGAACCAGCACCGAGACCGCAACCGTGCCCGGCCTGTTCCAACGCCTGCCAGGCAACCTCCAGGAACAGCCGTTGTTGCGGATCGAGGAGCGCGGCCTCGGCATCGGTCAAGCCGAACGGCTCCGGGTCGAAGAGGTCCTGACCGGAGATCAGACCACCGACGGGCACGTAGTCCCGGTTGGTGCGCAGCCGCCGGGGCACCCCTCGGGCCGCCAGTTCTTCCTGGGTGAATCGGGTGAGTCCATCACGGCCCGCGACCAGCATGTCCCAGAACGACGCGGCATCCGGTGCGCCCGGAAAACGACAGGCCAAGCCGGTCACCGCGATCATCGGGCCAGCTCCGCGGCACGGGCGCGGGCCTCGCGGCGGCTCGACGCCTTCGGTGCTGGTCGCGCTGCGGCCGGTTCCGCGCGTTGCGCGATCACTGCGGCGAGGTCCCGCACTGTCGGGTTGGCCAGGAAGTCGACCACGGTGAGGTTCGGGTCGAGTTCAGCGCTGAGCCTGCGCTGCGCTTGGACGAGCGTGAGCGACGTGGCACCAAGCTGGAAGAACGGCGTCGCAGCGTCCACTTCGTCGTGCAACAACTCGCGGAACACTTTTCGGATAGCGGCTTCGACAACCTGCGTCGACGACGCAGCGGGGCGTGGCGTAGGAGACGGCGAGGCAGTTGGAGGCGGTGTGCTGGGTTGTGCGGGCGAACTCGGATCCCGGCTGAAGGTGAGTTCGATCAAGGCGCCGTCCCGCAACCGCTCGGTCGAGCGCAGACCGGCTGCCTCGGCTGCCGACAAGAGGCGTCGGCTGCAATCCCCGGCTGCGATCAGCGCATCGGCAGGGGACAAGGCACCGGTGGAGAGGGTGATCGCGAAGTCGAGACCACCGGTGGCGGCGTCGTTCAGCGCCGCGTCGAAGTCGAGCCCGCCGTTCGAGTCGAGCGGGCTGCCGATCGGGCCTGCCGAACCGGTCGCGTCGGAGGACTCTTCCGCTGGCGGGGCGTCTGGGACCTCGTTGGCGGCAGCGCGCTGGTATGGATTGGTCAACGCCTTGTAGTCGATCTTCCCGTTGGCGGTGACCGGGAATTCGGGCATGGTGACGAAGCGGCTGGGGACCATGTACTCGGGAACGTTCTCCCGCAGCCGGGTGCGCATATCCTCGTCCGTCATCGCCGAGCCGCCGTGCCGGACGACGTAGGCCACCAGGCGGGGCCGGTCGTCCGGGCCCGGCACCGACGACGCCACCGACTTGCGGATGCCGGGTAGCCGGTCCAACACCGATTCGACCTCGCCCAGCTCGATCCGATGTCCCCGGATCTTGACCTGCCGGTCCAACCGCCCGAGGAACTCGATGGTCCCGTCGTGCCGCCAGCGCCCCAGGTCACCGGTGCGGTAGAGCCGAACGCCCAGCCGCGGGTGCGTGACGAACCGGTCGGCGGTCTGCTCGGGATCCGCGACGTAGCCGCGTGCCAGCCCGTCGCCGCCGATGTGCAGTTCGCCAGGTTCGCCGACCGGCTGCGGGCGGCCGTGCTCGTCGAGGATGTGGAACACCTGCCCCCGCAGCGGGCGACCGTAGGGAATGCTGCGCCAGCCGGGATCGACGGCGTCGATGGGATGGCAGATCGACCAGATCGATGCTTCGGTCGCGCCGCCGAGGCTGACGACCTGCGCGTCCGGCGCCAGTGCCCGCACCCGGTCCGGCAGCGTGACCGGGATCCAGTCCGCAGACAGGAACACCAACCGCAGCGGGGCGAACGCCTCGCGCGCCAGTGCGGGGTCGACTTCGGCGTACTCCACCAGCATTTCCATCAGCGCCGGGGCCGTGTTCCACACCGTGACGCGATGCTTGCGCATCAGTTCCAGCCAGTGGCCCGGATCGCGCTGCCGTGCCGCGTCGGGGACCACCAGCGCCCCGCCGACCCCCAGCACGGCGAAGATGTCGTGGACGGACAGGTCGAAGCTGAACGCCGACAGCGCCAGCATCCGATCGTCGGCGCCGATCGGGAAGCGGTCGACCAGATCGTCGATGGTGGTGCGGGCGGCCCGGTGCTCGATCGCGACGCCCTTCGGGCGCCCGGTGGAACCCGACGTGAAGATGACGTACGCCAGGTCCTCCGGCTCCGGCCGCCGCAGCCCAGCAGCTTCCGCCACCTCGCCGGGGATCGTGCCGTCCAGCTGCAACCGGTGCACCGTGATGTCGTCGGGCCACTCGCCCTCCGAGTCCGGACCCACCACGGCGTGCCGGATGCTGGCTTGGGCGCAGACCGACGCGATCCGGTTCGGCGGCCAGGACGGTTCCACCGGCACGTATCCCGCTCCGCTGGTGCACACACCGAGGACCGCGATGGTCTGCGTCACGCCCTTCTCGACGGCGACCGCGACGAGGTCGCCTGGACCGACACCGGCGCTGGCGAGCACCGCGGCGGTCTGCGCGGACCGGGACGCGAGTTCCTTGTGGCTGACCGAATTCGCGGCGCCGAGCAGCGCTGGCCCGTCCGGACGTCGCTCCGCGGCCGCGCGCAGCGGATCGTCGAGCAGCGGACCGACCGGGCCGAACGGCGTGCGATCAAGCGGTTCTTCCGGCAGGAAGGACGGATCCCAGCCCAAAGCGGTGTCGGTCCACGCACCGGCGTCCTCGGCCAGGCGGCGCAGCAACCGGCTGTGGGCGTCGAGCATCCCGGTGACGAAGCCGGTTGGGAAGGCACCTTCCACCGAATCGCAGCAGAGCTTCAGCGCGCCACCTTCGGCGTAGACGATGTGGTCCAGCAGCACTTGCGGGGTCTGGGAGATGCCGAAGACCTCCTCGCCGAGCCACGCCGCCGGGTCCGCGTCGCCATCGGAGAGACCCAACCCACTGGTGAAGACGACGGGATACTTCGGAGTGGTCGCGGGTTCGCCAGCGGCAGTTCGTCCAGCCTCCATACCGGAGACCGACCGATGGTCCAGATCGGCCCAGAACTGCCGGTTCGCACGGGCCGCGTAGTCGGCGAAACCTCGCCACCGCAAGGGATCGAGCTCCGGCATCTCGACGAGCACGGTCGAGGTGAAGTCGCCGACGAGCGAATCGAACGCCGGGTCGTCGGGGCGGTCGAACAGCGTGGTGTTGAGGCAGAACGGCTCGGTCGAGCCCCAACGGGTCAGCGTGAGGCCGAACGCCGCGAGCAACAATCCGGTCGGGCTGAGGCCGTGATCAGCCGCGCGGTCGCGCAGCGCCGCCCATTCCGCAGGCCGCAACTCCGTCGACGTCCTGGTGAATCGATGGTTGCGCACCTGGTCGATCTCGCAGGTCAACGGCAGGATTGGGCCCGGCGGCAGCGCGGTGGCGCGCTCCGCCCAGTACGCGAGATCGCGCTCGCGCCGGTGCTTTTCCCCGGGGTCCGTTTCGCGCTGCCGAATGACATCGGCGAACGTCGTGCGCGGTGTCGGCAGCGCGGCCGAGGGGTCTTCGGCCAGTGCGCCCCATTCGGCCAGCAACTGCATCCACCCGGCGAAGTCGAGCGCGAGCACGTCGATCCCCATGCACAAGCGGGTTCGGCCATCGGGCAGCAGGATCGCCTGGATGTCGAACAACGGCCACGCATCGGTTGGCCGGACTTGGTGCGACCAACCACGGCGCAGCTCGGCGGCGGTTCGCTCGGCCGCCGCCGAGCTGGTGTTCCGCAGGTCGGTGACGGGGATTTCGTAGCGGGGCACC
Source organism: Saccharopolyspora soli (assembly GCF_022678645.1). Taxonomy (GTDB): domain Bacteria; phylum Actinomycetota; class Actinomycetes; order Mycobacteriales; family Pseudonocardiaceae; genus Saccharopolyspora; species Saccharopolyspora soli. The sequence continues at coordinate 90,684 of NZ_JALBWV010000025.1, read as the reverse complement.
GTTTCCAGCACACGCTGGTGCGCATCCCCGCCGACGACCATGCGCAGCATCGGGTGCCGGTGGATCAGCTCGTTCCACGCGGTGGTCAGGCTTTCGAGGTCCGATACCGGGTCCGCCGGTGGGATGCGGTCGTACTCCCGGTAGAAGAAGGTCGCGACCCCGCCGAGCGGAAACGCCGGGTCCCGGCCCACCCAATAAGCCGACTGGATGGGCGTGAGCGGGAACGACCCGCCGTCCTCGTCGGGAACGGCGACGCCGTCGGCGATCGAACGCACCGTTGCCGCGCCGAGGAACGCGGGCAGCGGCAGATCGAGGCCGAAGTCCTCCCGAAGCCGACGCCGCAGCCGGACGGCGGTGAACGATTCCAGACCCAGCTCGGTGAGAGGCGTATCGGTCTCGATCGCGGTGGCCGGGATGTCCAGCACCTCGGCCAGGGCGGCGGCCACATCATCGAGGTCGACCGGCGATCCCGTCGGGGTCGCGCTCATGGTCCTCCTTCGGGGAGTGGGAACGAAGCCGTTTTCCCAGTCGTGGACGGCTATCCGCGGAACAAGTAAAACGACAATCGTTTTCAATTATGTCGGGATGGGTTACGGTCATGTCAAGGTCGAACACGACTTGTGATCGACGGTGACGGATTGTGCTTGCGGGAGGTCGGGTTTGGAGCGGCCTGGGTCGGCGTTGCGTTGCTACGAGCCGAAGCCGACGGCCCGCCTGCGGCTGTTCTGCCTGCCGCACGCGGGGGGAGCAGCGAGCTTCTTCCGGGCGTGGTCGTCGTTGCTGCCACCGGACATCGAGGTCTGCGCGATCCAGTACTCGGGACGCGAAGACCGCTGGGACGTGCCGCCCTGCGGGGAGATGTCGGAACTGGTCGAAGACATCATCACGAGCATCCGCGGCCAGCTCGACCGCCCGTTCGTCCTATTCGGACACAGTCTGGGTGCCCTGGTCGCGTACGAGATCGCGCAGGTGTTGCGCCGAGAACTCGGCAGAGAACCGTTCCACCTGTTCGTCTCCGCGAAGGAACCCCCGCAACACCACCACGTCGACGACTTCCACCAGCGATCGGACGACGAGCTGTGCGCCGAACTCGTCCGGCTCATTCCCGGCCACGAAGACGTGCTGGCACATCCGGAGGTGCGAGACCTGCTGCTGCCCGCGGTCCGCGCGGACTACCGGGTCAACGAAACCTACCGCCCGATCGAAACTCGGCCGCTGCTCGACTGCCCGATCACTGCTCTCTGCGCCGAAGAAGACACCGAGACGACATTGTCCGAAGTGCAGGGTTGGCGGCACCTGACCCAGGGCCGCTACAGCGCAGTGGTCCTGCCAGGAGACCACTTCTACCTCGTCCCGCACCGCCGCACGGTCGTGGACACCATTCGCCAAACCCTCGCCCGCTGATCGTTTCCCCGGCGAGGCTCGAAAGCGCACTGAACGGATTTCGAGTGGACTCGGGACCTCGAAACGGCCCGCCAGTAGCTGGCCGGGCCGTCGTGCTGCTGGTCGTCAGCAGAAGCAAGCTCGTCGTCTGAGATGGAGGTCGGGATCGCCCGTCGACGGGCCGACGAGGAGCGAGGCTCGACGCTGCCGTCCCGCGCGGGTTCGGGTGTCAGCGCCAGCCGAGTTCCGGGGCGACGTGGGTCAGGATGCTGTCGATCACATGTGCGTTGTAGTCGACTCCGAGTTGGTTGGGCACGGTGAGCAGGAGGGTGTCGGCGGCGGCGATCGCTTCGTCGTCGGCGAGTTGCTTGGCGAGCACGTCGGGTTCGGCGGCGTAGGACCGGCCGAAGATGGCGCGGGTGTTGGCGTCGATGTAGCCGATCTGGTCTTCGGAGTCGCGGTCCTGCCCGAAGTAGGCGCGGTCCCGGTCGTCGACCAGCGCGAAGATGCTGCGGCTGACCGATACCCTGGGCTCGCGTTCGTGGCCTTCGGCGCGCCACGCTTCGCGGTATGCCTCGATCTGCTTGCGTTGCTGGACGTGCAGCGGTTCGCCGCTCTCGTCGTCTTTGAGCGTCGAGCTCTGCAGGTTCATGCCGAGCTTGGCGGCCCAGGCCGCGGTCGCATTGGAGCTGGATCCCCACCAGATCCGGTCCCGCAGCCCGTCGGAGTGCGGCTCGACCCGCAGCAGCCCCGGCGGGTTTGCGAACATCGGCCGAGGGTTGGGCTGGGCGAATCCTTCGCCCTTGAGCACGTCGAGCAGCAACTCGGTGTGTGCGCGGGCCATGTCGGCGTCGGTTTCGCCTTCCGGGAGCTGGTAGCCGAAGTACCGCCAGCCGTCGATCACCTGCTCCGGCGAGCCCCGGCTGATGCCGAGCTGGAGACGACCGCCGGAGATCAGGTCCGCGGCGCCCGCGTCTTCGGCCATGTACAGCGGGTTCTCGTAGCGCATGTCGATCACGCCGGTGCCGATCTCGATCCGACTGGTGCGCGCGGCGATGGCCGCGAGCAGCGGGAACGGCGAGGCGAGTTGCCGCGCGAAGTGGTGCACGCGGAAGTAGGCGCCGTCGGCGCCCAGTTCCTCCGCGGCGACCGCGAGGTCGATCGCCTGGAGCAGGGAGTCCGCCGCGGAGCGCGTCTGCGAGTGCGGCGACGGCGACCAGTGCCCGAAGGACAGGAACCCGATCTTCTTCACGCCTGGTTCAACGTTCAACAACCCGGATTGATTCCGGGATGTGCGGTCGCTAGCTGATACCGGTGGAGTCGCTGGTCGTGTCCGGGTGGTCGAGGGCGTCCCGTTGTCGTTGGACGCGGTCGGCGTCGTCGTGGCGTCCTTGGTCGTGGTACAGCTCCAGCGCTTGTTGCCATACCGCGCGGGCTTGGTCGTGTTGGCCGAGGGCGGCGTGCGAATGTCCGAGCTTGTCAAGCGTCCCGGGCTCTTGGTAGGTGTTGCCGACGTCGCGCAACAGCGTGAGGGCCTGCTGGTAGTGGCCCACGGCCTCGGTGTGCTGACCGGTGCGGTGGGCGAGGAAGCCCAGGCTGTCCAGCGTGTGCGCCTCCCCTTCGCGGTCGTGGTGGCGGCGGCACAACTCCAGCGCAGCTTGGCAGTGCGAGCGGGCCTGGTCGTACAGCCCCAGGTGGGCGGAAAACCAACCCACCGCGTTCAGAGCACGGGCTTCCTGCGAGTCCATGTCCAGCGCCTGGTACAGGCGCAGGGCGCGGGTGGAGTGCTCCAGCGCCTGCCGGTCCTCCCCGCTCCGTGCCCACGCCGCCGCGAGCGCATGGTGGGCGTGGGCCTGGCCGAGGAGATCCTCGGTCTGTTCGGCTAGGGCGAGGCCCTGCTGGAAGTGTTCGGTCGCCTCCTCGTGGCGCGCCAGCGTCGAGCAGGCGTAGCCGAGGTATTTGTGGGCAGCGATGCGAGCGGTGGGATCGGGCAGGTGCGCGGCGGCGGCCATCCCGGCCTGCCACACGGCCATCTCGTCGTGCCGGTGGCCACGCCGGAAGTGGAAGGTGTTCAAAGTCCAAGCCAGCTGCCACACCACGGTGTGCCATCCGCGCTCGACCGCGGCCTGCTGGCTGGCCAGCAGGTGGGGATGCTCGGTCTCGAACCACGCCAGCGCGGTGGTCGAGTCGGCCAGCCGATCGGGGTGGCTACCGGGCACGGGTGGGTCCAACGCGATGGCGGGGCGGAGCGGTTCGAGCAACTGGTCGCTGGCGAACGCGGTGTGCAGGTAGTGATCGACCAGCCGCCGCAGCGCCGCCTCCCGAACCTCCTCGGCCAAGTCGCGCTCGGCGGTATCGGTCGCGTAGAGGCGGACGAGGTCATGCATGCGGTAGCGGCCGGGCAGGTGCTGCTGGGCGAGATGGGCACTTTCCAGGGTCTGCAGCACCGTCCGAACTTCCTTGGCGGACAAGGCGGTGAGGCTCGCGGCGGCCGACAGGTTGATGTCCGGGCCCAGCGCGAGCCCGAGCAGCCCGAACACCGCGGCGGTGGTGGAGTCGAGGGCGTGGTGGGAGCAGGCGAACACCGCCCGCAGGTTGGCGGCCAACTCGCCTGCATCCAAGGCATCCAGGCGGGCGGTGCGGTCGCGCAACTCCTCGGCCAGCGCTGCCAGCGGAAGGTCGGGGTGGGTGGCCACACGGGCGGCCACGATGCTGATCGCCAGCGGCAGCCCCGCGCAGTAACCCAGGATCTCGTCCACCGCCTCGGGCTCGGCAGCGAGCCGATCCGGACCGAGATGGCGGGCCAACAGGTCTCGGGCGTCGCCGTCCGGGAGCACTTCCAGATCCAGCAAGCCCGCGCCGTGCGTGGTGACCAGACCGGTGAGATGGCGGCGGCTGGTCACCAGCACGGTGCTCGACGAGCTGCCCGGCAACAGCGGGACCACCTGGGTGGTGTCGGCGGCGTTGTCCACCATGATCAGCATCCGTCGACCGGCGACCAGGCTGCGATACAGCCCGACCTGGGCATCCGGATCCGCGGGGATGGCAGCGGGATCGACACCCAACCCGTCGAGAAACCCGCGCACCGCCACCGCCGACGACATCGGCTGCCCGGTCGGATCGAACCCGCGCAAGTTCACGTACAGCTGTCCGTCGGGAAACTGGTCGGCATGCTGGTGGGCCCAGTGCAATGCCAGCCAGGTCTTGCCGATCCCGCCCGCACCGGCAATGGCCGAGATCACCACCACGGCCGCCGTGTCCGAGGCGTCGTGCAGGGTGGCGTCCAGGCGGTCCAGCTCGTCACGGCGGCCAACGAACAGCCTCGGAGCGGCGGGCAACTGCCGGGGTACCACGGCTGCCCCCGTCCTCCCGGCCGGTGCGGGGTCGATGACGATCGGGACGGGAGCGGGCGGTTCGCGCGATGCCGGTGCGGGGTCGGACATCGGAACCGCGGTGCCATCGGCGAACGCGCCGAGCATCGTCAGCGCTGCCGCGGCGGTCGGCCGCCGCGCCGGATCCAGCGCAACCAATTCACCCAACACAGCACCCAACGACGCCACCCGGCCGGTCATCGGCACCTCAACGAGCGGAGTCCCAGACACCAACTCGCCACCGTGCGGCGGTTTCCCCTCGACAATGGCGAACAGCGTGGCCCCCAGCGAATAGACATCCGACGCCGAGGTCGCTGGCCGTCCGCTGGCCACCTCCGGAGCCCGATAGGCTGGCGTTCCAGGTTCCGGACCGGTGTGGGTCAGGGTTTCCTCGGTCCAACGGGAGATCCCGAAGTCGGTCAGCTTGGCCAGGCCGTGCTCGGTCACCAGAACATTGCCCGGCTTTACATCGCGGTGCACGATTCCGCTGGCGTGCATCGCCGCCAGCGCCGCGGCGATCTGCGCGGCGATCCGGGCCGCCGATCGGGGGTCCAGCGGCCCATTCCGGTCCAGGGTCGTGGCCAGGCTTTCCGCTGGCACGTACTCCATGACCAACCAACAATCCGCGTCCTCGCGAACCGCGTCGAACAACGTCACCGCATTCGGATGATGCACCCGAGCGGCATTCTTGGCCTCGCGACGCAACCACTCGGCACCCCGTCTGCCCTGACCTGGACTGGCGTGCTTGACCGCGACCACCCGGCCGAGCTCGGTATCGACGGCCCGCCACACCACCCCCATACCGCCAGACCCGATCAACTCCTCCAGTCGGTAACGGTCCGCTACCAGTTGACCACTGCGCACGCACCAATGGTAAAGCCAGCCACCGCCAGCCGAGCCAACGAACGGTTTGCCATCGCCCGCCGCCCACCTGATTTCCGATCCTGCGATGCCCGAACAACGACACAGCGCGGACATTCCCCGATGTTGCTGACGCTGTGTTGGTTGTGCGTGGGCCAAAACGCTGCGGTGCGCTGACGACGGCTCCGGTTCGGCGAGCTTCAGCACGAAGTCGACGAAATAGCGCCGCCAGAGCAGGTAATCGTCGAGGATCAGCGGGTATGCCCAGTACTGGCTGAAGACCTTCGGGGGCTGGGCCGCCCCGCGTGACCGCGGCGATCGCCGCATCCGGGATGAAAACTGGGGTAGCCGAATCTCATCGCCGGTCGGCACGACGAACAACGCCTTGGCGGTTGGGGACTTCTGCCCACGCTCGGGCGATCGCATCGATACCTTGTCGAGGTGCGCTTGAGCGACCCCGACGACTCGGCGGTCCCGACGATCGCCGAGCGGAGCGGACGGCGCCGGGCAGCCAAGTGGTTTCCTCGCAACGGGAATTCGGCACGGATGAATCGAGCGGATCAACCAAAGATGTGGACCGTGGGCCGGAGTCCGGCAGCCCGCCGTCGGCGACCACTGGGGAAGCGGCAAGACGACCGTGGTTGAGCCTGGTCCCCGTTGGGATCGGCATCATGATGGTGCAGTTGGACGGCACCGCGGTGGTCGTGGCCAACCCCGCAATCGGCGGCGATTTCAATGCCAGCCTGAACATTCTGCAATGGGTGATGACCGGTTACCTGCTGGTGCACGCCGGTGCCGCCTACGTGCCGATCGATCCCGACCACCCGCCGCAGCGGATCAGCCGGGTGCTCGCGCAGGCCAGGCCCGCTGCTGTCGTCACCGCCTCGGGAGAGCCGCCAGCCGGTCTCGCACTGAGCTGTCCGGTGGTCTCGGTCGCGGATGCGCTGCTCGCTGCGTCATCGCCAGCGGTGAGGAGTTGACGTCCGACCTCGTCGATGAGTTCACCGGGAAGCTGACCGCTGGGCTGCACAACCTTTACGGCCCGACCGAGGCAGCGGTCGACGTCAGCGCTTGGTCGTGCCGGTCCCCGGCGAACGGGGAAGTACCGATCGGCAAGCCGATCGACAACACCGACCTGCACGTGCTCGACGATGCGCTGCGGCACGTCGCCGACGGCAAGGTCGGCGAGCTGTACATCGGCGGCGTGCAACTCGCCCGCGGATACCTCGGTGAACCAGTGCGCACCGCGCACCGGTTCGTCGCCGATCCGCACGTTCCCGGCAAGCGCCTGTACCGGACCGGGGACCTGGTGCGCCGGGCGGAATCCGGCGATCTGGTCTTCGTCGGCCGGGCCGACCGGCAGGTGAAGGTGCACGGCAACCGGATCGAGCTGGGCGAGGTGGAGGCCGCGCTCGCGGCCCACCCGGACGTGCGGCTCGCGGTCGTGACCGTCGCCGGGGAGGACGCAGCGCGCCGCCGCCTGGTCGCGCACGTGGTGCCGGAGAACGGCAGCGCGGCGGTCGCGAGCGGTTCGGCTGATGAGGTCGTCGGCACGTGGCAGAGCTTCTACGACAGCCTCTACCAGCAACCCGGTGGCCAGTTCGGCGCGGACTTCGCCGGTTGGCACAGCAGCTACGACGGCGAACCGATTCCGGAACGGGACATGCGGGAGTGGCAGGAGACGACCGTCGCGCGGATCCTCGGCCTGCGCCCGAAGCTGGTGCTGGAGATCGGGGTCGGCAACGGGTTGCTGCTCGCGAAGATCGCGCCGCAGGTCGAGATGTACTGCGGTACGGACGTTTCCGAGGCTGCGATCGAAGGGCTGCGCGAGCGCCTCGCCGACGAGCCGGAGATCGCCGCGCGAACGCGCTTGGTCCGCGCGGATGCCGTGAACTTCGAGGAGTTCGGCTCCGAGCGCTTCGACGTCGTCGTGCTCAACTCCGTCGTGCAGTACTTCCCGGACGCGGACTACCTGAGCGACGTGCTGGCCGGATGCTTGCGGCTGCTCACCCCGGACGGTGCCGTCTTCGTCGGGGACGTCCGGATGCCGTTCGGCTACCTCGCGAAAGTGCCGGGAGCGCTTACCGAGGACGAGCTGTTGCGACGGCTCGGGGCGGACTCGGGGTCCGGTGACGGGGGATTGGCGGGCGGCCAGAGCCTCCAACAAGCCGTCTCGGCCTACTACGCGATCCGCTGCGGCGACGCCGGTTGGGAGCGGGATCCGATGGCCAACCACCAGGCGTTCCAACAGGAGCGGGACCGCTGGCCGATCACCCGTGGGCAGTTCTCGAAGATCGGCCCGTGCGCGTACTGGGCCACCACGCCCGCCGAACCCGCCCCGGTCGTCACCTCGTCGGGGTGGAGCGGCGGGCCGAACGTGCTGATCCCAGGGCAGCGCGTGCTCGGCGTGTGCGAGGCGCCGTTCGGCGCGCATCCGCAGTCGCTGCGCACCGCCGACGTGGCGGGAATTACCGACTACCTCGACGATTACGAGTTCGTCGAGTACATAGTGGACAGTTGTTGGGGCGCGGAGCGGGGCCGCGACTGGCACCAGGACTGGGTGGTCGACGTCGCAAGCCACGACGGCTACCTCAAGCGGCTCGGCGCCAGTCGTCGCGCCGAACTGGAGCACCGGCCCGATGCGGTTCGCGCTGCGCCCGTTCCAGGAGCCGCACAGGGACCGCCGACGAAGCAGGAGCGGTTGATCGTACTCGGCGCCAGGGCCGTAGCCGACCAGGTGCGAACGGGTGGGTACGACACGCTAGCTCGGCGTTCGCAGCCTGCACGTGGCCGAGCAGGACGAGACCATCACGTACATGGCGGCCCGGTCTTCGCTGGATGCCCTGGCCGCGGCCGAAGTCGGTCCAGGCGAGGTGGACCTGCTGATCCTGACGAACTGGACGGATTGGAACTGGATCCCCGAGACGGCTCCGGTGATCAGCGCGGCCATCGGCGCGCCGCAGGCGCTCGCCTTCGACGTGTGCACCGCGTGCGCTGGCTTCGTGCACGCGAGCCAGATCGCCGCGGCGATGCTGGCGTCGCGTCCGGATTGGACGCACGCGGTCGTGGTGGCGGCCGACCACGCATCGCGCCATGCCCGTCCTGGCTCGAAGGGGCAACTGGTCTTCGCGGACGGTTCCGGTGCGGCGGTGCTGAGCAAGGATGCCGGGGCCGCGGGAGGCTTGCGCGACTCGGTGCTCAGCAGCGACTCGGCACGATCGGAGCTCGTCGACGTGACTTTCCCGGAGGGCTGGATCCGCCCGCGGCCCGAGCTCATCGAGTCGGCCATCGAGTCGAACAACGAAACGACCGAGATGCTGCTGAAGCGCAACAGCGTCAGCCTGGAGGACGTGGATTGGCTGGTGTCGCACCCCGGCAACGGTGCGATCATCGACGGCATCCGCAGCAGTCTCGGTGAGCACTCGGGCAAACTGCGCACCAACTATCCGCAGCGCGGCAACTTCAACGCCTCCTGTGTCCCGAGCACCTTGTCCGAGCTGACCCGGTCCGGCGATCTCCAGCCTGGCGATCTGGTCCTGTCAACGGCGGTCGGCACCGGGTGGTACTACGGCGGCCTGCTCTTCGAGCTGTGAACCCCGCCCTGGGGCGAACATTGCGCGAGGACGGTGTGGCAACCGATGGCCGTGCGACGGCGTTCTCGCGGGTGCATGGCCGAAAACACCCAGTGGTCGTGGAAGAATCACCGTGCTGACACGTGCCTTTGGGCATTCAGCGGTCGGCCGAGACCCGCACGTCGGGGATCGCGTCGAGCAGTTGTGCCCACTCGGGATATGTCGCGACTTTCCGCTGGAACATGGCGAAGATCTGCGCGCCGAGTTCGGGGTCCGGGTCGTCGGACAGGCGCACGGCCGACAGCCGCGCGAGGTGCGGCAGGATCAAGAAGTCGCCGTCGAGGTGCACCGGGTCGTAGAAGTACCGCTCCAGCGCTGCCAGGTCCTCCACTCCCGCGAGGTAGGCGTGGGTGTAGCCGTCGGTCGGGTCGCCGAGGTCCTGTCCGACGGTGGAGAAGGACACCGACTCGACCGACGCGGTGCGTCGCATCGCTGCCAACACCTCGGCCTTCACCTCGTCCGCCGTCTCGTCCTTGAAGCTGAACCGCAGGATGTTGACGATCACTGGAGTATCTCCCGCCTGCTTTCGAATTGAACTATATGGTTCAGTCTAGAAAACCAAATGGTAAGTTATGGTTGGAACGTGACGGACGTGACAAGCTCTCGCGGGCGCATCGACAAGCGGCAGGCGATGCCGCCGTTGGCAATTAGCGGCCAGTACGCAGTGGATCGCTGGACTGGCCGCAGCGCATGATTGGGGCCGTCGTACCCGAAGTGAGGTGCCGTGGTGAAGCGCAGAACCAGGATCGTGCTGGCAGGCATCGCCTCCGTCGGGGGCGCCATCGCAGGCGCGGGGCTCCACCAGCGCTATCAGCTCCACCGGGAGGAACGCCTCGGCGTCACGCTCTACAGCGAGCCCAACTACCGTGGCCTGCGCCAGACACTGATGTGTGCCAAGAGTCCTGGGAAGGTTCATTCGCTCAGCGAGACGCGACTGCCGCGTGTCGCCTCCATCAGGGTCCAACGATTCGCGTACACGTTCCGACCGGCGCTGGGCGTCGTGGAAATGCTGTGGGCGGCCGTCACTTCCATAGCCGACCGCGAAGACCCGGAGGCCGCGATCTTCCGCTGGGTCACGGTGGTCAGCTTGTTCGACGTGCTCAACCCCAGCGCGTGGCGTGTCGTTCGGGACCCCGCGGGGGACAAGCAGTCATGGGTGCGATTGTGGGCGGACCAGCCCACGTATCCGCTGCCGCCGCCCGACGAGGCGGCTCGTCCGGACCGCGAACCGTGGCACGACATCCTGACGGACACTCCCGATGTCGGGCCGTGGAGCAGGCGCACCCGCTACCTCGAACTCGGCGTCGGCAACCCCAATCACCTCGGCTCGTCTGGTGCGCCGGGGTTTGATGGTGGCGCTCAAGGATGAGGACGCGCCGCGCCCAGGGCCGCGGATCCGGTCGTGGTGAGGATCGTGTCGTCCTGCGGGGTGTGGATGCGGCTGCACAGGACGTCGCGGTAGTGGCGTTCGATCGGGTTGTGGCGGGACAGGCCGGGGTTGCCGATGAGCGCGACGCCGAGCTCGACGGCGCGGATGGCGTTGCTGGTGACCGTATGTTTGACGAGTCCGACCTCGGTGTCGAGCCGGCGCCCGTGGTCGATGTCGCGGGCTGCGGAGTCCAGCAGTGATCTGTTGGTGAACAGCAGCGCCTCGATCTGGCCGATGGTGCTTTGGAACCGGGGCAGGCTGGCCAGTGGTTTGCCGAGGTTCGCCGGGGTGCGCTCGTTGAGGTAGCCGATCAGCCAGTCGCGCGCGGACCTGGCGACCCCGTCGTAGACCGCGCTGATCACCAGCGGATTCCAGGCCGCGAGCAGTCCTGTGTGGTGCCCCGGATTCGCGTGGGCGGGTTCCACGGCTACTGCGTACTGGTCCGGTATGCGGACATCCTCGAAGATCACGTCGTCGCTGCGAGTCGCGCGCATGCCGAGGTGATCCCAGGTGCGTTCGACGCGGTAGCCGGGGCTGTCGGCGGGCACCAGGAACGTCCCGACCGAAGGCTCCGGATCGTCGGTGCGGGCCCACACGAGCAGCCACCGCAGGCCCGGAATACCGGTCGAGTAGATCTTGTGGCCACGCAGCGACCAACCGCCGGGTCGGTGCTGCGCGACGGTCGCCGGGCGTCCGCCCCGAGCGGGCGAACCCAGATCCGGCTCGACGCGCAGCGCGTTGATCAGTGCCACGTCGGTCAGCGAGCTGGACTGGACTTCGCGCCGCACTTCGGTTGGCCACCGGTTGTCCGGGGATCCCAGTTCGGCGTGTGCGAGCAGGTGCATGGCCAGCACCAGCGCCACGGAGGGGTCGGCGGCGCCGACGGACCGGACGATGCCAACGACTTCGCTCAGGGCCGCCGCTCCACCACCCATCGCTGCGGGGACGGTCAGGCTCAGCACGCCGATTCGGTGCAGATCGGTGAACGCCTCATGCGGGAAAGACCCGTCGCGATCGTGCTCGGCGGCCCGCTCGCCGATGCGGACCAGGACCTCGGCGAACTCGTCCGCGTTCACGGTTCCGGTAGTGGCGTTCATCGTTCCTCCGCGAAGGGGTGGATCGGTGGCGGGGACGGGTCATCGCCGAGGTGCAGCTGTCGTTGGTGATTCGGCACGGCTTCCCCGGCTGGTGGCTGGCGGTGTTCCATGTGGACGGTGAAGTCCGCTGTCCGGTCAGGTCGTGACGGCGACGTGGCAGCGGGCGACCAGGAGGGGCATGGCGGCGAGTATGTGCCGAGACCGCCCGGTGGGCCAGCCCTGTCCAGGATCTGGGAGTGTCGGGCGATTCGCGGCGCCATCCCACCACGTGGTCGCTGGTTCGGTGGCATTGCCAGCGCCGGATTGCGGCTGGCAGTGTCGGCCGCGTGGAAGGGCTGAAGCTCTTCATGCGTCGGCACCTCGATCTGCGACGTGTGGTATTGGCTTTCTTTTGGTGACACGGCTTTCGGCTTGATTGCAGTCCGCGATCGAGCCCCCGCTCGGCGGCGCGGTGCTGTACAAGGCGCGCGGCGTCGGCGACTGGGCGATCAACGGTGCCGATCCGATCTACCGCTGGACGCCGGGAGCGGTAGGCTGAGCGGCGCTCAAGTGTCCGATGTGGATTGTGGTCCACCTGAGAAGTCACCGAGGTCGCATTCGCCCTGCCGTTCACCTGCTAGCAAGCCGACTACGTCCAGATCCTCATCGACATCGCCACGACGCTCGGCCCGGAGCTCGGCTGGCACCCGCCGTTGCGGGGTCGAGGTCCTCTTTCGCGTCCTGCTCGTTCGTAACAGGGTCCGAACCTGACCTCGGCGATCGCAGCCGAGTGCGATGCGGTGCTATCCGGTGGTGAGCGGTGCGAGTCGGTGGGCGCTGTCGAACAGGGCTCGTTCGGCTAGCCGGGTTGCGGTCAGTGCAGCGATGGTGGTGGCGGCGAGCAGCATGTACATGACGATGATCTGGTAGCGGATCGCGGTCAGCGGGTCGACTCCGGCGAGGATCAGGCCGGTCATGGCGCCGGGCAAGCTGATCAGCCCGACGACCTTGGTGGAGTCGATGGCGGGCAGCAGCGCGGTGCGCAGGGCCGAGCGTTGGAAGGGCAGGAACGCCTCGCGCGCGGACAGTCCCAAGGACAGGCGGGCCTCGATGGCCGGACGACTGGACTGTGCTTGTTCCCGAATTCGCCGCAGTGCCACGGCGGTGGCTTGCATCGCGCCGGAGACGATCATTCCCCCGATGGGAACCAGTATGCGAGGCTGAGGGGAGATCGCGCCTAGGGCGACCAACGAGCCCAGGGTGATGGTGCTCGCGGTGGCGACGCCTGCGGTGGCTGTGGTTCGGGCCCAGGGCAGGCCGCGGCCTCGGTATCCGGCTACTTGACCGCCGAGCGCGACCATGAACGCGATCCAGCCCAGAGCGCCGGGCAGCCCTGCGTATTCGAAGAGGGCCACCAGCACCGCGCCCACTGCGATGAGTTGGACGCCAGCGCGGACGGACGCCACGACCAGTTCTTTGGTCAGGTGCAAGCGGTGGCGCAGCGCGAGGGCTGCGGTGAGCGCGACCAGTAGCAGCGAAGCGGCGACGGCGGTCCAGGTGGGGACGGTGAGGCCGGTCATGATTCGCTCCTCGGGAACTCGATTTCGGTTGTTCTGCTCGGACCGGCCACGTGTCCGTTGTCCAGGATGAAAACCTCGTCCGCTAGGCGGTCGACGATTCTGTTGTCGTGGCTGACCAGGACCACGCTCCCGCCTGTTGCGGTGAATCGCCGCACGGTTGCGGCGATCGCGTCTGCGCTCGTGTCGTCCAGGGCGGAGGTCGGTTCGTCGAGCAGGAGCGCATCTGGGTGCAGGGTGAGTCCCCGTGCCAGGCAGAGGCGTTGGGCTTCGCCGCCGGAGAGTCCTGTGGTGGACCGGTGCAGGAACGTCTCGGGCGGGAGTGCGGCTTTTTCCAGCACCTCGGCTGCGCTCGACTCGCTGATCCGCGGCGTCGCGACCCGGAGTTCGTCGAGCACGGTGTCGGTCAGGAGCGTGGGCTGTTGAGCGATGAACTGGATGCGACGCCGCAGCGCGAGCACATCCAGGTCGTCGAGGCGAGTGCCGTCGACGGTGATGTGGCCGCGGTCGGGTTCTTCGAGCCGGGTCAGCAGCCGCAGCAAGGTCGTCTTGCCGCTGCCGCTGGGTCCTAGTAGGGCGGTGCACCGACCTGCGGTGATCCGCAGGGATACCTCGTTGAGCACCGTGCTGTGGCGGCGGCGCACGGTGACGTTGGTCAGGGAGAACAGCTCCGGCTGTTCCATTGGGTGGTCGCATTCCCCTCATGTCTTGTTGTAACCGTGGTTTCAATGTAACCCTGGTTGCATGTCATTGAACAGTGCTGAGCGCTCGCCGGGGGAGTGGGTGTTGTTGTCGTATCGGATGCCGCGGGAGCCCTCCACTCCGCGGATCGCGGTGTGGCGCAAGCTCAAACGCTTGGGCGTGGCCCAGCTCGCCGATGGTGTGGTGGCGTTGCCCGCCGATGCCCGGACACGGGAGCACCTGGAGTGGCTCGCGGACGAGGTCGTTGATGCCGGGGGGACGGCGGGGATCTGGATCGCCCGGCCCGCTACCACGGCTCAAGAGCGGGAGTTGGCCAGGAGCATGGCGTCGGCTCGGGCGGAGGAATACCGGGCGATCATCGACGAAGCCGGTGCAGCGGCGGAGCTCGGCGACGGTGGTCGGGCCTCGGCGGCGCGGCGGCTGCGAGCTGAATTGCGCCGCGTGACCCGCCGCGACTACTTCCCGCCCGGCGAGCGGGACGAAGCCCGCCAGGCCGTCGAGACGCTGGCCCAGGCCGCGGCCGATGTGGCGGAGGAGACGCGATGAAGTGGGCCACCCGAGCGAACATCCACATCGATCGGGCGGCCTGCGCCTGGTTGATCCGGCGCACGATCGACGCCGAGGCGGAATTCGTCTTCGTCGCCGACCCCGCCGACGTGCCCGAGGACGCGACGCCGTTCGACATGCGCGGTGTCGAACTCTCGCACCACCAGGGTGATTGCAGCTTCGAAACCATCCTTCGCCGCTACGAGATCACCGACCCCGTGCTGTGGCGGATCGCCGAGATCATCCACGAAGCCGACATCGACGACGAACGCTACGACGCACCGGAAGCCCCCGGCTTCGACGTGGCACTGCGCGCCCTGTCGATGGTCTGCGACGACGAACAGGTCCTGACCCACACCGGTCCGATCTTCGACGGGCTCTACGAGTACTACCGCCGTGCCACCCTGCTCGGCCGCGAACCCGCCTGACCACAACCCCGTTCGAGGAATGGTGTCGATGACTTCCACCCCGGCCGATGATCAAAGCTCGGACCTGACGCAGGAGCAGCCCCAAACCTGCGGTGACCTGGTGCCGTTTCGGCAGGCCGTGCGCACCTGGTTCACGATTTCGCTGCAAACCTTCGGTGGTCCCGCGGGGCAGATCGCGGTCATGCAGCGCACGTTGGTCGACCAGAAGCGCTGGATCGGCCAACGGCGGTTCCTGCACGCCCTGAACTACTGCATGCTGTTACCCGGCCCCGAGGCGCAGCAGTTGGCCATCTACATCGGATGGTTGCTCAACGGGCTGCGCGGCGGATTGGTCGCCGGAACCCTGTTCGTGCTGCCAGGTGTGATCGCGTTGTTGGGGCTGTCGGTGATCTACGTCGCCTTCGGCGACACCACGGCGGTCACCGCGATTTTCGCCGGGCTGGCGCCCGCGGTGGTGGCCATCGTCGCGCAAGCGGTGGTACGGGTTGGGCGGCGAGCTCTTGGACACCCCGCGCTGGTCGGTCTTGCTGTCGGGGCGTTCATGGCCATCGCCGTTTTCGGTGTTCCATTCCCCGTGGTCATCGCCGCCGCCGGACTGATCGGCTGGATCTTGGCGCGGTTCGCGCCGAGCACGGTGCACCACGCCGAGGGCAACGGCGACGACGGTCCGGCGCCGCTGATTTCCGACGAGTCGCTGCACCACGAGAGACCCACACTCCGCCGCAGCCTGCAGATTCTCGCGGTCGGGCTTGCCGTCTGGGCCCTGCCCGTCGTGCTGGTTGCCGCGTTCACCGGGGTGGGCAGCGTGTTCACCACGCAAGGGGTGTTCTTCTCCGGTACCGCTCTGGTCACCTTCGGGGGCGCGTACGCCGTTCTGGCCTTCGTCGCGCAGCGCGCTGTGGAGGTGTACGGCTGGCTGTCCGCCTCCGACATGGTTCGCGGCCTCGCATTGGCCGAAACGACTCCGGGCCCGCTGATCATGGTGGTGCAGTTCGTGGCTTTCCTCGGCGCCTACCACAATCCGGGCTCGCTCAACCCCTGGGTTGCCGCCGTGCTGGGAGCGCTGTTGACGACCTGGGTCACCTTCGTACCCTGCTTCTTGTTCATCCTCCTCGGCGCACCACATGTCGAACGCCTTCGGCACAACCGCTCTCTCTCGGCAGCCTTGACCGGCATCACCGCCGCCGTGGTCGGCGTGATCGCCAACCTCGCCCTCTACTTCGCAGGCCACACCCTGTTCGCCAGCACCCACCTGGGGCAGCTCGGACCACTGCAACTGAGCGTTCCCGAGCTGGCCAGCATCCGCCCCGTCGCAGCCGCCATCACCGCAATCGCCCTCGTGCTCGTCTTCGCCCTGCGCTGGCCGATGCTGCGCGTCCTCGCCGTTTGCGCCGCACTCGGAGCTGTCGCCGCCCTGACCGGACTGCCCATCACCTGAACGCAATCGTGATCGGGACCTGCCGGATCCCCTTTGGACAGACCAAGTACCAGTTCAGATTCGTGGCTCGTTGTTGTGGTACTGGACTGAGATCAGCATCGGCATACCGATCGCTTGCAGCACTTGCCGCTGGTGCCGTGTGGTTGGCGTCGGCTGCGCGGTGGGGTGGAGCACGCCGCGCAGCGTCCGGCGATCTCCAGGACGAGATGTACGTCGCTGAAGCCGTGCGCGGTCGCGACTGCGGTCGCCCAGTTCTCGACGAACGTCACGGCAATCGGTAATCGCCGTTGGCAATCACGGCACACGAGGCGGTACGACCGCCCGTCCTCAGCAGCCAGGCGGTACAGCTGGGTGCCGGTGGCGTCATGGATGGTTTCGGCTTGTCCCGCGGCGACGAATGCGTGCAGTGCCCGGTACACAGTGGCCAGCCCGATGTTGGTTCCCGCTGAGCGCAGGGTGAGGTGCAGTGTTTGAGCGCTGACGAAACCGCGGACGTTCGCGAGAGCTCGGCGCACATCGCGTCGCTGACGTGTTTGGATGCCGATTCGATCGGGAAGCGAAGTCATGGTGCCTGCTGGTCCCCGCAATCACTACGTGCCGTGCGTCGGCGGGTCTGCTTCGCAACGCGTGCTGTAGAGGATGCGGTTCCGGTGCACCGCTCAGCCGCTTCGTGAGCTCAGGGCTCGCCGCGCAGGTAAGGCTCAACGCCTCGTTCATCGCGCCTCGCAAACGTCGTAGGAGAGCCCGGACCATTATATGGTAACGAAAACCATTTTCATATAGTTTCCCGGGTGCGATCCATTCCCCGCTGGAGGGGAGCTGGGCGCGTCGTGGTCCCGCTGTTCAGCCCGCAGACGCGAGCACTGGTGACTGCCAGTGGATGGGTTCGGAGTTACTGAGCTCGGCGCGGCCGCAGTGCGCAGTGACCGAGTTGGCGACCGGAGTTCTGGCCTGGCCGCACGACCTGCCCGGCGCGGCGCAGCCGGGTTCTCGGTGGCGATGATCGCGCTGGCAGTCACCGCAGGCGTGGCATCCGCGCACGTGAGCACCGAGCCCAGCGAGGTGTCGCGTGGTGACACGAGCCGAATCTCCTTCCGAGTTCCCAACGAGTCGCCCACGTTCGGCACCGTCAAGCTGGAACTCACCTTCCCCACTGAACATCCGATCTCCTCGCTGCGCGTGGAGGAAAGCCCGGTTGGACCGTCCAGATCACCAAGGTCAAGCTGGACCGGCCCGTCAAGGTAAACGGCGCGGACATCGCCGACGCCGTGCGCACGGTGCCCGCCGGACGCGTGACGAGTTCGTTGGGGCGAAGTCCCGGTGAACTGGTGAGCTGTCGAAGCGACATCGACAGTGGCGGCTCGTTCTTGCCGGGCGAGCCGCCCCGGCTCCTCGTGGTGCAGGGCGCGCGGTCAGTCGTGTTCGGCGGCGCCGGTGATGTGGTGATCAGCGGCTTCCACCGTCTCGGTCAGCAGGCGGCGCACGTGCCCTCCCTTGGCTCGGTACACGGCACGTCGGCCCTCTCGCCGAAGCGACACGAGGCCCGCGAGGCGCAGCTTCGCCAAGTGCTGGGACACCGCAGGTCTGGCGACGCCGATCCGGTCGGCCAAGCTCGTCACGTCGTATTCGGCTCCGCACAACAGCCACAGCAGACGTACGCGGGTCGGATCCGACAGCATCCGGAATGCGGTCGCGGCGGCCTCGACGTGGTCGTCGGCAGGCAGCTCTCGCCACATCCCTTCCTGCTGTTGGTCGTCGCTTGCATACATGAGCACACACATTGCCGTGTCCCCGGCCGCATTGCAATCAGCGTCCCGGGGAGCGGTGGAAAACTAGCAACGCCCGTTCATCGCGGGCAATCGAGGAGGTGTCGTGACGCCGTCACGGGAGTCGGACAGCGCGTCGTCCGCCGACCTGGGGGCAGGTTTCGAACGGTCCGGCGGTGGGAGACGGGTCGGTTCGAAGCGGGAACCCCTGGTCGCGGCGCGGCGCCCACCGGCAGCCCAGGCGCCGCCAGCGCGCCGACGTCCGTTGCTCGCGCGATGGCAGGTTTGGCCACTGCGGCGATGGTGCTGATCACTGGGGTCAGTGTCGTGCGCATCCTCCAAATGCCCGCGCCGACGACCGAGGCGGCCACCGACCAGCGACTGCACGGTCGCGGTGTCGACGAAGCCGCTGATCCGGACCGGTTGCCACCAGCGATACCGAATCCGAACGCATTGGCGCGCCCAGCCCGAACCGGCGAAACAGCGGAGTTACCACCGGGAGGTCCTTTCGTCGAGCGCGGTGCTGGCCGTTGGCGAGTCGTTCCAGCCGCTGCGGCAACCGTCGGCAGCGGCCCGCAGGAGTTCACCTACAGCATCGAGATCGAAGAGCAGGTCGATCTTCCCGGTGGTGACGCCAGTTTCAGCCGCATGGTCGACAGCGTCCTGGCGCATCCGAAGAGTTGGGCGGGTAGCGGGCGGTACACCCTGCGTCGGGTGAACAGCGCGGACGCGGACATCCGGGTGAGCCTGACATCTCAGCTGAGCACTCGATCGCTGTGCGGGTTCGACATCCCCTTCGAGGGCTCGTGCTGGCGCGGGGACATGAGGCGCGTGGTGATCAACACCGCCCGTTTGGAGCGCGGGTCCTACGTTTTCGACGGCAACATCACGGCCTACCAGCAATACGTCGTCAACCACGAGGTCGGGCATGCCTTGGGCTTCGACCACATCGGTTGCCCCGTCGAAGGTGAACTGGCTCCGATCATGATGCAGCAGACCTGGAGCACTTCCAACGACTACCTCGCCCGGATCGGAGCCGACGGTGTCGTTGCCGATGGAAAGACCTGCGTCGCCAACTCGTGGCCCTTCCCGCGCGTGTAGGAGCGGTACCCGCGCGGCTCATCCGGCGGCCGTCGTGGCTGGATTTTGGTGGTGGCGAACGAGATCGTGCTGGGCATCTCCGTGATGTCCGCGCGGGTGCGCGTGGATGAGCGCTCGTGACAGGCGGGGCACTGCGTGGAGGAGGCGGTGTTCGGCGTCGTGGGCGATGTTGTGGGCCTGGGACAACGTGAGGTCGTGGGCGACGTCGAGTTCGGCCTCGGCGGTCAGGTTGTGGCCGACCCACCGCATCCGGAGCCCGCTGACTCCCCAGACGCCGTCGGTGTCGGCGAGGGTGGACTCGGCCTTGGTGAGGAGTTCCGGATCAACCGCGTCGAGCAGCCGGGCGAACACTTCCTTGGCCGCTCCCCACAGCACGGACACGATCGCCACCGTGATCGCCAGACCGACCACCGGGTCGGCCCACTGCCAGCCGAGCCAAGCACCACCGGCGGACAGCAGCACCGCCAGGCTGGTGAACCCGTCCGTGCGCGCGTGGAGACCGTCGGCGACCAGCGCGGCCGAGCCGATCTTGCGGCCCACGACGATCCGGTAGCGGGCCACGATCTCGTTCCCGGCGAACCCGATCACGCCAGCGGCGGCCACCCAGCCGATATTTGTCATCTCCCGGGGCTCGATCAGGCGGTTGATCGCCTCCCAACCCGCGAACACCGCCGATGCGGCCATGATCGCCAGGATGATCAGCCCGGCGATGTCCTCGGCGCGGCCCAGGCCGTAGGTGAACCGGCGGGTCGCTGCCCGGCGTCCCAACAGGAACGCGATGGCCAAGGGAACTGCGGTCAACGCGTCCGCGAAGTTGTGCAGGGTGTCGCCGAGCAACGCCACCGACCCAGTGAAGCTGACGATGACCACCTGGAAGACCGCGGTGACCATCAAACCGGCGAAGGAAATCCACAACGCCCGCATGCCTTGCTGGCTGGTTTCGAGCGCATCGTCGACGATCTCGGTGCTGTCGTGGCTGTGCGGTGTGACCGCGTGCTTGAGTTGCGCCCACAGTCCCGATCGCCGCGTTGCGCCGTGCCCGTGCCCGTGCCCGTGCCCGTGCGTAGAGGGCTGACTCATAGCGGAACTCCTGCCTCGTGTCGTCTAACCCTCAAGATACGTGCTCACTTGCGCACGCGACAACGTTGCAGCTGCGAGTACGAGGCAACTGACAAGTGGTTGTTGGCACCTAGCAGTGGCGGAATCCTGGGTCGATGCAGGAAAACGCGCCGTCTCGTGACCGTTTGGACGGGCGCGGGCAGGGTGACGGCAGTGTGCTGCCTCCAGGCGGCAACAATGCCGCTTATGCGTAAATTCTCCATGGAAGCGGGTCGTGCGGTCGCCGCGCTCGTCGACCCCGATCGCTCCTGCTCGCATTCGACGGCTGCCGACCGTGCCGGTCGGTGCCCGGCTCGACGAAGCCATGACGATCCTGCGCCGCGAAGGCGGCCACCTCGCCACCAATGTCGACATCAACCGCACTCCGGTCGGCGTCGTCGCTTTAGAAGATCTCGTCGAGGAGTACGTCGGCACTGTCCGTGACACCACCCGCGTCGACCAACGCAACCCGACGGTGCGCACCAAGAGACCCACCCCGGGTGGGCACCGGATCGCCCCGCGATTGGGCAGGACAGACTTCGGCGTGAGGAGCGCTTGGTCATCTCCGGTGGACTGGATTCGACCACTACTGCGGAAATTCAGGAACCGCCACCGATCTTGGTGCTGGGACAACACCTGAGTCCAGCTGACGGTCGGCCGCAATTCGCGATGGCGGTGGTGTCGCTACGAGGATGATCTCGATGCCGAGTTCGACGAGGTTCTGTCCCGACAACTTGACATAGGCCGGTGCGACCCGCTGGCTCGACGTCTCGCCGCGCATCCCGTACGGCGTGAACAGCACCGGCCCGAACAGCGGAGCACTGGCTGGCAAGCTGCTCGTCCCGGCCGCGGACAGAAGGTTCCGTGCCCAGTGGTTGAGATGGCGGATGGCGATCATTTACAGCGCGGGATTCCGCTGTCACGATGCACCGCATGCGGAGTCTGATCGATCTCGTGGTGCGCAACCACATCGATCTGTTGCGGGTGTGCAGCGCGATCTGTTGACGCGCCACCCGCGGCCGTTGGTCTGAGCTGGCCCGGCCGTTCCCTTTTCGCTCGACGGCATACGTGCTCGCCGGTGTGACCGCGTGTGCCCGGTGGTGCTGCACGAAGCAATCCGTCACTGACACCGGCTGTTCGGCTGGGACAGCCGGGGCCTGCCCCCTGATGGCGGGCCCCGGCTCCTAATCTGGAGAGAAATGGTCCACATTGCACTGATCACCGGCAGGCCGTCGCAGCGTTCCCGGGGCGGCGAGATCGCCCGTGTGCTCCGCCGCGAACTGCGTGGGGTGAACGCGGGCGTGGCGGCGATCGAGATGGATGGGCTTCCGCATTCGGCTCTGCTCACCGGGTGCGCGGACCCGCATGTGCAGCGGTCTTTCGAGACCGTCGCCGCCGCTGACGCGGTCGTCGTGGTGACTCCGCGCTACGAACCGTCCGGAAGCGCGCCGCTGCGCGCGTGGCTGGGGGATCTGCCGCGCAGCGCGGTGGAGGACAAGGCCGTACTGCCCGTCGGATTCGGCGCGTTGCGCAGTCAGGCCACCGGCCTGGGGCGCATGCTCGCGCACGAGGCGGGCACCGTGCTACCCGGATGTTTCCTGTATGACAGGTGGTTTCGGCGTCGGCTGGACCGGTGGCGGCTGCAGCCGAACGGAGTCGCGCTGCTGGCGGACGCGGTCGCCGAACTGCGTGCCATGGCGTCCGGAGCGCCGCAGGCGGTCGCGTCGTGATCCTGCCGTCCACATACCGAAATGCTCTTCCACAGCATGGTGAACTACGTGATAGTGGGGTCATGGGCATCGGGACCGCGTTGGTTTCCCGGCGCTACATCGACCACATGTCGATGTGTGCGGCGCGCTGTCGCTGAGTCGCGCGACCATCTCGCGAAAGCTCCGCGCCGCGGTCCTTTTCTGAACTCTCCCTCGCTCTTTCGCGCCAGCCGCGCGGCTGCTGGCCGAGGGACGGCGGGTGTTGGCCAGGCTCGACAAGGCTCCCGCGCACCTGCGCGAGTTGATGCGCAACAGCCAACCCAACTTCTTTCTGCCAACCGCCGCGAGGAAAACCACCTGTTCCGCCAACGGCTTTGAGACCCGGCCAGCACACGTGAGAGGAAAGGTGAGCATGCCAACCCGGCGGTTGCACCTCAACGTCGGCATCAACAGCACCGGTTACGCGGCTTCGTCCTGGGCCTGGCCGGGCACCCGGTGGAACCGGTTCGCCGACTTCGAGCACTACTTGCACGCGGCGAAACTGGCCAGGGACGGGGTTTTCGACGCGGTGTTCCTGTCCGACCACACCGCGCTGCAGCGCGACGCCACCTCCAGGCCGCTGCACTCGTTCGACCCGGTGGTGCTGTTCTCGGCGCTGGCCGCCACGGTACCCGACATCGGCTTCGTGCTGACCGCGTCGACCTCCTACAACTCGCCCTACAACCTGGCACGTCGGTTGGCCAGCCTGGACACCATTTCCGGCGGACGGCTGGTGTGGAACGTCGTATCCAGCTTCAACCCGGACATCGCCGCGAACTTCGGGTCGGCCCCGCTGCCCGCCCGCGCCGACCGGTACCGGCGCGCCGACGAGTTTCTCAGCGTGGTCAAGAAGTTGTGGCTGAGCTGGGACACCCCTGGCGGGCCTGCACCAGAAGAGTTCCTGTGGACCGCCGAAACCGCGCGACGCATCGATCACCACGGCGAGTTCTTCGACGTCGCGGGCCCGCTCAACGTCCCGATCGGGCCGCAGGGACACCCGGTCATCTCCCAGGCCGGAGCGTCGGCGGCGGGCATCGATCTCGCGGGCAAGCACGCCGAACTGGTCTACGCCGCGCTGCTGGGCAAACAGGCCGCCGCGCGGCACGGCGCTGCGATCCGCGAGCGCGCCATCGCACACCGACGTGACCCCGAGACGGTACGCCTGCTGCCAGGGCTGGTCCCGATCATCGGCGACACCCGCGAGGAGGCGTTGCGCAGGCACGAGGCGCTGCACGGCTCGGCGGGCGAAGATGGGCTGCTGGCGAGCTTGTTCCGCCGCACCGGGATGTCCGTGGATCCCGACGTGCCGTTGGATCCGTCGGTGTTCGCGTGGGACGAGGGGCAGGACGGCGCAGTCGGTTTCGTGCGGTCGCTCGCCGAACTGACCGCCGACGAGAAGCTGACCGCGCGGCAGTTGGTGCGGCGGACCGAGGGCGGGCACCGGTTGCTCGTCGGCACTGCGCGGGACGTCGCCGACGGCATTCTCGATTGGTGGGCGGACGGTACCGTCGACGGGTTCACCGTCCAGCCACCGGTGTTGCCCGACGACCTGGCACGATTCGTGGCCGAGGTCGTGCCGTTGCTGCAAGCCGAAGGCGCATACCCGCGGGAGTACCGCGAGCCCACCATCCGCGGTCGTTTCGCCCTGCCCGTCCCGGTCCCACCGACGGGCGCGGCGGCAGTCGGCGTGTCTCCGGTACACCCGTGAGTTCATTGTGGACAGCGAGATGCGGACTGATCCGGTTGTTTGGTACCGGGAATTTCCCGATCGCGCGATCCTGCCACGTGGGATGCGTTGGCGACTCTCGTTTCGCGGCCTAGAGTTCACCTCGTGCGCGAGTCACTCCTCTGGTCCAGGCGCGAGGTCGACCTCGCGTTCTTCGCCAGCGCGCGGTGTCGGGGCTGATCGAGCGCCGCACCTTTCGCGCCTGAGTGCCCGCACCGGCAGCGAACCCGCGCAATCCATCGGGCTATCGGAGCCCCGTTCAGCCACGAGGGCGCTGCGCGCCCTCTTCCGCCCAGCGGCGGAGAAATCACAACGTGCCGTCGTCCGCTGCCCCAGCACGGGAGAAGTCCATGTCCGACCTTCGCAGTTCCATCGAGAGCGCAACGTCCGCGCGCAAGAAGTGGCGGTGGCCGGTGATCGCGTTCGCCGTCCTCCTGGTCGCCGCGATCGGTTTCGCCGCGACCAGGGGCGGCGGCGCCGATGCGGGCGCGGGAGACGGCGAGCCCGTCCGGGGCGGCACGCTGCAGTTCGCGCTGATCGACTACCAGCGCAGCCCCGATCCGCAGTGGGGTACCAACTACGCCGAGTCGCTGATCGGCAACAACATCACCGACAAGTTGACCTGGCAGGACCCCGAGACCGGTGAGATCACGCCATGGCTGGCCCAGTCTTGGGAATACAACCAGGATCTGACCGAGTTCACCTTCCACCTGCGGCGGGACGTGACCTTCAGCGACGGGTCGCCGTTCAACGCCGAGGTCGTCAAGGCCAACTTCGACCAGTACGTGCACGGCGACCCGAACCTGGGGATCCTGCCCAACGGCGCCACCCTGCTGCCCGGCT
The DNA here is from genome assembly GCF_022678645.1 of Saccharopolyspora soli. Lineage (GTDB taxonomy): Bacteria > Actinomycetota > Actinomycetes > Mycobacteriales > Pseudonocardiaceae > Saccharopolyspora > Saccharopolyspora soli. Next base: position 65,959 of record NZ_JALBWV010000025.1, on the reverse strand, counting down.
ACCTCGAAACCAGGGTGGTGGACGAGCACACCGCGGTGGTCCGCTTCGCGAAGCCGCTCGCGAGCTTCCTCCAGGCATCGTCGTTCACGGCCAATGCGCAACCGGGTTTCCTGTCGCTGTCCACGCTGAAGCTCAGCGCGAACCAGCGGACGGACCCGAAGAAGGTGATCGGCACCGGTCCGTTCGTGTACGAGTCGTGGGAGCCGCAGGCCACGACAGTCCTGGCAAAGCGCTCGGGCTACAACTGGGCTCCGCCCGCGCTGCACCACCAGGGCGAGGCGTACCTGGATCGGATCGTGTTCAACACGATCCCCGAGGCCAGCGTCCGCACCGGTTCGCTGGCCTCCGGCACTCTCGACGCGACCCTCGACGTCGGTACGACCGATGAGAAGCCGCTGGCAGACCGGGGTTTCCAGATCATCCACCGCGGCGTGTCCGGCACGTCGATCCGGTTCGACTTCAACAGCTCGCTGTTCCCGACCAACGACATCGCGGTCCGCAAGGCGATCCAGCTCGGCTGGGATCGGCAGACGGTCCAGCGGACCATCCTGACCGACTCCTACTCGGTCGCGGACTCGATCCTCGAACCATCGGTGCACGGACACGTCGACTACAGCGGTTCGGCGCTGAGGTACGACCCGGAGCAGGCCAGGCGGATCCTCGACGCGGCCGGTTGGGTGGCCGGTCCCGACGGGATCCGGGTCAAGGACGGCAAGAAGCTGGAAGTGAAGCTGCTTGGCATCAACAACCTGGTGGTGAACAAACCGGCTTACGAGTCCATCCAGCAGGACCTGCGGAAGATCGGCGTCGACCTGCAACTCACCGTGGTGCCGATCCCGGACTACACCGCCCAGCAGGCCAAGGCGGAGACCGACTGGAACATCACCGCCGCCAACCGGTCCCGCAACGATCCGGCGGTCCTCAACTGGCAGTACAGCCCGCAGAGCGGCAACGGCGCGTACGTCACGAAGGACTCCACCGGAGTCGACGTGAACGACGTCACGCAGGTGCTCGGCGAGCTGGAGACCACTTTGGACCCTGCCTTGCGCGCCCGGTACGCCAAGGAGGCGCAAGACATCCTGCTCGACAAGTACGCGCTGGTGAACCCGGTCTACAACCCGGCTCAGGTGATCGCGCAGGCGCCGTACGTGCACGGCATCGTCTTCGACGCCCAGTCCCGCAACCACTTCGTGAACACCTGGAAGAGCAACGGGAAGTGAACCGCGCGCCGGGAAAGGAGTTGTCGTGCTGCGTTATGTCGCGCTGAAGGTCGGCCGGGCGGTGTTCGTGGTGTGGGCGGCGTTCACCCTGACCTTCATCCTGTTGTTCGTGCTCCCGGCCAATCCGGTCGATCTCCTCTTCGATCCGGCCGAGCTCAACGCCGTGCCGCCGGAGGTGCGCGAACAGGTCGCGGACAGCTACGGCTTCAACGAGCCGGTCCTGCTCCAGTACCTCGACCGGCTGGGACACGCGGTGCGGGGTGACTTCGGCACCTCCGTGCAGTCGGGCCAATCGGTGCGCACCGCCGTCCTCGACGTGTTGCCGCACACCCTCGTACTCGCCGTCGGGGCGCTGCTGCTCGCGCTGATCATCGCGTTCCTGACCGCGCTGGTGGCGACCGCGACCCGGCACCCGTGGCTGCGCAACCTGGTCGAGTCGCTACCGACGGCCTCGGTCTCGGTGCCGGTCTTCCTCTCCGGCATTCTGCTGTTGCAGGTCTTCTCCTTCCAGCTCGGCTGGTTCCCCGCGTTCGGGGATGAGGGTTGGCGGAGCCTGGTGCTGCCGCTGATCACGCTGGCGATCCCGGTCTCCGGTCCCATCGCGCAACTGCTGGTGCGCTGTTTCGCCACCGAGTTCCGCTCCGGCTACGTCACGACGAGCTGGGCGAAGGGCGCCACCCGCGGCCGCGTCATCATCGGTGACGTCTTCCGCAACGCCAGCCTGCCCGCGCTGACCATCGCCGGGGTGACATTCGGCAACCTCATCGTGGAATCGGTCATCACCGAGACCGTCTTCGCCCGCAAGGGGCTCGGACGGCTGACGCAGACTGCGATCAGCACCCTCGATCTGCCGCTGGTGCAAGGAATCGTCGTGTTCGTCGCCGCGAGCTTCGCGCTGATCAACCTGGCCGTGGACCTGATCTACCCGCTGCTGGATCCGCGGCTGCGCGCCACCCTCGCCGCCTCCACCGCCCCCGCCCGTCGTCCCGCGGAGGTAAGAACGTGATGACCGTCGATACCAACGCGCTGACCGCACCTGGCCGGTCCTCCGACTTCGTCCGTGGTGTGGTCACCCGGCTCGGTGGGCTCCTCCGCAAGCCGGGACTGCTGCTCGCGTGGATCATCTTGCTAATCGCGCTCGGCTGGGCGCTGTTCCCCGCAGCGTTCACCTCCTACAGTCCCTTGGTCGGCGATCCGGCCGCCAGCTTCGTGCCGCCGAGCGCGGAGCACTGGTTCGGCACCGACCGGCTGGGCCGGGACCTGTACGCGCGCAGCGTGTTCGGTGCGGCGACCACGCTGGCCGCGACGCTGTTCGCGGTACTCATCGGGTTCGGCATCGGCTCTGGGGTGGGGCTGGCCGCTGGATTCGCCGGTGGCGTGATCGACACCGCGATCATGCGGGTGGCCGATGTCTTCCTGGCCATCCCGAACCTGCTGCTGGCCATGGTGATCGTGTCGGTGCTCGGCTACTCCACCAACAACATCGCCTTAGCAGTGGGAATCTCCTCGATCGCCGCCTTCGCGCGGGTCATGCGTGCCGAGGTGCTCACCGTCGTCTCCCGGGACTACGTGCGCGCGGCGTACGGGCTCGGCGTCGGGCGGCTCGGCGTGGTGCTCCGGCACATCGTGCCGAATTCGCTGAGCTCGGTGCTCGCGCTGGCGGCGCTGGAGATCGGCAAGGCGATCTTGGCCGTTGCCGGTCTCGGTTTCCTCGGCTACGGCGCACCGCCACCGACACCGGAGTGGGGGCTGCTGGTCGCGGAAGGGCGTGATTTCGTGGCGGTCTACCCGTGGATCTCGCTCATGCCGGGGGCGGCGTTGGCGGTAGTCGTGCTCGCCACCCACCGGATCAGCACCGCGCTCAGGAAGGACCACGGCTGATGACCACCACTGCGGTTGAGGACAACGAGGCGCTGCTGCGGATCACAGATCTGGCGGTCGACTACCGCACCGGGCACCGCAGGTGGACTCGGGCGGTCCGCGGGGTCGGCCTGCACGTGGCGCCGGGTGAATTCGTTTCGCTGGTGGGCGAATCCGGCTCGGGCAAGACCACCGTGGTCCAGGGTGCGCTCGGCCTGCTGCCGAGCTCCGCACGGATCCGGTCCGGCTCCATCGTCTACGACGGCGTCGACGTCACCGGCTGGAACGACCAGCGGATGGCGCTGGTGCGGGGCAACCACGTGGGCTTCATCCCGCAGGATCCCAACACCTCGCTCAACCCGGTCAAGAAGATCGGTCAACAGGTGATCGAGGCGGTCCGGTTCAACGAACGGGAGACGAGAAGCGCCGCGCAGCACCGACAAGCCGCGTTGGTGAGCCTGCGCACCGCAGGGCTCGCCGACGCCGAGCGGGTGTTCGGCCAGTATCCCCACGAGCTCAGCGGCGGTATGAAACAACGGGCGCTGATCGCGATCGCTTTGGCGGGCAAGCCGAAACTCATCCTCGCTGACGAACCCACCAGCGCACTGGACGTCACCGTCCAGAAGGTCATCCTCGACCACCTGGTGCGGCTGCGCGAGGAACTGGGTATCGGGATCCTGCTGGTCACCCACGATCTCGGTGTCGCGCTGGACCGCTCGGATCGGATCCTGGTGATGCGGCAGGGCGAAATCGTCGAAGCGGGCTCCGTGGACGAGGTGCTGGGCAACACCGAGGACGACTACACGCGCCGCCTGTTGAACTCCGCGCCCGCCCGCCACCTCGGTCGGCTCGAACCGACCTCGGGCGCGGTTCCCGACGCCGCGCCGACGGTGTTGGAGGCGCGCGAGCTGACCAAGACCTACCGCCTGCGGGGCGGCCGTGAGCTGTGTGCACTGGATTCCGCGAATCTGTTGGTGCGCGGGGGAACCACGCACGCGATCGTCGGTGAGTCCGGTGCGGGCAAGTCGACACTGGCGAGCATCCTGGCGGCTTTCGCCACCGCGGATACCGGCACGGTGCGCATCGGTGACCGGGAGCTGACCGGTCTTCGTCGCCAGCAGCTGCGGGAGATCCGCCGGGATCTGCAGTTCGTGTTCCAGAACCCGTTCACCTCCCTGGATCCCAGGTTCACGGTCAACCGCATCATCGCCGAGCCACTGCGCGCGTTCGGGCTGGCCAAGGACAGGCGGGAGCGCACGGCGCGGGTGGTCGAGCTGCTGACGGCGGTGTCCCTGGACGAGAGCTACCTGCATCGCCTGCCCAGCCAGCTCTCGGGCGGCCAGCGGCAGCGCGTCGCGATCGCGCGAGCGCTCGCGCTCACCCCGCAGGTCCTCGTCCTCGACGAGGCGGTGAGCGCGCTCGACGTCTCGGCCCAAGCCCAGATCCTGCAGCTGCTGGTCGACCTGCAGGCCGAGTTCGGGCTCAGCTACGTGTTCGTGACGCACGACCTCGGCGTCGTCCGCCTGATCGCGCACGACGTCACGGTGATGAAGGACGGTGCCGTGCTGGAAACCGGCCCGGTGGAGCGGGTTTTCCGCTCCCCGCGGCACGAGTACACCCGGGAACTGCTGGCGGCGATCCCCGGAGCCCGCCTAGCCCCCGCCGACGCGCGCTGAGGAGAATGCGCATGTCACGTCAACTGCACATCAACGTCAACATCCTCAACGCGGGCGTGTTCGGTGGCTCGTGGCGATTCCCGCACACCGACGGCACCGCGAGCTACCGGATCGAGCACTACACCTCGATCGCGAAGAAGGCCGAGGAAGCCAAACTCGACGCGGTCTTCCTGGCGGACGGCCCATCGCTCGACCCGAGCACCAAGTACCGCACCGGCAACGACCTGGAGCCCACCACGGTGCTGGCGCGGATCGCCGCCCAGACCGACCGGGTCGGCCTGATCGCAACGCTGTCGTCGTCCTACAACGATCCGGTCGAACTGGCGCGTCGGCTCGGCGACCTCGACTACGTCAGCGGCGGCCGCTTCGGCTGGAACGTGGTGACCACGGCGGGGCCGGTGGCGGCGCGCAACTTCGGCCGGACCCAAGAGCCCGAGCACGCGCTGCGCTACCGCCGTGCCGCTGATTTCGCCGAGCGGGTCATCGCCGACTGGGCGCAGCGTCGCGAGTTCACCTCCCCGCAGGGGCGGCCGATCGTCGTCCAGGCCGGTGGCTCCAGCGACGGGCGACGGTTGGCCTCCCGCGTCGGCGAGGTGATCTTCTCCGCGGATCAGGACATCGACCACGCCCGCGCCTTCCGCGCCGAAATCCGCAACGGTGCGGCCGACTTCGGGCGCAATCCCGAGGAAATCGTGGTGCTGCCAGGGCTTTCCACCGTGGTGGGCAGCACCGAGGCGGCAGCCGAGGCCCGACGCGAGCTGTTGGACGACGTCCTCCCCGACGCGTACGCCCGCAACCGGCTGGCGGGGCAGCTCGGAATCTCCCTCGACGGCCTGCGCGACGACGAACCGATCCCGATCGAACTGCTCGTCGACCCCGACGAGGCCGGTGGTTCGCAGACCTTCTACCGAGTCGTAAGGGAAATCATCGACCGGGACAGACCGCCCCTCGGCCGGTTGCTGAAGAAGCTCTCCGGCGGCGGTGGCCACCGGATCGTCGTGGGGACACCGGAGCAGATCGCCGACGACATCGAGACGTGGTTCCGCGCCGGTGCGGCCGACGGCTTCAACGTGATGCCCGACGTGCTGCCATCGGGCTTCGACGACTTCGCCGATCACGTGATTCCCGAACTGCGGAGTCGCGGCCTGTTCCGGACCGAGTACGACGGGACGACGCTGCGCGAGCACCTCGGGCTCGATCTTCGGCGCAGTACCGGCCGCGGCGTACGAGCTCGTAGCGGCCCGGTGACCAGCTTGACCGAGTCCCAAGAAGGAGAAGTGATCTCCTCGTGAGCAAGGCGATCCAACTCGCCCTCGCGGTCGGCGCGTCGCCGGTCCAGCTCGCCGACGCGGCCGCCATCGCGGCGGTGGCCGAAGAGGTCGGGGTCGCGGCGATCCGGCTCGTCGACGGTGGAGCGGGCCGCACGCTCGACCCGACGGTTGTGGGCGCCTACCTCGCTGGCATCCACGGCCGTGTCGGCTACGTCGCCGAGGTCCCGACGACCCACAACGCGCCCTACAACACCGCGCGCCGCGTGCTCTCCCTGGACCGGGCCACCGCTGGCCGGACCGGCATCGCCCTGCGCGCGGGCAGCGGCGACGAGGTGAGCGAGGCGACCGTTCCGGACCCCAGCGCGACCGATCCGACCCAGCGCTGGACGGAGTACGCGCTGGTGCTGACCCGGCTGTGGGAGTCGTTCCCGCGTGCGGCGCTGATCGGAGACCAGGCGGCGGGCCTCGTCATCGACGACGCGCTCATCGAACCGATCAACCACGAAGCCGCCTTCTACCGCGTCGCGGGTCCGTTGGACGGACCTTCGTCGGCGCAGGGACGCCCGGTTCTGGTGGCCGACCTGGGCACCCTCGACCCGGTCGCGGTGGCGCGATCCGCGGATGTCGTCGTGGTCGACCGGGAGCGTGCCGCCGGTGCCGACGCCGCGCTCGCGGTGGCGCTGCGGCAAGTCGGCCGTTCGCGGGAGGACGTCGCGCTCCTCGGCCGCGTCGAGGTCGGCCCGGACACCCCAGCTGTCGAGCTCCGAGCCTGGGCCGCCGAACACCGGCTGAACGGTTTCGAGCTGGTTCCCGAGGGTGGCGCCGCGGCGGTGGTGGCCATGCTGCGGCAGTTGGTCACGCAGATCGTGGACCCCGCCGCATTCCCACCCACCTTGCGGACCGCGTTCGGTCTGCGCGAGGTCGCGGAGGTGCTGACGTGAGCGCAGAACTCGTCGACACCCAAACCAGCACCACGGCAGAGCCCCCTACGCGCGCCCGGTACACCGTCGAAAGCATCCGCGCCGCAGTGGCTCCGATCCTGCAGCGCATCGGATCCGCTGCGGGTGCGCGGGAACGCGCCCGCGAGTACGCCTTCGAAGACGTCCGGGCGCTGGCCGAGCAGCGGATCACGCTGATCGGCATCGCCGAGCAGGACGGCGGCGCGGGCGGCTCGCTGCGGGACGTGGTCGACCTGGTGATGGCCATCGCCCGCGCCGACTCCAACGTGGCCCAAGCGCTGCGCAGCAGCTTCCTCGTCGCCAACCGGGTGGCCACCTTGCGAGACCTGCCGAACCGGGCGGTCACCCTGCGGCGGCTGCGCAACGGAGATCTCTTCGCCGGTACCGCCAACGAGCGCACCGGCGGGGCGAGCGGGTCGGTCAACACCACCATCCGGCGCGCCGCTGACGGGTACGTCATCAACGGGGAGAAGTACTACTCGACCGGTGGGCTCTACGCCTCGTGGTTCTCCGGCTCGGCCAAGGACGAGAACGGGACCGTGCTGGGCTTCACGGTGCCGGTGGACCGCGAGGGCGTGCAGCGGCTCGACGACTTCGACGCGGTCGGCCAGCGGCTTACCGCGAGCGGCACCACGCGGCTGGTGGACGTGCGGGTCGACGCGGAGGAAGTCGAGGTCCGCGACAACACCCGGCTGGACAGCCCGTGGCCGGGTTCCTTCGCCCAGCTCTACCTGGCGGCGGTGGAAGCGGGTATCGCCGCCGCGGTGCTCGACGACGCGATCTGGTTCGCCCGCGAGAAGGCACGACCGATCAAGCACAGCACAGCCGACAAGAGCGTCGAGGACCCGTACGTGCGCGAGACCGTGGGCGAGATCGCCGCCCGTGCGCAGGCGGCCCGCGCGGCGGTGCTGTTCGCCGCCGAAGTGCTGGCTCGCGTGCACGGCTTGACCGGACCGAGGGCGCGAGCTGTGGGCGCGGAGGCCGCGGTCACCGTGGCGCAGACCGGCGTGATCGCCGTAGAGTCCGCGCTGCGCGCCGCCGAGCTGCTCTTCGACGTCGGGGGAGGCTCGATCACCAACCGCGATCTCGGTTTCGACCGGCACTGGCGCAATGCCCGCACGGTCGCCAACCACAACCCCCGGCGGTGGAAAGCCGCGGTGGCTGGTGCGTACCACTTGACCGGCGAGGAACCGCCGACGACCGGGCTCTTCTGAACCACTGGACGACCGAAAGGGAGCCGATGACCATCGAGAAGACCTACGCGGCGGCCGAAGACCGCTACGACCAGATCGAGTACCGACGCGCTGGCAACTCCGGTCTCGACCTGCCCGCGTTCTCCTTCGGCCTGTGGCAGAAGTTCGGCACCGACTACCCGTACGAGACCCAGCGCGAAATCGTGCTGCACGCCTTCGACCTGGGCATCACGCACTTCGACAACGCCGACCGGTACGGACCGCCGCACCGCGCCGCGCAGCAGTTCTTCGGGAGAGTGCTCAGCAAGGACCTGGCCCCGTACCGGGACGAGCTGATCCTGTCCACCAAGGCCGGTAACCCGATCGGCCCCAGCCCCTACCAGAAGGGCGGCTCGCGAAAGTCGCTGCTCGTCTCCCTGGAGCGCAGCTTGCGCGACCTGGGCACCGACTACGTCGACATCTTCTACAGCCACAGGTCGGACCCGACCACGCCGCTGGAGGAGACCGTCGGCGCGCTCGTCAGCGCGGTGGCACAGGGAAAGGCGCTCTACGCTGGCATCTCCAACTACCCACCGGAGCGGGCGCACGAAGCGGCCGACCTGCTGCGCCGGGCGGGGGTTCCGCTGCTGATCCACCAGCCGCGTTACTCGATCTTCGACCGCGGCCCGGAAAACGGCGGTCTGCTCAAGCTGGCCGCCGAGGACGGTTTCGGCCTGATCGTCTACTCGCCGTTGGCGCAGGGACTGCTGACGGACAAGTACCTCAATGGCGTCCCGGCGGGTGCGCGCGCCCAGAACAGCACGTTCCTCTCGCCCGACGTCATCGACGAGACCTACCGGCAGCGGGCCAACGCCCTCAACCAGATCGCCGAGCAGCGCGGCCAGTCGCTGGCGCAGCTGGCGCTGCAGTGGGTGCTGCGGCAGCCGCAGGTGACCTCGGCGCTCATCGGAGCCAGCTCGGTGTGGCAGTTGGACCACAACGTCAAGGCGCTCGAATTCCCGCCGCTGACGGAGGAGGAGCTGTCCCAGATCGACGAGCACGGCGTGCACGGGACGGGACTGCGGATCTGACATGGCCAACCTCGTCGCGCCGGTCGGGGCGGGCCTGCGCCGCTGGCTGCGCGCCAGAAATCCACTGTAGACACCGGAGCGCCGACGCCTTCCACGCCAACAGGATCAGCGCGCCACCCGCACCCACTTCGAGGACGTCGCCTAGCGGCGGGTGGGTAGTCGGGTGACGCGGCGGAGGGCATCGGCGAGGCGTTCGCGGTGTTCGTGCAGGGTTTCGGGGGCGATTCCTTCGGTGGTCATGGACACGAGGTGGTCGGTTGCCGCGCGCAGTGCCGCATTCGTGGCGGCGGCCTGCATTCGAACTTCCAGCTCGTCGGCTGGCATGCCCATGCGTTCGGCGAGGACGTCGGCGAAGGCCGATTCCGCGCGTTCCCGCAGCACGAGGTAGACAGCGCGCAGAGCGGGTTCGTCGTGCGTCATGCGGACCACGGCGAGGACTGCCTCGATGTCGGACCCGGAGGAGTCCAGCACGGGCGTGTAGGCCGCGCGCAGGTGCTCGGGCAGTTCCACGTCGTACGGCCAGGTGCGCAGGACCGCTTGGAACGCGTCGATGGTCTTCGTCAGCAACGGCTCGACGCAGCTTTCCTTGCTGCGGAAGTAGCGCCACAGCGTCCGCTCGGACACCCCTGCGGCCCTCGCGATCTGCTCGCCCGATGTCGCGGCCACGCCCTGCTCGCGGAAGAGCCGCACCGCGTGGCGGGAAATGTCGAGCCGTTGCTGCTGGCGTTGCTGGTCGCTCACCGGTGGACGCCCGCGGCGGGTTCGGCGGTCGTTTCGCTCAACCACGGAGACCTCCACAAACGGCTGCCGGATGCGCGTTGGCACACCCTAGCCGGTCAAACATTATTGGCAGCAGCTGTCAGAAAATACTAGAGTCGGCTGTGCCGAGAGACACCACAGGAGGAGAGCCATGAGCGTTGCTTCCGAGCGCCTGCAGATGCCCTTCGAGCGGCCGAACGTGCTTGATCTCGCGCCTCTGTACGAGGTGCTGCGCAGAGAGGCGCCGGTCGCGCCGGTCACCACCCCAGCCGGTGACCCCGCGTGGCTGGTCACGCGATTCGACGAGGTCCGCACGCTGCTCAGCGACAAACGGCTCGGGCGCTCCCACCCCGAGCCCGAACGGGCGTCGCGCATCACGACCGCCGCGGTGCAGGACGGCCCGACGGGCAACTACGAGACCGAGGAAGCCGACCACGGCCGGATGCGGCGCCTGTTGACGCCGGCGTTTTCGGCCAAGCGGATGCGGATGCTCTCCGATCACGTGCAGGGCCTGGTAGACGGCTACCTCGACCAGTTGGCCGCCGAGCACGCCGCCGCACCCAGCGGAGTCGTCGACCTGCACGCCGGGCTGGCGTTCCCGCTGCCGGTCGCGGTCATCTGCCTGCTGCTGGGGGTGCCCGAGAGCGACCGCGAGCACTTCCGGTCGCTGTCCGATCGGATGGCCACCTACTCCAGCGGGGGCGACGCCCACCAGGCGCGGGTCGAGTTCAGCGAGTACATGGCTGCACTGGCCGAGGCCAAACGCGCCCAGCCGGGCGAGGACGTGATCTCCGACCTCGTGCGCGCGCAGAGCGCCGACGAGGAGTTCGACTACGCCGAGATGGTCCGGCTGTGCGTCGGACTGCTCTTCGCCGGGCACGAGACCACGGTCAACCGGATCGGACTGGGCACCCTGTTCCTGCTCACCCGACTCGATCAATGGGAGGCGCTGACCGCCGACCCCGCGGGCCGGGTCAATGCCGCGGTGGAGGAGATCATGCGCCTGGGGGCACCGGGCGATCTCGGCCTGCTGCGCTACGCCCACACCGACCTGGACGTCGCCGACGTCACCATCCAGCGCGGCGATGCCGTCATCCTGTCGATCAACGCCGCCAACCGCGACCAGTCCGCCTACTCCGACGCCGAAACCTTCGACCCCGAACGGGAGGAACGCGCCCACCTCGGGTTCGGGCACGGTGCGCACTTCTGCATCGGCGCCAGCCTCGCCCGCACCGAACTGCGGATCGTCTTCGCCACCCTCGCCCAGCGCCTGCCTGGGCTGCGCCTGGCCAAGGACATCGACGATCTGGAGGTTCGCCCCACCATCACCGGCGGTGTCACCGAACTGCCGGTGACCTGGTAGCCCGCGGCCGCGCGGAGGAGAGAGCCCATGAAGGTGACCGCAGACCAGGACAGGTGCGTCGGCTCGGGTCAGTGCGTGCTGGCCGCTGTGGATGTGTTCGACCAGCGAGACGAGGACGGCGTCGTCGTCGTGCTCAACCCCAATCCGCCAGCTGAGGTCGCTGCCGACGTCCGCCACGCCGCGGCGACGTGCCCAGCCCTGGCCATCACCGTCGAGGAGTGACCGCCGAGCGCGGCTGCCCTTGACAAGAGCAGAGGTCGATGTCGCCAGCGGTCGGCTCGTAGTCGGACATCTGAGGCAATGTCCCGAAGTAGTGCCAGAAGCCCTGATCCCACGATCCGTTGTCCAGGGTCGAGGGCGGCAGTGATGCCGCTCTCGACCAGCTGGGTTCAGGTCTTCCGCAGGAGCAGGTCGAACGCTTCGTCGACCGCTCGCTTCAGTTTCCGGGGGTCAGCACCGGCGGTGGCTTTGCCCGCTCGGTAGCAGGCGAGGGCGAGGTGGGCCGCGAGTGCGGCTTCTTCCGGCGCAGTTCCCTGTGCTGCCAGTGCGGTGATCATGGTGTCGGTGAGGTGCAGCAGTTTGCGTTCGCTGCGGTCGTGCAACTCGGGGTTGTCGGCGATGAGCTGCTCGTGCAGTCGATACCGCTGTTCGTCGGCCGTGACCGCCGCGCACATCGCGTCCACGGCCGCGCGGGCCTGATCCAGCGCCTCGCTGAACGTCGGCGGCTTCGGCGGAGGCTCGCTGCCGCGCTGGAGCAGCTGTTCGACGAGCTCGCGTTCGTCGGCGAAGAGGACTTCCCGTTTGTCGCCGAAGTAGCGGAAGAAGGTGGTGCGTCCCACTTCGGCTCGTTCGGCGATCTCGGTCACGGTCACGTCGGCGAAGCCGCGTTCGGCGAACAGTGCGAACGCCGCGTCGACGATCGCTTCCTGCGCGCGCCGTCGCTTCCGTTCGCGAAGCGGAACCTGCTGGGCCATGCCCACATCCTAGCGTGCGCGAACCCGATACTTTATGGTATCCAGTACCAAAAGGGTTCAAGTATTAGGGGACTACGGTGAAACCCACGGGGAGCCTGTTGATGACAGGCGCGAGCAGGGGATTCGGGCGGATCGCGGCCGAGAAGATCCTGCGTGACCACCCGGAGATCCATCTGGTGGTGACGGCACGGGGTTCGGGTCAGCAGCTGGTCGGGGACCTGGCGAGGGCAACAGCCAACGCGAACGTGTCGGCGGTCTCGTGCGATCTCGCCTCGATGCGGTCGATTCGTTCGGCGGCCGCCGAGCTGCGGAAGGGTCTGCGGTCGGGTGCGTTGCCGCCGCTGTGCGGATTCGTCGGAAATGCCGGGCTGCAGATGACCAGTCGTACCCACGCTAGCGGTGACGGCATCGAGACGACTTTCGCGGTGAACGTGCTGGCCAACTACCTGCTCGTGCGGTTGTTGTGGGAGGAGTTCACCGCCCCGGCGCGAATTGTCATCGTGGGCAGTGACACGCACTTCGGGGACCTGCGGCACAACATGGGGATGGTGCCCGCACCTCGGTGGGAGAGCGCGCCCACCCTGGCCCGGCCCCGTGACGACGCAGCGGCGCGGACGGCTGCTGAAGGCCGGACCGCGTACTCCACCAGCAAACTCGCGGTGATCTACATGGTGCACGCGCTGGCACGGCGGCTGCCCCAGGGGGTGGATGTGCACACGTTCAACCCCGGCTACGTACCCGGTACCGGGCTCGTGCGTGACGCCAGCCCGTTCGTCCGGTTCCTCTCGCGCACCTTGTTGCACGCGTTGACCGCCACCCCGCTCGCGCTCTCACCCGCTGCGGCCGGTGCCCTTCTCGCCCGCGCCGCAACGGGCCCTCGTCCAGGGGGCAGCGGCACCTACATCGACCGGCGTGCCGTCGACGACTCCTCACCGGAGTCCTATGACCGCGACCGCGAGGACGAGTTGTGGCACACCGCGGCGGCGCTGTGCGGTCTTCCCGTCGAACTCGGGCATGTCGGTTGACACCACTGGCACCAGAAGAAACTGCCGCTCGACCGCGTACTGGAGCAGTCTGCTGCCCTCCATCGAACAACCCAGGGGCGCGGCCAAGCCGCGCCAATGTGCGACTGGATCGTGGCGGACCTCATCCGGGCGTTCTTCGGCGACGAAGTGTGCGGCCGGGACGGACTTTCCCTGCGCGCGGGGAAAATACTGACGCCACAACGTGAGCGGGTCCCCTGCCGACGAGCGGGCACCGCACGATGGGAGTGGTCACCGTCCTGGTCGAGACGGGGATGATCGAGGCTGCCGAACCTGTCACCGTAGAGCTGGACACCTCGGGAATCCCGTTCGAGCGAACTGAGAAGCAGCGCATCCTCGCCACCAGACCGTCCATGATGGACATTCGCGGCAGCTGGTCCGGACCCGAGCCATGCACGGCACGCATTTCACCGGCGGTCAGCTGGAGCGGGGAACGATCGGCCACATCACCACCGTCGCCGCGTCCATCGCGGGACGGGCACCTGGGGACGGCACGAGCAGTGCCCCTGCGCGCAGCGTTTTCTCGCGTTCGTGCGATAACCGTGCCGGGGTCAATGCCCACTGCTCCAGGCGGGTCTGGCGGTCGGCCTGGATTGGTCGGTCCCCTTGCTGGGAGAGATTGCAAGTTTTACATTCGGCTTTAGAAGTCGATAACTGCACGGAAACAATGCCTGGGCGTGCACCGCAGAGCGTGCACCGTCGGATGTACACCGGGTGCGGCAGCAACACATGCGACGCGGCCCGGTCCGCCGTGGATCAGGCAGAGTCGAGCGGTCACCGGTGCGGACCGGGCGCTCCCGTGTCGGTTACAGACCAAAGGCGGTCTCAACGATGAGGGACGCACACAGGCTCGAGCGGACGTCCGAGGGCTCGGACAAGGGCACGGTGTACGCGGCATGGGAATGCTTCGTACAGGGCGAGGATGACGTCCGCGGGGTGCGGCCCGAGGTGGCGGTCTCCTGGCATCGCTGCCGGGAGCAGTACCGGGTGGACCCGCACCTGACCGAAGCACCGGTGGCCGTCGTGGAACGAGAATATACGCCCGAACAAGATGTCGTATTCGCTGAGCTGGGTTTTCGTGCCGCCTTCATAGCACATGAAGTGAGCAACCTCGGTGGCATAGTCACCGTCACCGATGCCACCGGCCGGATCCTGGCCGAGTGGGGCGACCAAGCCACGCGCACCATAGCCGCCGACTCCAATCTCGCGCCCTGGTATTCCTGGTCCGAGCGCGCGGCTGGCACGAACGGCATGGGCACGGCACTCGAAGAGCACCACCCGGTACAGATCAGGGGTGCGGAGCATTGGTGCCAGGCATTCCACAACTGGGCCTGCGCGGGCGTCGCGGTGCGTGACGTGGTGACCAAAGAGCCGATCGCGGTGCTCAACATCTCCAGCTGGCGCAACCCGCTTCCCGCCTCCGCGAGCGGATGGCTGGCAAACGCCGCCACCAAGACCCAGTGCACGCTGAGAAGGCGCGCCTGGGACAGTGGCACTGAGCTGGTCGCCGCGTACAACCAGGCAAGGACACGCTCCAGTGCGGCGCTCACCGCGGTGGATGCCGCGGGCAAGGTGGTGATCGCCGACGACGCGGCAAGTGTGCTCCTTGGCGTCCCAGCCTCCACCCCGGCAGTCGATCCCACGCTGCGATGGAACCCCGGGCTGCCGGAGTTGATCGAAGCCGCCCGGTACGCCAGCAAGCAGGCAGCCCGCAATCCTGACTGGGTCGGTTCGACGCAGATCTTCACCCACCTCGCCGACGAGCCGATACCGATCAGCATCCGGCCCGCCTTCGTCTCCGGTCGGCTGATCGGGAACTTGGTCTCCTTCGGTGCTTCCAGCGGGGAGCAGTTGCCCCAGGCGGAGGGGGACGCGCACTCGCGAGCACAGCCGCGCCGCGTGGTCGCGATGCGTGACAACCGGATGGTGCTGCTGCGGCTGCCGGAGGTTTCCTTCGCGGAATCAGAGGGCAACGACGTGTGGCTGTCCACCGACCAAGGGCGACTGCGAGCCGCCTCTCCGGGCCTGGACAAGCTCGACGGTGAGCTGGCGGCTGCCGGATTCCTGCGGGTGCACCGCCGGTACGTGGTCAATCTCAGCCGCATCCGCGAGATCGAGCGGCGGCGCAAGGGCGAGCTGGTGCTGGTCATGGATGACCAGACGGACAAGATGGTGCCGGTTTCCCGGCGGAACGCGCCAGCCGTGCGAAGGGCACTGGGCTTCTGAGGTCCTAAGCCCGGAAGGAGTTTCGTGTCTGACAGCCCCGACGCCGTTGTCGGCAAGAAGAACGACCGCGCCCGAGGTGCGGGTGCGCTCGGCGTCCCAGCGCACGGCGCCCCGTACAGCGAGACCCTCCGGGCCGCCGCCGATGGGAGCGTGGGCGGGTACCGCCACCCGACCGCGGGCGCGAGCAACCACGACTGGTGGCCGAACCGGCTCGACCTGAAGATCCTGCGGAAGCACCCGGCTTCGGCCAATCCCATGGGCGATGACTTCGACTACGCAGCGGAGTTCCAAACCCTTGACCTGAACGCCCTGGCCAGGGACCTCGACGAGGTGCTGACGACTTCGCAGGATTGGTGGCCTGCCGACTTCGGCCACTACGGCCCGCTCGTGATCCGGATGGCCTGGCACTTCGCCGGTACGTACCGCATCGCTGACGGCCGCGGCGGTCCGAGCGCAGGCATGCAACGCTTCGCGCCGCTGAACAGCTGGCCGGACAATCGCAACCTCGACAAGGCGCGCCGCCTGCTCTGGCCGGTGAAGCAGAAGTACGGCCGCAAGATTTCCTGGGCCGACTTGATGGTCTTCGCGGCGAACCGCGCGCTGGAGACGATGGGTTTCAAGACCTTCGGCTTCGCCGGTGGGCGGGAGGACGTCTGGGAGCCGGACGAGGACGTCTACTGGGGCCCCGAGCGCACCTGGCTCAGCGACGAGCGGCACAGCGGCATCCGGGAGCTGGAAACCCCTTTGGCCGCCGACCAGATGGGCCTCATCTACGTCAACCCGGAGGGCCCGAACACCGTGCCGGACCCGCTCACCTCGGCGCGGGACATCCGCGAGACGTTCCGGCGGATGGCGTTCAACGACGAGGAGACCGTCGCGCTGATCGCGGGTGGGCACACGTTCGGCAAGACCCACGGCGCGGCCGACCCGGAAAAGCACCTCGGCCCCGAGCCCGAGGGCGCCCCGATCGAGGCGCAGGGCTTGGGCTGGACGAACAGCTACGGCACCGGCAAAGGCAAGGACACCATCGGCAGTGGGCTTGAGGGTATCTGGACCCCCACCCCGACGAAGTGGGACAACAGTTTCTTCGAGACCCTGTTCGGCTACGAGTGGGACGTGGTGCTGAGCCCCGCCGGTTTGTGGCAGTGGACTCCGCGGGACGGCGGCGGGGCTGGCACGGTGCCGGACGCCCACGACTCGTCGAAGACGCACGCCCCGACGGTTCTGACGACCGACCTCGCGCTGCGGCTCGACCCGGTCTACGAGTCGATCTCGCGGCGTTTCATGGCGAATCCGGACCAGTTGGCGGACGCGTTCGCCAGGGCCTGGTTCAAGCTCACGCACATCGACATGGGGCCGATTCAGCGCTACCTCGGGCCGCTGGTCCCGCAGGAGCAGCTGATCTGGCAGGACCCGGTGCCCGCGGTGGACCACGAACTGGTCAACGATGCGGACGTCGCCGACCTGAAGAGCAAGCTCTTGGCCTCAGGGCTGTCGATCTCCCAGCTCGTCTCCACCGCGTGGGCGTCGGCGTCCACGTTCCGGGGCAGCGACAAGCGAGGTGGGGCGAACGGGGCGCGGATCCGCCTTGAGCCCCAGCGGAGCTGGGAGGTCAACGACCCGGACACGCTGGCCACCGTGCTGCGCACCCTGGAAAGCATCCAGGAGTCGTTCAACGACCTCCAAAGCGGCGGCAAGTCGATCTCGCTGGCCGACCTGATCGTGCTCGGCGGGTGCGCGGGCATCGAGCAGGCCGCCAAGAACGCCGGGCACGACGTGCGGGTCCCGTTCACCCCGGGACGCACGGATGCCTCGCAGGAGTGGACCGACGTGGAGTCCTTCGCCCCGCTCAAGCCCACCGCCGACGGGTTCCGCAACTACCTCGAAAAGGGACACCGGCTGCCCTCGGAGTACCTGCTGATCGACCGCGCGAACCTGCTGACCTTGAGCGCGCCCGAGATGACCGTCCTGGTGGGCGGACTGCGGGTGCTGGGCGCGAACTACAAGCAGTCCCCGCTGGGTGTGTTCACATCGGCGCCCGAGTCGTTGACCAACGACTTCTTCGTGAACCTGCTCGACATGAGCACGGAGTGGAAGGCGACGTCCACAAGCGGCGCCACCCTGGCGACCTTCGAGGGCCGCGACCGCGCCACCGGCGAGGTCAAGTGGATCGGTAGCCGCGTCGACCTCGTCTTCGGCTCGAACTCCGAGCTGCGCGCACTCGCGGAGGTCTACGCGAGCGACGACGCGAAGGCCAAGTTCGTGCACGACTTCGTGGCCGCGTGGGACAAGGTCATGAACCTCGACCGGTACGACATGGCCTGATCGTCGTCGGGCGCTGAGACGCGGGGCGAGGCGTCGTGACCGGTCGAGTCGGTGTTGATCATTGATCAGACATCTGTTGGCTGCCAGCGGGGACGAGGCGCGGCGTTGTTCCTCCTCGCAGTGGCGCATCGGGGTACGAACGGTAGCTCGTGGCGTACGAACGGCATAACCAGCCCGAATTGGCGCTCGTCCTTGTCGGTGCGGATTCATCCGGCGTAGAGTCTGCCTTACCGATTTGTTGATCGGGGGCCGGGCCGCACAATTAGTTCAATGTGCCTTTTGTCCCACGTCAGTACATGCTACTGCAATCACAACCAGGCGTACGTGATCACGCGGCCCATTTACCCGAATTGGCCTCGGGTATTTCGCTGGGGCCATTTCTCATGTCAACCGGGTTGACTCGTTTGTCGAGCGGAAGGTGCACAACACCCCGCGACGTGCGACCGTGATCGCGACCGATGCGAACAGTTGCTACCAGGGGTTCGGGATGAGGAGGTGAAGTCCGGTGACGACCGCGAAGGATCGAGCCGAGCTGCTGAGCGAGATCGGGTTGGACGGACAGAACAAAGCAGGTATTGGTCAAGTGCTCGCGACCGGAAACATCGGCCGGGCCACGGAGCGGGCCGATGGCACGATGGAGGCGACGATCCGGATCAATCCCGATGAAATTGCCTGGGATCCCTCGATCCTGGTCATGCCCCATGGGGGTGATCTTGAGCTCACGCTCATCAATGACGACCTGAACACGCACTGCGCGCTGCTGCCGAGCAATGGCGACAAGAAATTTATTTGGCTGGTGAACCATTCGAAAGGAAGGGCGACCCTCAACCTGGATGGGCCGGGCTACTACTGGTACAGCTCGCCCACCGGAAACGACGAAGGCCGCGGGCTGACCGGGGCCATCGTCGTACTGGGGGACGTTCCGCCGGAGGCCCGCCTCGACCGCCCCGACCAGCCGCGGCCGTAGAAAGGAGCAGGCAATGACCGTTGAGTACGTTGATGCCGGAGAGGCCATCGATCAGGGAACGCTGAGCGGCAAGACCGGGACTGCGCCGGACGTGGTCTCCAGGGTTACCTACGAGCGGCTTCTCAATGCCAGGTCGGAGTCGCACAACTGGCTCACCTACTACGGCGCCTATGACGGGCAGCGGTACAGCACGCTGGACCAGATCAACACGGAGAACGTCAAGCGCATCGGTCCCGCCTGGATGTTCCAGGCCGGTACCTCCGGCATGATCGCGGGCGCTTCGACTTACGCGTTCGAGGCCGCCCCGATCGTGGTGGACGGGGTCATGTTCCTCTCCGGCTGGGACGGCTGGCTCTGGGCGCTGGACGCGAAAACGGGTCAGGAGCTCTGGCGGTACAAGCACGCCGTCCCCTACGACGTGTCCCTGTGCTGCGGGAACGTGAACCGCGGCGTAGCCGTGGCCAAGGGCAAGGTCTTCATGGTCACCGGGAACGCCCACCTGCTGGCGCTCGACGCCACCAACGGCAAGCGCGTCTGGGACAAGACCTATGGAGACGTGCGGGCCGGGGAGAGCGGCACGGTCGCGCCGCTGATCGTCAAGAACATGGTCATCGTCGGCAGCTCCGGCGGGGAGTTCGGGGTGCGCGGGCACTTGGACGCTTTCGACATCGACTCGGGAGAGCCCGTCTGGCGCTGCTACATGGTGCCGAAGCCAGGGGAGCCCGGCTCCGAGACATGGCCCGCCGATGGTGAGGCATGGGCGCGGGGTGGCGCGAACTGCTGGGTCACCAGCACCTTCGATCCGGAGACCAACCTGTTGTACGTGGGCACCGGCAACCCGGCACCGGACTTCGACGGAGCCGTCCGCGAGGGCGACAACCTCTACACCGACAGCATCGTCGCGGTGGACGCCGACGCCGGTCAGATCCGCTGGCACTACCAGTGCACCCCGCACGACGTGTGGGACTACGACAGCACGATGGAGAACATCCTGTTCGAGCACGACGGGAAGAAGCTGCTCGGGCATTTCGACAAGAACGGCTACTTCTTCGTCCTGGATCGCACGAACGGCGAGCTGCAGCACATCACACCCTTCGTGGACCGGATCGACTGGGGTGCGATCACCAGGGACGGCAAGGTGACGCCCAGGAGGTACCCCGACAAGGAGGGCGATCCGGTCCACTTCTACCCGGGACCGGCTGGCGCCAAGGAATGGACCCACGCGGCATACAGCCCGAGGACCGAGCTGTTCTACGTACCGGTCCAGGATGTCGGGGCAACGGCAACCCGGCGGCGCCGGGACTTCAAGGAAAGCATCCCGTACTGGGGTGCGGGCGTTCAGGTGGACGCCGACGACATGGCCGGGTCCATCAGCGCGTTCGACGCCAACGGCGAGGAGAAGTGGCGCTGGCGCAACGAGGTTCCGATGTGCGCCTCGGTGCTGGCCACGGCAGGCGATCTTGTGTTCGCCGGTGAGCCGTCCGGGGAGTTCAACGCGCTCGACGCCCGCACCGGCGAACTGCTGTGGCAGTTCCAGTGCGGAAGTGGCCACCACAGCAGCCCGATCACCTACAGCGTCGACGGCAAGCAGTACGTCGCTGTGCCGGTCGGATGGGGCGGCTGGATCGAGGGATTCCTCCCCGGCATGCTCGGCGCTGGCCACGGAAGCGCACTGATCGTCTTCGCACTCCCGGACTAGCAGCGCCACGAGGTGAACCAGCCGGAGTCCGGCAGAGGGGAGGTCAGCCCACCGGCTGGGAGACGCCCGCGTTCGACGAGATCGGAGTCGCGCCGGAGGTGACCAGGTACGTGGCTGGTTGGCGGACTAGCGATCGAGGGGCGCCGGACATACGTCCGGTGCCCCTGCCGCTGCCGGGTCACCACGGCGCTCGCGAACGGTGCCGACCGCGGGGTCACACCCTGTGCGGTTGCCGGAGTCCTATGGCGATTCCGCAGAACCCTGAGGTGGGCGCCGGGTCGGAAACAGCTCGCCTGCGGAAATTCCCGCGGACAGGCCGAAAGCCAGCCGCAACCGCGCCTTGACCGGCGAGAGCATGCCCGCGAACAGCAGACCGGCACGGCGCAGCTCGGTCTCCGAACCGGCGCCGCCATAGGTGTGCGCCAGCAGCGCGCCGTCCGGGCAGCGGCTGGCGACCACGACGGCCTTGCCGGAGCCCGCGATCCGGACGAGTGCTTCACCCAGCGACGGTGCGACGTGCCCGGCGCCGAGCGCGGCGACCACCAGACCGTCCACATCGGACGCAACTGCGTCGGCCGCGGAACCGTCGACACCGGTTGCCGCGTGGACCATGCCGATGCGGCAGGTCGGCGGGCTGCGGTCGGGCAGCAAGTCGGATCCGGGCGGCGGGCCGAGCAGCAGTTCGAGCTCGTCCTCCGCGACGAAACCGACCGGCCCGGCAGCCGGTGAGCTGAACGCTGCCACCCGTGCGCTGTGCGTCTTGGTGACCAGCCGCGCCACGTGCACCTCGTCCTGGAAGACGACGACCGGCCCGTAGGGCGCCAGTGCGGGATTCGTCGCCGCACACACCGCCGCGCGCAGGTTGGCCGGACCGTCCGGGCCAGCGAGGTGCGGTGCCCGCATGGCGCCGGTGACGACGACCGGCACGCGGGTGTCGACCAGCAGGCCGAGCGCGTAGGCCGTCTCCTCCAGCGTGTCGGTGCCGTGGGTGAGCACCACACCGTCCCGCCCGGCCGCGATCTCCTCGGTGACGGCTGCGGCGAGGGTCCACAGATCGCCCATGGTCAGCTGCCGGGAGGAGCGGCGGAACACATCCCTCGGGTGCACCTCGATTCCGGCGGGCAGCTGCTCGGCTGGCGGCGTCAGCGCGCGCACGCCGTGGTGTGCCTGCGCGCCAGCGGGCGATGGCGCGACCGAAATGGTGCCACCCGTGGCGATCAGGCTGATTGAACGCGGCGCGGCCATCAGGACACCGGGCCCGGATTGCCGAGCTCGGCGGACAACGCCTCGGCGGCGCGCAGCACCGCCTCCGTCACGCGTTCGCGTACCTTCGGGTCGGCGACCCGGGATCCGGGTGCGGTGATCGTGACGCTGGACAGCACCCTGTCGTCGGCGTCCCGGATCGGCGCGGACACCGCCCAGGCGTCCGGATCCAGTTCGTTGTCGCAGGTGGCGTAGCCGTGTTCGCGGACTTCCTTGAGCACCTGCATGACATCGGCCACGCTGTGCGGGGTGCCCGTGGTGAACTCGGTCAGCGGTTCCGACTCCTCCAGCAGGGTCCGCACCACGTCCTCGTCGAAGTAGGCGAGGATCGCGCGGCTCGATGCGGCCGCGTGCAGCGGCATCTCCTGGCCGATGCGAACGAACAGCCGCAGCGCGTGCTCGGCCTCCACAATGGACACGCAAACTGGAACATCGCCGATGAACTCGGTGAGGAACACCGTTTCGCCGGTCTCGTTCGCGGCGTCGATCAGCGCGGCCGGTGGTTTGATCAGCCTGGCGCTGTGCGAGCCCGTGCCGCCGGAGAGGGTGCGCGCCGCGCGGCCGACGAAGTAGCGCTTGGTGATCGGCGAGCGGCGCAGGTAGTCGGCCTGGCTGAGCGTGCCGAGGATTCTGTGCAGGCTGCCGAGCGGGATGTCGAGCTCGGCGTGCAGCTCCTGCAGCGTCAGCCCGGAGCTCGCGGCGCCGACCGTGTTGAGTACGTCCACGGCGCGGACGACCACCTCAATCGGTTTCGCAGCACTCATCGAACCAGCTCCTCCCGTGGTGATTTCCCCCGTGCCATGCACTGCCGTGTGTGCGCGACGTTTCCTCGGCGTTTCCGCCGGATGACAGGGCTGTCACCGCCAGATCCTAGCTATCCATGCGGATAGGTTGACAAAGCCGCGAGCGGATGTCCATGCTCGTCACCTCGGAACTGGAAAGATGTTTCCAGTCGCGTGCGAGCCGTGGGAAGGAACGCATGTCGCGGATCCTGGACGATCAGACCGTCGATCGGCTGCTGCCGCCGGATGCCGCGCTTGCCGGTGTGCGGACCGCGTTCGAACTCCTCGGCGCCGGTGCCGCGCACGACCAGCCCCGGCAGCGCAGCAGCATGGGCGCGGTCACGCTGAACGTGATGTCCGCTATCGCGCCGACCCTGGACGCGGTCGCGGTGAAGTCGTACCCGGTGGTGCGCCGGGACATCAACCGGGCGAGCGTGATCACGGTGCTGGTCTACGCGCACCGCACCGGGCAGCTGCGCGGCATGGTGCAGGCGGACCTGCTCGGGCAGCGGCGCACCGCGGCCGCATCGGCGCTCGCGACACAGCTGATGGCCCGGCCGGAAAGTGCCACCGCCTGCTTGTTCGGCACCGGATACCAGGCGCCCGCGCAGATCACCGCGTTAACCGAGGTGTTGCCGAAACTGCGCACGGTGCTGGTGGTCGGTCGCGATGCCGAACGAGCGGCGACCACCGCGCGCAGCATCGAGGACGCGCACCCGTGGCTGACCGCGGAAGCTGGCACCAGCGCGGAAACCGCGGTGCCCAGGGCGGACGTGGTGATCACCGCAACAGGCGCGGCCAAGCCGCTGTTCGACGGGGCACTGCTGCGGCCGGGCACGCACATCAACGCCGTTGGCAGCAATCATGCCCGGCGCCGGGAGCTCGACGGTGCGACGTTGCGTCGCGCGGCGCACGTGGTGGTCGACTCCGCTGCCGTCGCCTCCGCCGAGTGCGGTGATCTGCTGGCCAACGGCCTGGACCCGGCCGCTGCAACGGAGTTCGCGAGCGTGCTGTCCGGCGAGGTACCGGCCAGGTCGAGCAGCGACGACATCACCGTGTTCGAGTCGCACGGGCTGGCCATCCAGGACCTCGTCTGTGCCGTCCGGGTGCTTGAGGCCGCGCGAGTCGCCGAGCTGGGCACCGTTATCGACGCATGGTTGCCCGCGTTCGATCGAGATTCGAGGAGAAACCGATGAAGCTGCTTGTCACCAACGGCCAACTCGTCACGCCCGCCGGGCTGCTGCACGCCGATCTGCTGTGCAGCGACGGGGTGATCAGCGCGATCCTCGACCGAGGCACCACAGTGGACAGTGACGAGCGGTACGACGCGGCGGGCAAGCTGGTGTTCCCCGGATTCATCGATCCGCACGTGCACTCCCGCGACCCCGGCCTGAGCCACAAGGAGGACTTCGACCATTCGACGCGTGGTGCGCTCGTCGGCGGGGTGACCACGGTGCTGGAGATGCCCAACGCCATCCCGCCGGTGGATTCGGTCGAGGTCTTCGAGCAGCGCCGCGCGCACCACGAGCAGTCCGCGTGGACCGACTTCGGGTTGTGGGGCCTGTCGCTCGGTGAGTCCAATTTGGACCAGATCGGTCCGCTGTTCGAGGCTGGCGCGGTCGCGGTGAAACTGTTCTGGGGTTACGCCCTGCACCGCGAAACCCGCTCGCTGGTGTACAACATCGGCGACGAGAGGCCGGAGAACCTGCTGATGCCGCCGCCGAACGGGCAGGTGCTGCAGCTGTTCGCGGAGGTCGCCAAGCACGGTGGGGTGCTCGCCGCGCACTGCGAGGACAAGGACGTGCTCGCGACCAGCCAGCATGCGCTCGGCCACCCGATCGAAACGTACGAGGATCTGCTCGCCGCTCGCCCCGCGGTCGCCGAAGCGACCACGATCTCCATCGCCGCACAGTTCGCGAAGGCGACCGGCTGCCGGTTCCACGTAGTGCACCTGGCCTCGGCCATGGGCCTGGACGCCGTGCGTTCGGCGCGGCGCAACGGAATCGCAGTCACCGCGGAGACCTGCCCGCAGTACCTGACGCTGACCGATGCGGACTATCCCAGGGTCGGTCCGGTGATGAAGGTGTATCCGCCGGTGCGCGAGCAGCAGGACCAGGACGCGTTGTGGGCGGGGGTGAACGAGGGCACGATCGTGTCGCTGGGTTCGGATCACGCGCCGCACACCGTCGAGGAGAAGGCACGCGGTTTCGAAACCCAGCCTGCGGGCGCGGTCGGTTGCGAGACGTTCGGCCCCGTCCTGATGGACGCGCTGATCCGCGGCAAGACGACGGCGAGTCGGCTCGCCGAGATCGCCGCCACCGAGACGGCCAGGTTCTACGGGCTCTACCCGCGCAAGGGCGTCATCCGGCCGGGCAGCGACGCCGATCTGGTGATCATCGATCCGGAGCTGCGGCGCACCGTGCGCAACGAGGAGCTGATCGCCAAGCAGCCGGTCAGCCCGTGGCATGGGTTCGAACTGCGCGGTGGGCCGGTCGCCACCATCCTGCGCGGCGAGGTCGTGGTGCGCGATCGCGAGATCGTCGCACCACGGCGCGGGCGGTTCATCCGCGCCGAACACGCTGCGGCGCTCGCCGATCGGCCGAGCACGTGACCGCCGAGGAGCTCGCGGCGTGCGTGGCGGAGTCGATCACGCAGGCGAGCACGCTTTTCATCGGCACGCTCGATGAGCCGGTACGCCGACATGCGGCGCACGTCGTCGCGGACACGATCGGCGTGAGCATCGCAGGTGGTCGCACCGCGGAAATGACCCGGCTGCGGGAAAACGCCGATGAGCTCGGTGGTGCGGTGCCGGGCACCGGCGGTGCGACGGTACTGGTCGCCGGGGCCGCACCGGTGTCGGCGGAGCAGGCCGCGTTCCTGAACGGGGCGGCGGGAGGCTTCCTCGAACTCGACGAAGGCACCCGGCCGACCGGCCATCCCGCGATGCACATCGTGCCAGCGGCGCTGGCAGCGGCCGAGGTTGCGCATCGCCCTGGCACCGAGCTGCTCGAAGCGGTCGTCGCGGGCTATGAGGTCAGCGCCCGGCTGTTCGCCGCGTTCCAGTTGCGCCCGCCGACACATCCGCACGGGCACCTCGCCGGTGTGGGCGCGGCGGTCAGCGTGGCACTGCTGCTGGGCGAGGACCCGGCTGCCGTGGCAGCGATCGCGGCGACCACACCGACGGTTCCGGTGTGGAACGCCTGCTATGCGGGGGCCACCGCGCGCAACACCGCGATGGGCCTGTCCGCGCAGGCGGCGCTGCGCGCGATCCGCCTGCACCGCGCGGGTTTCACCGGGACGCTGGAGTCGGTACCGGCACTTTTCGGCGAAGTGACCGGGAAACCGGTGGACATCGACGCGCTGACCGCCGCCGCGGATCCGGCCCGGCCGCGCATCTTGCGCAACTACTTCAAGCGGCACAGCGCATGCGCGCTGACCCACGGTGCCGTCGATGCGGTGTTGTCCATGCCCGCGGTACCGGTGGACAGCATTCGCTCGGTGGAGGTGCGCACCGTGGCGAACAACCTCAAGCTCGACCGGCAGGCGGCGCCGAACGACCTGTCCGCACGGTTCTCCCTGCCCTACACCGTCGCGGCCGCGCTGACCCGGCGGGAGTCGACGCCCGCCACCTTCGACTACGACCCCACCGTGGCGCGACTTGCTGAGAAGGTGCGCGTCACACTCGCTTCCGAGCTCGACCGCAGCTGGCCGGAGCACGCGCCGACCGAGGTGGTGGTGCACGCGCAGGGCAGTGTGGCGGCGACCGTGCAGGATCCGCGCGGCCACCACCACGACCCGCTGTCCGCGGACGAGTTGCGCGCCAAGTTCACCGATCTCGTCGGGGACATCGCGCCCGAGCTGTGGGACCGGCTGCTCGGCCTTGCCGCGTTGGACGACTGCGCCGAGGCGCTTCGGCCGTTGCGGCTTGTGAAGCCTGTGTAGCAAACCTTGACAGTGCCGTACTCCGGGCGGCACGCTCGCTTACTTCGAAGTGAAAAGAGGTTTCCACTTTGATGGCCGTAGCGGATACCAAAGAAAACGCCCAGCACGACTCCGGCGCGGTCGATCTTTCCGTGCGGCTCGGTGACCTGACGCTGGCCAACCCCGTCATGCCAGCGTCCGGATGCTTCGGAGCGGAGCTGGCGGGCCTGCTGGACGTGCGCACACTCGGCGCGGTGGTGACCAAGACCGTGTTCGCCGAGCCCCGGCCGGGCAACCGGACGCACCGCCTCACCGAAGTCGCGCACGGGATGCTCAACAGCGTCGGCATTCCGAGTCAGGGGGTGGCGAAGTTCCGCCGGTCCGGGCTCGGCGGCCATGCCCAGCTCAGCGTGCCGGTGGTGATCAGCGTCGGCGGGCTGTCCGCGCAGGAGTACTGGCGTGCCACCGAAGAACTCGCTGGCGCGGAGCACGTCGGCCTGGAGGTCAACGTCTCGTGCCCCAACCTGGAACACGGGGGCGCGACGTTGGACGCCGATCTGCACGCGATGCGGCGGGTCGTGGCGGGTGTGATCGCCCGCAGCGACAAGCCGGTGCTGGTGAAGCTCAGCCCGCAGCTCGGGTCGATCGCTGACGCGGCGAAGGCGGCTGAGGACGCGGGCGCGACCGCGGTGACCGTGTGCAACAGCTTTCCGGCACTCGCGGTGGATCTGCGCAGCCGCGGTCCCGCGCTGGGCAATGGCACCGGCGGTCTGTCCGGGCCGTCTGTCAAACCACTCGCGCTGCGGCTGGTCTGGCAGGCCGCGCAGGCCGTGGGCATCCCGGTCGTCGGCTGCGGCGGTATCCGTTCCGCGCGCGATGTGGCCGAGTACCTCGTCGCTGGCGCGACCGCGGTGCAGATCGGCACGGCGACCTTCGCCCGGCCCAACACGATGGCGCACATCGTGGCGGAACTCCCCGCGCTGGTCGCGCAGCTCGGGGCCGCCCGTCTCGCGGATCTCATCGGCACGCTCACCGTCCGACCGGAGGAACACTAATGACGAACGACGAGACGAACACCCAGGCGGTCCGCGACGGCACCGGCCCGGCACCCGGCGACACGGAACAGGTCACTCCGTATGGCCGCAAGGCCGTCTTCGCCGCCACGCTCGGCTATGCGATGGACGGCTACGACCTCCAGATTCTCGGGTTCGCCCTGCCCGCGATCACGTTGAGTCTCGGCCTGTCCACCACTGAGGCGGGACTGCTCGCAACCATCACGCTGATCGGCACGGTCACCGGCGCACTGTTCTTCGGTGCGCTCGCCGACCGGTTTGGACGCGTCCGGGTGCTGACCTACTCGATCCTGCTGTTCGCGATCTTCACCGCGCTGACGGCGTTGTCCCAAGGGTTCGTCGCGATGTCGGTGTTCCGGTTCATCGCGGGGATGGGGATCGGCGGCGAGTTCGGCATCGGCATGGCACTGGCGGCCGAGGCGTTCCCGGCGATCAAACGCGCTCGGGCGACGTCCATGGTGGGGGTGGGCTTCCAGCTCGGCGTCCTGCTCGCCGCGGTGCTTTCCGCACCGGTGATCACCTTGTGGGGCTGGCAGGGCCTGTTCATCATCGGCATCTTTCCCGCGATCGTGGCGGTGATCTTCCGGCTGCGGCTGGCGGAACCGGAGGCGTTCGTGCGGCACCGGCAGGCGGTCGGCGCCGGGCAGGTCAAGCAGAACCCGTTCGCGTTGCTGGTCGCGGACCGGCGGACGTTGCGCACCAGCATCGGCATCGTGATCATCTGCTCGATCCAGAACTTCGGTTACTACGGCATCCTCACCTGGTTGCCCACTTACCTGTCCAAACAGCTCGGACTGAGCATGACCAAGTCCGGGATCTGGACGGCGGTCACGGTGCTCGGGATGATCGCCGGAATCATGATCTTCGGCCAGCTCGCGGACCGGATCGGGCGGCGCCGCTCGTTCTGGATCTTCCAGGCGGGCGCGTGCGTGTCGCTGTTCGTGTACAGCCAGCTGACCTCGCCGACGGCAGTGTTGTTCGGCGGCGCGGTGATGGGTGTGTTCGCCAACGGCATGCTCGGCGGGTACGGCGCGATCATCGCGGAGAACTATCCGACGGCCGCACGGGCGACCGCGCAGAACGTGCTGTTCGGCATCGGCCGCGGGGTCGGCGGGCTCGCGCCGCTGGCCGTCGCACTGGTCGCCGGTTGGCAGGGATTCGGTGCGGCGCTGGGATTCCTGGCGCTGATCTACATCATCGACATGATCGCGATGCTGCTCATCCCGGACCGCCGCGGCGCGCAACTGGATGAAGAGGTGTCGCGAAGCTACCAGGGAGCGTCATCGTGACCAGCACGATTTCTCCGGCGGATGCGTTGCGGACGCTCGGCGTCGCGCAGGACACCTACGGCCGGACGGTGAACACCGCCCGCTCGCCCGGACATGTGGACGTCCTCGGCGAGGTACTGGCCGAAGCGCTGCGCACGGCACAACCCGACACCCTGGTGGTGTGGAACACCTCCGACGAGGCGGTGCTCGTGCACGCGGTCGCGCACTACCTGCGTGCTGGGGTGAGCCGGGTCGCGGAGCTGGAGGGGATCGTCTCCGTCGACGAGGCCGTCACCTCCGGGGCGCGGATCGCGCTGCTCGCCACGCAGTGGAGCGAGCGCAGGCTGGCGACGCTGCGCCGCGTGGTGTCCGGCGCGGGTGCCGAGACGGTCGCGGTGGCCGCGGTCCTGCCGTCGGAGGCACTCGCCGCGGTCACCGATGTGCGCACGGTCGCGCTGCTTTCCGCCGACGAGACGAAGGAGTTCACCCGGTGATCCCGGTCGACCTCGCCGCCGATCAGGCACGGCTGCGCGAGCTCATCGACACCTTCGCCACACTGTCCGAACCGGACAGTGGGCCGGGCGTCACGCGCCTTGCCTACACGCCACTGGAACGGCGCGCGCACGCGGTGTTCGCGGACCGGATGTCCGCACTGGGACTGACCGTGCACAGCGACGCGGCGGGCAACACGATCGCCGAGCTGCCCGGCGACGACCCGGCACTGCCCGCGATCGGCACGGGGTCGCATTTGGACAGTGTGCCGAACGCGGGTTCCTACGACGGGATCGTCGGTGTCTGCGGGGCGATGGAGGCGGCACGGCTGCTGGTGGAACATCGAGTGCGGCACCGGCATCCGGTGCGGTTCGTGGTGTTCGCCGCGGAGGAGGGCGCGCGCTTCGGGCAGGCGTGCACCGGCAGCCGGATCGCGGCTGGCCTGACCGGTGCCGATGACCTGCCGGGCAAGCACGACGCGAACGGTGTCAGCCTCGCCGAGGCGATGGCGAGCGTGGCGCTCGATCCGGCCGCGGTGCACTCGGCACGCTGGGCGCCCGCCGACTGGGCCGCGTTCGTCGAGCTGCACATCGAGCAGGGCGGTGTGCTGGAGGCCGCCGGTGCCCGGATCGGTGTGGTGGACCTGATCTCTGGCAGCACCAGGTTCCGGCTGGAGCTCACCGGTCGCGCCTCGCACAGCGGTGGCACCCCGATGCACCTGCGCGCTGACGCGGTGACCGCCGCCGCGGAGGTCGTCCTGCTCATCGAGGCGTTGGCCAACGACGAACACAACGAGGGCACCCGGGCCACGGTCGGCAAGATCGAGGTGGCACCGGGGTCGATGACGACCATTGCGGGTGCGGCGACGCTGTGGGTCGACGTGCGCGGCACGGACACCGACCGGCAGCGGCGGACCGCACGCGAGATCGTGGCGAAGGCCGAGGAGATCTGCGCGCGGCGGGGCATCGGCCTGCGCACCGAGCACCTGGCCGACACGCCGCCGGTGCGGCTGCCCGCCGAGGTGCGCGATGGGCTGGCTGCGGCCTGCCGGATGCTGGGCCTGGAGCCGCGCGTGCTGCCCAGCGGGGCCAGCCATGACGCCCAGCAGATCAACCACGTCACGCCGACCGGCATGATCTTCGTGCCGAGCAGGGACGGCATCAGCCACGACCCGGCCGAGTGGACGAGCATCGCCGACATCGCGCTGGGCACGACCGCGCTCACCGCGAGCCTGCTGCGGCTGGACGGACGCCTGCCATGAGCCCGGCGGCATCGCTGAAAACCATCGCCGGACCTCGGGCCGCTCCGACGTGGCTGTCCGCGGAGGTGCTGATCAACCGCGCATACACCGACCGCTACCGATTGCTGCGGCTGCATGCGCCGGATATCGCTGGCACCGCCCGGCCGGGCCAGTTCGTCATGATCAGCGCGGCGCGCGAGCACGAACCCGGCCCGGTGCTGCCGCGGCCGATGGCGATCTACACGCGCAACGCGGAAACCGGCACGCTGGACGTCGTCTACGGCGTCGTCGGCGGCGGGACGACGGCGCTGGCCACGTTCGCGCCCGGTGAGCGGCTGGTGGTGATCGGGCCGCTGGGGCAGGGGTTCGTGGTCCGGCAGGACACGGATCGCGTGCTGATCATCGGGCGGGGTGTCGGGATCTGTGCCATGACGACGGTCGCGCAGGACCTCGCGGATGGCGTGGACCTGATCGCCGTGCTCAGCGGGCGGAACCCGGCGTCGGTCATCGGCGCGGAGGTGTTCCGCCAGGCGAGCAGCAGCTGGCAGGTGAACGACGCGGACGGCACAAGCGATCCCGGTGTGCTGCACGACCGCCTGGTGCGGGCGTTCGACGATCGCCCGCCACAGCAGATCCTGACCAGTGGCTCGCAGCGGCTGACGCAGCTGAGCGGCGCACTGGCCGCGCGGTGGCACGCGGTGGTGCAGGTCTCCGTTGAGGCGCATATGGCGTGCGGTGTCGGCTACTGCCACGGGTGCCCGGCGGGGACCGGGACCGGTGAGCTGGAAGGAGCACTGGTGTGCCGGGACGGTCCGGTGTTCGAACTCGTTGGAACAGAACGGATGTACGGCGCGGTGGGCGTTTAGCGCTAGTGTCGGCGATCCGCATTGACGTCCACAATGGATAGTCTTTAGAGCGCCTATCCCGTGGTGCGGCCCCAGGCTTGGTTTACGGCGTCGACGATGTGTTGGTATCCGGTGCAGCGGCAGAGGTTCCCGGACAGCAGTTCGCGGACGGATGCGTCGTCGGGGTGATCGTCGGGGTCGGCGGCGGACAGGGTCACGATGAATCCCGGTGTGCAGAAACCACATTGGAGTGCGTGGCAGTCCTTGAACGCCTGTTGCACCGGACTCAGCCCCTGCTCGGGGGTGAGACCTTCCACCGTGGTGACCTCGGTAGCATGAGCCTGCACCGCCAGGGTGATGCAGGAGCGTGCGGGTTCGCCATCGATGAGCACGGTGCAGGCACCGCAGACGCCGTGTTCGCAGCCGACGTGGGTGCCGGTATGGCCGAGGTCGTCGCGCAGGAAGTCGACCAGCAGCCGACGCACCGGGACGCGGCGTTGGACTTCGCGACCGTTGACGGTGAGGGTGATTTCGCGGTGTGTGGTCGGGCCGTCAGTCATGCGCCACCTGCTCCAGAGCTCGCTGTGCGGCCACGCGCAGTGCGGCGCGGCGGGTCATGGGATCGGCGTGGATGTCGCCGGGTGGGGTGGTGGCGTCAGCGGCGGCTTGGGCTGCGGCGTTGATGGTTTCGGTGTTCAGCGGCCGCCCGCGCAGCGTCTCTTCGGCTTCGCGGAGTCGCTGAACTGTGCCGCCGATTCCGAGACCGGCCAAGCGGGCCTGGATCACGGTGTCGCCGTCGAATTCCAGCGCCGCGGCGATACCGGCAATGGCGAAATCCCCGGTTCTTCGGGTGATTTCGGCGAATCCGCAGCGGGTGGTACCCCGGATCGGAAGGCGCACCTCGGTGAGGATTTCGTCGGCGGCCAATGAAGTCTGGTAGGGCGCGAGGAACAGCTCGGCGGTGGGGATGGTGCGTCGACCGCCAGTGCCGATCGCCACTACCTCGGCGCCCAGGGCGCACGCGGCCGCGCACAGCTCCGCTGCTGGATCTGCGTGGGCCAGCGAGCCGCCGACCGTGCCGCGGGAGCGGATCTGGCGGTGGCCGACGTGGCGTAGCGCTTGCCCGAGCAGCGGACAGGTCTGCTGGACCAGCCGCGAGGTCTCGGCGGCCCGCTGCCGCACGCCCGCCCCGATGACCAGTACATCGTCCTCGCGGCGCAACTCGGTCAACTCCGACAGGTGGCCGATGTCGACCAGGATGCTGGGGCGGGCGAGCCGGAAGTTCATCATCGGCAGCAGACTTTGCCCGCCAGCGAGGATTTTCGCGTCCTCGTCGGCGGCGAGCAGCCGCACCGCTTCGTCGAGCGTTTCGGGGCGGGCGTGCTGGAACGGTGGCGGCTTCACGACCTGGCCTCCTCGATCAGCTGTCGCACCACCGAGGGGGTCAGCGGAGTGGTGTTGATGTCGGCCACGCCCAGCGGTTCCAGGGCGTGTTCGACGGCGCGCACGATCGCCGCTGGCGGGCCGATGATGCCCGCTTCGCCCGCACCTTTGACGCCGAAGGCGGTTTCGGGTGCGGGGCTGCAGAGTTCTTCGGTGTCGATGTCGGGGATTTCGCAGGCGGTGGGTAGCACGTAGTCCATGAACGTGGTGGCCAGTGGTTGGCCCTCGTCGTAGGGCAGCTGCTCGTAAAGAGTGCCGCCGATTCCCTGTGCGACACCGCCGTGGATCTGGCCAGCGACGGTCTGCGGATTGATGATGCGCCCGCAGTCGTGCACGACCGCGTACCGCACTACCTGCACCACGCCGGTCGTGGGATAGACCTTGACGACCGCGGCGTGCGTGGCGTTGGTGTAGCTGGCCGAGGCGTTCATCTTGCCGTCGGGACGCGGCTGGTGGTCCATTCCGGGCGGTTCGTAGCTCGCCCGCGCGTCGAGTCCAGGTTCGACACCCGGCGGCAAGTCGAAGGTGCGGGTCAGCGCCACCCGTGCCACCCGTTCCCAGGGCACCGAGCTGCCGGGGCTGCCGCGCACCTGGAACCCGCCGCCAGTCAGTTCCAGGTCCTCCGGGGCGGCTTCCAGCAGATGCGCGGCGATTTCAGTCCCCTTGCGCCGCAACACTTCGGCGGCCTGCGCGATCGCACCCCCGGCGACGATGGTGCTGCGGCTGGCCCAGCTGCCCAGACCGAACGGAGCGATATCGGTGTCGCCCATCACCACTCGTACCTGCTCCATCGGCAGGGCCAACTCCTCGGCGACGAGGGTGGCCACCATGGTGTGCGCGCCCTGCCCCATGGCGGAGATGCCCACCGCCACGGTTACGCCGCCGTCCGCGTCGAAGCGCAGGTCCGCGGAGTCCTGCCCACTCCAGCTGCCGGTGATCGAGAAGGCGCTGGCTGCCACGCCTTCGATGTAGGTGGCGTAGCCGACGCCGAGGTGCGCGCCGGGTTCGGCGCGTTCGCGTTCGGAGGCGAGCAGTTCTTCGCCGATCTCGACAGCGCGGTCGAAGGCCCTCCGGTGGCTGCCCGAGTCCAGTCGCGCACCCGCGGCGGTTTCGTAGGGCAGCTCGTGCGGTCCGATGATCATCCGGCGGCGTAGTTCGAGTGGATCGATGTCCAGTTCGCGGCCTATCTTGTCCACCAGTCGTTCGATGGCGAAAGTGCCTTCCGGCATTCCGAAACCGCGGTAGGCGCCCAACGGCGTCTTGTTGGTGACCACGCCTTGGACCGCTACGCATTGGTGCGGAATCCGGTAGGGCCCGCACAGCGATCCGACGGCCACCATGCTGGGGCCGAACCCGCCGGGGAACATCTCACCGGAACCCAGGTCGGTGCGGATCCGCCCGCGCAGGGCCGCTATGGTGCCGTCGTCGCGAACCGCGGCGGACAGGTCGATGCGCATGTCGCGCGCGTGGCAGGCGGAGATCAGGTGTTCGTGGCGGTCCTCGATCCAGCGCACCGGGCGGTGCAGCCGCATCGCCAGCCACGGGATCACGTAGTCCTCGGGATAGATCTCGTTCTTCTGACCGAACCCGCCACCGACGTCGGGCGTGATCACCCGGATGTCGCGTTCGGGCAGCCCCAGCACGCTGGCCAGCATCGACCGCGTTAGGAAAGCAGCTTGGGTGGAGGTCCACACCGTCAGCCGCCCGTCGCGGTATTCGGCCAAGACCCCGCGGGGTTCCAGTGGAACGGCCGCGTGGCGGTGGGTGGTGTAGGTGCCGCTGACCACGCGCAGCCGCTCGAACGCCTCGTCCACGGCCTTGTTCTCGGGAGCCAGGGACAGCAGGAGGTTGTCGCGCCACTCCGGGTAGAGCAGTGGCGCGTCGGCGCTGAGGGCCGCCTCAACGGTGTCCACGGTGGGCAGTGGTTCGAGGTCGACGTCGACCAGTTCGGCGGCGTCTTCCGCGAGGTAGCGATCGTCGGCGACCACCACCGCCAGCGGGCGGCCGACGTAGCGGACTCGGTCCCGTGCCAGCGGGAAGTGGTGCACCGGGCGGACCCACGGCATCGGGTCCGCAACCGCGTGGACGTCGAGGTCCGAACCCCTGAACGCCGCGTGCACCCCGGGTGAATCCAGCGCAGCTGACGCATCGACGCGGACCACCTGCGCGTGCGGAAGCTCGCTGCGGACGAATGCGGCCTCCACCACGCCCGGCAGGACCACGTCGGCGACGTAGCGGCCGCGCCCGGTGACCAGCCGGTCGTCCTCGATGCGCGGTACCCGAACACCCAGCAGCGTCGGGCGCGTGCTTTGCATTGGTCGCACCATCTGGCCTCCCGGTCACTGCCCGCGGCGGGAGTCGCCTTCCCTGCGGTGCTCGCAGCAAGAGACCCGGTGGCGGCGGTCACAGTGGCGCTCCCTCGGGTAGCCTGCTGCAACCCGGGTTCGCGTGCAATCCACCGGAAGAACGGCTCCCGCGCGCACGCGCGCGGTCCCCATCGCGTTCATCAGTGACGACCGAGCCTGGCAGGACTCGCGCGGTCATCGAATCAACCCAAAACCGACCACGAGATCCACCTGCAGTGCGATCGGTCAGGTACGCCATGCCACCACGTGATTCAGCCGTCAACATCCCGAATGTGCGGACCTGAACACATGTCTCGTTGAGTTCGGACGGAGGTCGCTCCCAGGGCGCCTCAGCCTCGCGAAACTGGTTGCGGAACGAAGTCTTGATCGGCATCATGGCGCTGTGAGTACACGGAGGGATGACATGACCGCCGCCGCGTGAGCGCGCCGCACGAGCCGCGAGCCGTCGAGCCCGGCACCATGTCATCAATGTCCTTCTGGGACAAGTTCGAATCGCTGCCGTTCCCGGCCCGGATGCGCGCTCTGGCTGAGCACGCCCTGGCGTTGTCGGAAAGCGAGTACGCCGCGGTTCGCCGTGCGTTGGACGCAGCTGGGGATCATGAGCGCCACATCGCCCTGCACTTGGCTGTGGTGCGCCGCGACCTGGACTTCGTCGAGCGGGCGCTGGCCGATCCCGTCCTGCGCCCACGCGCGTTGGCCGCGACTGTTCGTCTGCCGATCCCGGATTCGCCGCTGGCCGAACTCGTCGTGCGGGGAGCACCGCGGGATCGGGTTGCCGTGTACGGCGTTCTGCGGCGGTCGCGCCGTCGGGCACTCGCCGACGAGTTGATCGCGGAGGTTCACCGGCGGCACGGTCCCGGAGACGCCGCCGCACTCCTGCCCGCCTGTTCACCGGAGGTCGTCGCACGCTGGCTTCCCGAAGTCGGCGCAGGGGTGGGTGTGCTGCACCGGCTCGTCCGCAACGCACCTGCCGCTGTGGCGGAGTACGTCGCAGGCGAAGCTGCCGACCGCGATGGGCAGGAGCTGTCGAGGTGGTTGCGCGGACACCGGAATCTGCTGGCCCTGCTTGCGACCGAAAAGCCGTTGGTCGTCGCCCGGCTGTTGCGGGACCAGCCGAGGGTCTGCTCGATGCTCACGCGCGACCCGCGGCTGACTGGGGCGCTGTTGTCCGAGCCAGCGGAGCTGCTGCGCTGGGACGGCCGAACGCTGCTGCGCTCCCTCGGGTATGAAGGCGTCACGTTGCCCGCGGTCGCACGGCGGGCAATCGCGGCGCTGAGCGTCGACCAAATCGCGAACCTGTTGTCCTGGTTCGGACGCGGCCCGGGGCGCGCCTGCCTGCTGCGCGCACTGCCGATCCAGATCCGGCGGCAGGTCGTGGAGCTGGCTCATCCGGGCGAGCAGCTGACAGCCACCATCGCGGTCGGCGAACTGCGGGAATTGCCTGATCCGGACCGGATCGAGCTGGCGCGCCGGATTCTGGCCGAGAGCAGAAGCGAGCGCTCCTGGCGCCATTTGGAGATCACCGGGGCCCTGCCCTACAGCGAGGCCGCCGCACCGCTGCTGGAAGCCACGTCCAGCCACCGCTACCAGGAACGTCGCGTCGCCTGGGCGACGCTGCTGACCTGCGCGGTGGCCGAGCGCGATCCGGACGCGTTCACCGAAGCCCTCCGTGCCGCCAGGCGCGCCTGGTCCGACCAGGACGTGGTCCGCGCCTCCGCCCTGCGCCCGGTCGCCGACGCACCAGCCCGGCTGTTGTCCGCCGTGCCGCTGGAGGTGGTGCGGGAAGCGGTGGTCGCTACGGTCGCGTCCCGCGACGCCACTCGGGAGACCTTCGTCCTGGTGTCGCGGTGGCTGGTGCGTTCCCTCACCGGCGCGCTGGCTCGCGGACTCGCGGAGCGGGTCACAACTCTCCAGGGGCTGGCCGCCCGGTTGCATGCAGATCCGAGATCACCCGGTCAGTTCTCCGCACAACACCAAGTCACCGCTGGTCCGCAGTTGTGGGCCGAGTTGCGCGAGCGAGTGCTGCACGATGCCCGCAGCGGCCGGTACTCAGCGGCGTTGCGGGTTGCCGGGTTGTTCGGCGAAAAGCTGGCTTCCGCACCTGAACTCGAAGCGCTGATCGGCGAAATCGCCCGCACCGCAGCGAATCCGGCGGACGCAGCAGCAGCGGCGCGGCGATGGGTCGCCGACCCCGCCACACGGGACCAGCGCGTCGGCGAACTCGTCGCGCACGATCCGCGCTCGGCAGGGCCGACGTGCTCTGGCAGGTCGTTTCGACCCGCCGGACCGACCTGCTCGACCGCTTGCTGGAGACCGGCGAACCGTTGCCTGCCGTGCCGCCCAGTCGGCTCGGCAGATGGACGCCGACGCAGTCGGCCGCTATCGAGGCGCACGCCGCGGCTGTGGCCCACGATCCGGAAACCGGTTTGCGGGAACGGGAATCCGCAGCGGGATTCGTGACCGATCCGAACACTTTGACGTCGATCGCGGAAACCGCTGCGCAGCCCGTGGCCGCAGCCGCGCTGATCGCATTGGGATCCACCGATCCCGAGCAGGCGCTGCCGGTGTTGCTCCACCACGCGGGCGGACCGGCCGGACCCGCCGCTCGTGCCGCAGTGCGCGCACTCGGGGCGGCACTGGATTCCCTGCCCGACGGCGCAGCCATCGAAAGCCTCGGCCCGGTGCTGGTCAACGGCTCGGTCGGCGCCGCGAGAGAAGCGGCGAGGCTGTTGGGCGACCGTCGTCCCGCCGGGGCTGTCGACGTGCTCGTGGAGGCGTGGGCCGCCGCCCGGCACGACGACGTCCGAGCGGCCACGGCCGCTGCTCTGGTCGGGTTCCTGGGCGAGGACGACCGCGTTCCGGTGGTGGTAGCCGAGGCGATCCGCTCGCCCGCGCGCGTGCGCGATGTCGTTCTCGCGGTGCCGCCGAGCCGCCTCGCACCCGGTCAGCGCCCGGTCCTGGCCCAGGTCCTGGCCGATGTCCTCACCAGCGACCCCGACGTGCCTGCTGCCGTCGCCACTGCCTACGCCGCCTGGTGGAAGCACGCCCCGGACGCGATCGACGAACTTCCCCGGCTGGTCTCGGCAGATGCTCCGCAGGAGCTGTTCCAGACGGTGTCCGCGTTGGTCGCCCACCGGCACCGGGCGCTGGCGGCCCTGGTCGACCGGCTGGTCACCGACATCACGGCCGGTGATCCGACTGCCTGGCACCGCCTCGCGGAACTGGTGGCGCACCGAACGCACATGGCGATTCCCGAACCTGACATCGAGCGCGAGACCACCAGGTGCAGGATCCTGATCAACGCGTGTCGCGCCGTGGGGATGCACGCGGCGACCGTACCGTTGCTGCGGCACCTGGCGTCCCGGTCACTGGACGGCCCGCCCGACTTCGCCATCTGGGACGAGCTGATCGCGGCCGTGGACGAACGCCCGCACCGCTGGCGCGACCAATCCTGGCAGGTGGCGAGAACGCCGCTGGACCCCGACACCACCCTGGCCGTCGTCGAGCACCTGATCGGCCGCGCCGGATCGGTGCCGGGGCTCCTGGCGGGCCAGCTGCTCACCGAGGCGGCACGTCGAACCGGCTGGACCCCGGCGTGCGCGGAACGGCTCGAAGCCCTGCGCCGCCACGTCGACCCGGACGTCAGGGAAGCAGCCCGCTCGATCCGCACGACCTACCGCTGAGAAGGGGAGACCCCGGAGCGTGTCCAACAAGTTCCCGGGCAGCACCGGGGAAGACCCTGTCCGCCACTCCGCCGGGCGATGGCACCAACGACCTGGTCGTCAACCGGTCGACGGTTCTCGGAGTTGGTCCCACCGCTCTTTCACGGCGACGTGCGAGGGGAGCAGCCGCAGGAGCGCTTGGCCCAGTGCGGGATCGTGGTAGCAGACGACCGATTTGCTTCCACCGCGCCATTCCAACCGCAGCGATGTCTCCTGGTAGCCGCTCGCGGTGTCGCCGGTGTGCTCGATCCACACCGCTCGCACGTTGGCGATGTGCACCGTCCGCACGTCCGCGCGGCGTTCCAGTCGGACCTGGGACTCGGTGAACTCGACCGCCCGAACGACGTGCCTGCTCCTGATCAGACCGCCGCAGACGGTGAGGAGCAGCAGCCCGAAGAACACGAGCAGGTCCCAGGGGTATCCGGGGTGGGAGGGTCCCTGGAGACCCACGTACACCAGCCCGACGATCCACATCAGTCCGAATCCCACCCCGGCGGCCGGGAAGTAGGGGACCTCGCAGCGCACCGACTGATCCGTGCCCATCCTCATACCGTGACCGCGAGATCAAAATCTCGCAACCACCGGCGAGGTTCTGGCTGTCCAGAGGTACGCCGGGTCTTCCCACCGCGGGCCGACCGATCACGAGATGTGGGGAGGTCGGCTCTGGCGCGGTTTCCGTGGCTGGGCCCTAGTACGACAGTCGGACTTCGTCCGCTGGTACGCAGCCACGCGGTCAGTTCGCCAGGACCCGTTCAAGCGTGGCGTAGCCAGCTGATTCCCAGGTCGGTTTGCTGGCCTGCAACGACTTTCGTCGTCCGACAGCGACTCGTGATTGCCGTGCATCGATAGACACTTCCGTCCCAAACGGTCCATTTCTTACCTCGATCATCACCCGCCTCCCCTGTAGCGGATCCGAAGTCTCCCGACGAATTCCGTGCACGGCAAGGAAAGCTCCTGTCTGCTTGAACACAGTCCATTTGGGATTACCAAAGGGATCTCGGCGGTTGATCGGTACGCGAGATCGCAAACGGGTCTCGCGGCCACCAAGCCGATGACATGACTCGGTTATGCCATCCGTCACCTGGTGACGCGTTTCGATGATCCAAAATAATGAGGTCAATTCTGATGCGTAAGATCAACCGTGTTTTGGTCGCAGGAGCCCTCGCGCTCCCACTCGGGCTCGGAATCGCTGGCGTCGCCTCGGCCGAGACCACCCCGGCGACCGACGCCCACGCCTCCAGCGAGGCATCGGCCCAGATCAATGGACGAGGCTCTGCCGAAGCCAACAGCCAGGCATCCGCCAACATCAGCGGACGGGGCTCGGTCAACGCCAGCAGCAACGCATCCGCCAACGTCAGCGGGCGCGGCTCCGCCGAAGCCAGCAGCAACGCATCGGTGCAGATCCACGACCGCGACGACGGCTGGAACAACGGCTACTGGAACAACCGCGACCAGTGGAACTACCAGTGGCACAACGGCTACTGGGGCGCCGACCACAAATGGCACGCCGGTTACTGGACCAGCTACCACTTCCACGCTGGCCAGGACAAGCCCTACTTCCCGAACCACTGAATAACCGAAATCAGCGCGCACATCGCACGCTGAGCGTCGGATAACACAAGTGGTGGGTTCTCCGCACCCGGCGAGAACCCACCACATTCCGATTCCCACCCGATCTTTCCGAAGCGGACGCGCATCGAGGGTTCCCTCCGCCTCGGCGGCGATCGTTTTCCGTTGTTGAAGCACGGTTTTCAGGCCCTCGGCCAGCCGAGGAAGCACACCCAGGTCCGCGCGGGGTTGGCGGGACAGGGGCAGCAGCGGCGGTTATCGTGGGATTTATGGGGCAGCGGCTGGTTACGGACCGGTTGGTCCTGCGGACCTGGCACATCGACGACGCGCAGGCGGCGCTGGACGTCTTCGGACACGTCGAGGTGGCCCGTTGGCTGAGCCCGATCATGGAACGCGTTCCCGACGTCACCGCCATGCGCCTGCTGCTACGGCAGTGGATCGCCGAGGACATGAGGGCACTTCCACCTGCCGGACACTGGTGCGTCCAGCGGCGCGAGGACGACCGCGTGATCGGTGGTGCGACGCTGCTGCCATTGCCACCCAGCAACCAGGACCTCGAAATCGGCTGGCAACTGCACCCGGATGCCTGGGACTACAGCTATACCAGCGAGACGATGTTCGTCTTGGCGCGGTGGGCGTTCCAACACGAGATCGACGAGCTGTTCGCGGTGGTCCACCCCGACAACGTCCGTGCCGCTGAAACGGTGCGTCGCAACGGCATGGAATGGGCTGGCGAGACCGGCAAGTATTTCGGCCAGGTCATGCAGCTCTACCGCCTCCGGCCAGCAGACCTCGACTGGTCGGCGCCCCCGGCGGAGCTTCCTCCGAACATCGAGGCGCACTGACACCACATCAGCGAGACCGCTGACCGGTGATTTTCTCCTTTCCTGCCTTGGCGGGCGTAACGTTGCGGGCAGCCGGTTGAGCGCGAGCTGATTGCCCCAGTGAACGACTGGGCTGCTCCCACCTCACTCGTCTTCGAGCGGAGAGTTCTTGGTGCTGTTTCCCGGCAGCCCGTACGTACCCAGCCGGTATCCGATCAGGTTGCGGTAGGGCGGTTGGTGCGCCGTGTTCAGCTTCCTGACCTAGCGGCGGGTGTCGGACCATGTCAAGACCGCTGGTTGGCCTCACGTCGGTCGGCGGCGTAGACCGCGGCTGCCGCCTGAGCCAGTTGCGCCCACACCGCGGCTTCGGTCAGGTTCGTCTGTCGGATCTCCTCGGTGGAATGCTCCTTCGCCTGCTGCAGGCACTCCTCGGCTGATCTCGCGTATTCCTCGGGGTGCTTCATGGCGCACTCCTCACCCGATCCGCACTGGCGTGTCCCCAATGCACGCTTACGCACCTCGCCGGAAAGCGTAGCTTGGCAGAGTTCCAGTTGCCTTCTGAAGACATTCGCGTGGCGGATGAGAGCAGAGTTGCCTGTGTGATGGGACGTAGTCGACGAACCCCAGGTCGACAGCTGAGCGCGCTGGGTGCGTTACCCCACTCCCGGGCCGCCGATTGCGGGCGATCGTCCTGATCGGAATGCCTTACGTTGGCGCTACCAACGGCCGTCCGGTCCGCCACGCTGATCACTCGGCACTTGGCAGCGAGCGGGTCGATTTGACCCGCGTCCACAGCGGCAGGATGCACGCCCGTTGGCCATTGACAGCGGCACACCGTGGCGGCCCCATGCGGTGGGCACAAGGCAGGTAACCTTCACTTTGACTCTGTGGCGTCCGGCGCGGATCACGATCTTGATGCCGCGACTTGTTCCGGAGGTTCTGTCGCGTTCTGTCTCGGGCCGCTCTGGTCGTTGCGTTGGTACCAGCCGACGTGAGGAAGGAGCTTGTGGGTGAAGGCCGCCACTGTGGTGCCGGGCAGTCCGGAGTTGTCGGCGGTCACCGAACTGCCCGATCCCGTTCCGCAGCCGGGGCAGTTGCTTGTGCAAGGACTGCTGGTGGGATTCTGCGGTATCGATCGTGATGTCACCGAACGAGCGCACGGCGCCTCACCACCAGGGCGAGACCGCATGGTTCTTTTCCACGAATCCGTCGGTCGGGTGGTCCACGCGCCCGGGATCAGCGGTTTCCAGGAGGGTGACTACGTGGTCGGCGTCGTCCGGCGCCCGGACCCACAGCCGTGCGAGGCGTGTGCCGCTGGGCAGTGGGACTTCTGCCTCAACGGCGAGTACACCGAGCGCGGCATCAAGGAACTGGACGGATTCGGCGCTCAGCAGTGGACGGTCGAGCCCCAATACGCGATCAAGGTCGGCCCTGAGCTCGGTGCGCTGGGAGTCCTGACCGAGCCCGCATCGGTGGTGGCCAAGGCATGGGAACAGGCCGACATGGTCGGTAGACGCGCCTACTTCGCTCCCCGCCACGCCCTGGTGACCAGCGCCGGACCGATGGGTCTGCTCGGCGCTCTGCTCGGCATGCAGCGCGGCTTGGATGTGCACGTCCTCGACGAGGCCACCGAGGGGCCAAAACCCGATCTAGTACGCGCGCTGGGTGCCACTTACCACACCTCGCTGGGCGATCTGCGCTGCAATCCGGACATCGTGATCGAGGCGACCGGATCCGGAAGGGTCGTGTTCGAGGTACTGCAACATACCGCGCGCAATGCCATCACCGTGCTGATTGGTCTCACGGGCCGCCACCGCACCGTCGCCTTTCCTGCGGAGGCGGCGATCGACAACGAGTTGATGCTGGACAACGACGTTGTTGTGAGCAGCGTCAACGCGAATCTGCGCCACTACAACCAGGCCGTGCAGGCGCTGGGCGGCGCGGATCGCAGCTGGCTGGAATCGCTGATCAGCCGCCGGATCCCGCTGTGCGACTGGACCGATGTCTTCGACACGGGCCCTGACGAGTTGAAGGTCGTCGTCGACCTCCAGACTTGACCGATCGATGCGAATACGGCACGGGAGTTCGGCACCACTTGATGCGAAGCTCCAATCCCAAATCCGATGTCAGCCAAGTTGGTCGGGTTCATGAGGTTCCACATCGGACAGTTCGGCGGAACCTGGTTGCGGGCCTGGTGACAGCTGGGGCGCACCCGCGTTTGGCTCGCGGGCTATGTCATGTGGGATGCGCGGTAGTCCTTGCTCCCAGGGGGCACGAGCGCCGACGGTTCACGGCGTCGGGCGGGCGGCCTCGAACGGGTTGCGTAGCTGGTGCATCGTGTCTTCGTCGCGGCGGACCGCAGCTGGGTGGTGTTCGGCCTTGTCGGGCTCGGGTTGCCGGAATCGCACGGAAGGCACGGCGTCTCTGCTGGTGTGACGGGTCTGAACTCGTTCGTCAGCCGTACCGGTCTCGGGCGAGGCATGCGGTTCGCGGGATGGTGCGCCGTGACGCCTTGATCGAAATCTGGTCGAGTCGGTGATGGTGTGCTTCCTCATGGTTTGGTGATGCGAAGACGCTCCAACGCCTTGGCCGTCTCGGCCGCAACGCTGAGCGCACGGGATGTAGTCAGAACGACAAAGCGGGGCCGACTACCGAGCGGATTCGCGTCGAAGGTTGGCGCCGTCACGATTAAGAGCACCC
Organism: Saccharopolyspora soli; assembly: GCF_022678645.1. Lineage (GTDB taxonomy): Bacteria > Actinomycetota > Actinomycetes > Mycobacteriales > Pseudonocardiaceae > Saccharopolyspora > Saccharopolyspora soli. The sequence continues at coordinate 21,846 of NZ_JALBWV010000025.1, read as the reverse complement.
TGGTAATCGGCGTTCAACGTCCACCCGCCGGGCGGCCGCACCGCCCTGGTCACGGAGCCGATCGGAGCACCGATCGGGCATCCTCTGCTTCACCTACCGTACAGCAGTCGCGACCGGCGGTGTCGGTCGTCAGCCGAGCCGCGAGCTGAGAGTGGTAGCGTCGGCAGTGGTCGTAAGTTTTCTGGGTCCGTGTTGGCGCACGCTCGCAGGATGATGTTGCGGGCGAGCTGCTGTCTTTGGTGTTGCTGGAGTAGTTGCCGTCTGGAACCGCGACCCGGACTGCCACACGAGGTGGTTGTTCGCACTTCGCACGCCAACTAGGGAGACAGACATGGCGCAGGGAACCGTGAAGTGGTTCAACTCGGAAAAGGGTTTCGGCTTCATCGAGCCCGACGACAGCGGCGCGGACGTGTTCGTGCACTATTCGTCGATCGACTCGGATGGCTTCCGCAGTCTCGATGAGAGCCAGCGGGTCAGTTACGAGGTCACGCAGGGTCCCAAGGGACCGCAGGCCAGCGACGTACGCGCTGTCTGAGCAACCCCAGAAGGTGCTTCGACCGGTGGGAACCGGCGGGGACACCGAGCCACGGCTCAGCTCCTCCGCCGAGGGGAGTTGTGCCGTGTGCCTTCTTCGCTGCCCTCGATGCGGAAAACGGTTGCCATGACATCCAATAGCGCCCTCTCCAGCGGTTCAGAGTTGCACACCGACGACGGAAATCAGCTCTGCGCGGTGTGTCCTCACATCTGGATTGCCCACGACCCCATCGCTGTCCGGTATTGCACGGCGACGATGTCCCGCGCCCTCACGCGCGGGTGCGTCTGCCGCGATCAGCCCACCAACGACTAGCGCCACCCGACACACGCGGGTAGGCCGCCGGTGTCACACACTTGCTGCGCACGATCGGCTGGTACCGCGCACCCGGCTTGACGAGGCGGGTAGGCACCCTCGAAGTTCGGCGGGCGGAGTCGGTACACCTGCATGGTCACCCGAAGTACTTTTCGATTTCACCAACCATTGATCGTTTGACCGCCCGCTGACCAAACCTCTGATTCATGACCTTTCGGTATTTGGGTGATCTTGGCTGTAGGCGCAACGACACATCGACAAGGCCTCGTCACCCGCGTACAGCTCCGCCCGAGAGATCGCGTCCATGCGCGGTCGACCCGTTGACCGTGGAGTTCGAGCTCAAAACTCCGTTGGGAGCGTTTCCCGCGCTCTTCGCCCATATTTGGATAATTTGGAGTTCCGGCCGTTGCCGGACACCGAGACGCGGTACGCGTCGATGCGGAACGGTGACGTCGACCTGATTTTCGGTGGTTACAACGATGAGCTGATCCGCGCCATGCGCGACCAGAAGTTGAAGTTCTACTACGGGCCTGGCGATCTCGGTGAATACCTGCTCTACAACTTCAACCGGCCACCGTTTAACGATCGCCGAATGCTTGAGGCAGTCATCCGAGCGATGAACATTCCCGCGTTGGGTGCGAGTCTGTACAACGGCAGGCTCGTCCCGGCGGACAGCCTGTTCAACACGGATAGCCCGTACCATGCGCAGGCGGCGTCGGACGCGTGGCCGAAGTTCGATCCGGAGAAGTCCAAGCAGCTGATCCAGGAATACACGGGAAGCGGAGGGAACCCGAACTTCAGCTTCAAGACGTCGAACGCGCCGAACCGGGTGGAGTTTGGCGAGTTCCTGCAGGCCCAGATGGCCGCGGTCGGTATCCGCGTCGACCTGCGGTTCTACGACCTCGCGCAGTTCTCCTCCCAAGTCGTGCAGAGCGGCGACTTCCAGGCCACGACTTGTGTGGGAACAATCGATACCCCGTACCCAGCTGTTTGGCGTCTACTGCACACCGGAGCGCCCAACAACTTCGGCAAGTACTCGAATCCCCAGGTCGACGCACTGCTGGACGAGGCTGCGGGCACCATGGACCCGTCCGCGCACAAACGGGCCTATCAGCAGGTCGAGCAGCTCACGGGACAGGATCTCGTGTTCGCATACTTCAGCCACAGCAACCTATCCACCATCACCAGGCCCGAAGTCAAGGGCGTTGACCGCTACATATCCCGCGACATGTTCTTCGCGACGACCTGGCTCGACCGATGAGGGAACTGCTGACATGACCTACCTACAACTGTTGGCTCCAGCGGGCCCTCAAGAGGACCGTGCGCCCCGAGGCGAACAACTACCTCAGGCAGTCGTGTTGGAAGCCGGAGCAGTCGTGCGTCTCGACCTCGGCGGCGTGTACGGTCAGCGTGTGCGGGTCGATGTCATGCTTGCTGGTTGAGAGGCCCAGGAACCGGTGGGTCAGGTCCCCGTCCTCGCGGCGCGCGACCATCCAACCGACCGAGGGAACGCCCCGGCTGCTCCTGGAGTTCTTCGTCCCGTAGGGATGTTGATTATCGTGTGCGGCGACGGTCGGCGACCGCATCCTGCCGCTCGTACGACCTGGAAACGAGCGGCTAGCGCCGACGATGTCCGCGATCGAAGGATGACCGGAGGTTCGCAATGGAGTACGTGCGGTTGGGTGGCACCGGACTGAAGGTGTCCAGGATCTGCCTGGGAATGATGAGCTACGGCGACCCGAAGCTTCGCGAGTGGTCGCTCGACGAGGACGCCGCCGAACCGTTCGTCCGTGCCGCGGCCGAGGCGGGGATCACGTTCTACGACACCGCGGACGTGTATTCCCTCGGCCGGAGTGAGGAGATCACCGGCCGACTGCTCAGCCGCTTCTTCACCCGCCGCGAGGATTACGTGCTCGCCACCAAGGTGCACGGCGCCATGGGTGACGGCCCGAACGACCGCGGGCTGTCCCGCGGCCACATCATGGACGCGATCGATGCCTCCCTGCGTCGGCTCGGGACCGACCACGTCGACCTGTACCAGATCCATCGCTTCGACCCGCAGACGCCGGTCGAGGAGACGATGGAGGCGCTGCACGACGTCGTACGTGCCGGGAAGGCTCGCTACATCGGCGCGTCCAGCATGTACGCCTGGCAGTTCAGCAAGGCGCAGTACACCGCCTCGACCCACGGGTGGACCAGGTTCGTGTCCATGCAGAACCACTACAACCTGGTCTACCGCGAGGAGGAGCGGGAGATGCTGCCGCTCTGCCAGGACCTGGGTGTCGGCGTGATCCCGTGGAGCCCGCTCGCCCGCGGGTTGCTCACCGGCAGCCGCGGCCGGGGCGGCGAGAAGCGGACACTTCGGGCCCGCAGCGACTCGTTCGGCGACACGTTGTACGACGACAACGACTTCGCCATCGTCGACCGCGTGGCGCAGGTCGCCGAGAAGCATGGCGTCGCAGCCGCGCAGATCGCGCTCGCCTGGCTGCTGCACCAGCCGACCGTGACGGCACCGATCGTCGGCGCAACCAAGCTCGGGCACATCAAGGACGCCGTCGCCGCCGTCGATGTCCCGCTCTCCGACGACGAGCTGGCTTCCCTCGAGGAGCTCTACCAGCCCAAGCCGATCGCCGGTCACAGCTGATTACACGCCTTCTGCTTGCCGAAATCGGTTGAGGCAGGAGGCTTTTGTCCTCCCGCCTGTCCTGCGGGGGTCCACTTGGGACGTCCTGATGGGACAGACGCGACGAGAGCCTGATCAGCGGCACCCGGAGCCGTCAGCCCTCGGGTGCCGCTGGTCGGGCAGGGCTCACTTCTTCGAGGTGAGGCCCTTCGGGTTGAGGTGTTTGATGTTGCCGGACTCGGTGCCGTCCGCCGGGTCGATGACGCAGTCGATCAGCGCTGGCTTGCCCTCCGCGAGGGCCTTCCGCAGCATCTCGCCGACCTGGTCGGGGGTCGTGGCCTGGTATCCCGTACCGCCGAACGCCTGCATGAGGACGTCGTGCCGCGCCCGCAGGTACGTAGGCGCTGGGTCGCCCGACGGGGAGGCATCGTCACCGCGGTACACGCCGCTGTTGTTGAGCACCAGCGTGATCACCGGCAGGTCGTAGCGGGTGATGACCTCGGCCTCCATGCCGGAGAAGCCGAACGCCGAATCGCCCTCGATGGCGATCACCGGCTGCCCCGTCTCCACCGCGGCCGCGATGGCGTAGCCCATGCCGATGCCCATCACGCCCCACGTGCCGGAGTCCAACCGGTGCCGCGGCACGGCCATCGGGATCGTATTGCGGGCCAGGTCAAGGGCGTTGGCGCCCTCGTTGACGACGTACGCCTCCGGGTGCTCGGCGATCACGTCGCGGATGGCTTGGAGTGCGCCCAGGAACTTCATCGGCTGCGCGGTCTTCGCCGCCTCCAGCCGCTTGGCCATCTTCGCCACGTTCGCCGCGGACTTCTCGCCCAGCTCCTCCCGCCACGCGGAAGGCGCCGCGATCTGCCCGGGTTTCGTCCGCTCCACCAGCGCGTCCATCACCGAGCCGATGTCGCCGACCAGCGGGGCGGCGATCGGCTGGTTGGAGTCCATCTCGTTCGCCGCGATGTCGACCTGGATGAACTTCGCGTCCGGGTTCCACTGCGGCGCATCCCCGTGCCCGAGCAGCCAGTTCAGCCGCGCCCCGACCAGCAGCACGACGTCCGCCTGCTTCAGTGCCAGCGACCGCGCGGTCGCCGCCGACTGCGGGTGGTCGTCCGGCAGCAGCCCCTTGGCCATCGACATGGGCACGTACGGAATCCCGCTCGACTCCACGAACTGCCGGATCGCCTCATCGGCCCGCGCGTACGCCGCGCCCTTCCCGAGCACGATCAGCGGCCGCTCCGCGCTGGCCAGCAGCTCGATCGCCCGGTCCACGGCCGCCGAATCGGGTATCTGCTTCGGCGCGGGATCCACGACCTCCCACAGGGACTTCTCGCCCTTCTCCTTGTCGAGGATCTCGCCCAGCACCGCCGCCGGGATGTCCAGGTACACACCGCCCGGCCGACCGCTCACCGCCGTACGGATCGCCCGCGCGATGCCCCGCCCGATGTCCTCCGCCCGCGACACCCGGTACGCCGCCTTGCAGAACTGCTTGGCGACCGCCAGCTGGTCCATCTCCTCGTAGTCACCGCGCTGCAGGTCCACGATGTGCCGCTCGCTGGAGCCGGAGATCTGCACCATCGGGAAGCAGTTGGTGGTGGCGTTCGCGAGTCCGACCAGGCCGTTGAGGAAGCCCGGCGCGGAGACCGTCAGGCAGATCCCCGCCTTCTGCGTCAGGAACCCGGCCGCCGCGGCCGCATGCGCCGCGTCGCTCTCGTGCCGGAATCCGATGTAGCGGATCCCGGAGGACTGTGCCAGGCGCGCCAGGTCCGTGATGGGGATGCCGACGACACCGTAGATCGTCTCGACCCTGTTCAACTTCAGCGCGTCGACGACCAGGTGGATCCCGTCCGTCAGGGCAGCCGTGTCGTCCCCCTCCGCTTCCGTGGCCTTTGTGACAGCGTCCGTCATGGTCCGGATCCTCCCTAGGGGCCGTTCGTCCGTTCTCTGCAAGCACCAGCGATCTCAGTCGCCAGATTGTATGCAGTATCCTGCATCCCGTCGTTGAGGGCTAGGGGGTGGACGGGGTGGATCGTCAGCGCGCGGAAGGACCGCCCCTGTGCGAGGGGTCGGCCCCTGGGTTCGTGGTTGGTGAGGTCCGGCTTCTGCCCGCAGGTGTCGCACAAGATCCGTCCAGGCGAAGGGGGTTGCGGACAGGGCGATGCAAACGGGGTTGAGGTAGCCGGCCGCCGATGTCGTCCCCGCCCGGATTTCGGGTGCTCACGACGTGTTTTGCGGCAGGTCACTGGTCTTGCTCCACTTCTTTGAACTGATCGGAGAGAGCTCGGTCTTGGGGTCGGGCCTGCAGCTCCCAGTTGGTGGTTCCGCGTCAGCTGGCCGGGCGAGCGGGAAGAGGAGCCTCGCTGCTCGGTGTCCTCGACGGCGGATGAGCTGAATGGGCGGACGTGATGGGTGTCACTGGATGTTGCTTGGCCCGTCTCGTTGGAGAAGGTCTCGCAGGCGGGAAGTGGCGGTCGGCCGCCGCATGGGCAACGGCTGGTTGATGCTGCCCGCACCCGAACCAAGCACACGCACAGTGGGGTCACCGGTTGCAGCGATTGGAGCTGGACCCCGCCACAGCAGGCCAAGCGCGTTGGATGTTTGCGCAACGTCGGGAGGGCACGAGTATCGCCGGAATCGTCGGGCTCAACGATCAAGATGTGCCGTGCAGGTCCGGGTCGTAATCCGCACCGTGCTGACCAGGCGTGGCGGGTACCGACCGGGGCAGCGCAAAGTGCTGCTGCGTTCCCAAAGGATCTGATGTCGATCAATTGTCGGGACCTCGCCGCGGCTCGCTATTCGAACTGTCGGCGATTAGGGCGGCAAATCCGTCGAGATGCCGAGCGAGACCGTATTCGAACAATCGATTGAGATCTTCAGCTGTCCCTCCTGGGACTTCCGCCAGGAGCGGGAATTTTGTGCGGTCGGGGAGTTTTCGTGCTTGCTCCCGTTGCGTTGCCCGCCACTGGTCGAGCGTGATACCTGTGCGCTGTTCGGCGTCGACTTCTTCTGCCAGGGATGCGGCAGCGGTGAGGACGAGCGCGTGAATGGTGAGCGCTTCGCGCATCCGGGTGGCCATCGACAGGCCGAGTCCGCCGAGCGCGCGGAGTGTCCACTCGGTGTGCGCCATCATGTTCGGCGCGAGGAGCGGCCGGGTGAACGAGACAACTTTGGGAAGCCAGAGATGTCGCCGGGACAGTTTCCACTCCTCGCGGGCGATCAGTTCGAGTTTGGCGCGCCAGCCTTCTGGCCCTTCTCGGGGGAGGACGATCTCACCGAAAGCGCTGTCGGCCATCTGCATCAGCAGTTCTTCCTTGTTCGCGACGTTTCGGTACAACGACATCGGGCCGACGCCCAAGTGGGCGGCAAGTCGCCGCATCGACACCGCGTCGAGCCCCTCGGTGTCGGCGACCATGATGGCCGCCTGCAACAGCCGCGTCCGTTTCGCCGACTGCTCGGCGGGTCCGGGCCCGTGAAGTTCCGCTGCCGTAGGCATCTCGGGCGTGGCCTGCTTGGCAGGCAGCTCGTGACTGCCGTGTGCGCTGGCACTGACCACGGTGCCTGCACCGACCCTCGGTTCGACCAACCCTTCCTCGCGGAGGACCGCCGCTGCCCGGGTCGCGGTTGCGACTGCCACGCCCCAACGCTGGGCGATCTGCCGGATGGAGGGCACCCGATCTCCGGGTCTGAGATCACCCCTCTCGATCCGGGCACGGATCTCCGCGGCGATCACTCGGTACGGCGGACTTGGCCGCTGCGTCGATGACATGGTTCCCCTGTCCGACAGTGCGATGCTCGACGAGCCAGTGTACTAGTCGACTTCTTAAATGTACTAGTACGAATTCTCCAATATGCCGATTGAACAGCACATAGTATGGCGATACTTTGTTCTCGAAACAAGATACGGCGTACGCGTGCGGCCATGTGCACGCATCGATCGTCATCCGATCCATCTCGGTCCGGTACGCCACCGCTCACGGCGGGCTCCGGACCACGACGACAAGCAAGGAGGACCGATGCAGAGCCGCAGCATCCTCGTTTCCGGTGCCGGGATCGCGGGACCGGCCCTGGCGTACTGGCTGCACAGGTTCGGGTTCCATCCAACTGTGGTGGAGCGCGCCCCCGAGCCCCGTAGCGGTGGCCACGCCGTCGACATCCGCGGAACGGCTCGGACGGTGGCCGAGCGGACGGGCATCGTTGCTCAGGTCCGGCAGGCGCACACCGGAGCACACGGCATGGCGTTCGTCGACCGCACCGGCAAACGGGTTGCGACGCTGAGCACTGAGGTGTTCGGAGATTCCGGTGGACCCATCGCCGAAATGGCGATTCGTCGCACCGATCTCGCGCGGATCCTCTACGAGGCAACCCGTGACGACGTCGAGTACGTCTTCGGCGATTCGATCACTGCGGTCGAGCAGGACGAGCACGGCGTCCATATCGAGTTCGAGGCGGGTCGCGCACGGCGATTCGATCTGCTGGTCGGCGCGGACGGGGTGCACTCCAACGTCCGCCGACTGGTGTTCGGGCCGGAGCAGCGCTACATCCGCGACCTGGGCTGCTACGTGTCGCTGTTCACCACCAGCACCACGTTGGACCTCGACGGCTGGCAGCTGATGTACACGATGCCCGGAGGGACGGGCCGTGCGGGCAGAACGGCCGGTCTTGCTCCCTTGCCCGAGCCGGGAAAGACGTTGGCCGGGTTCTTCTGGCGCTTGGCACCCCAGAAGTACGACAGGCATGACGTCGACGAGCAGAAGCGAATCGTGGCGCACAGCTTCGCCGGTGAGGGCTGGGAGATCCCTCGGATGCTGTCCGCCATCTGGGACGCGCCGGACTTCTACTTCGACCGGGTCAGCCAGGTTCAGATGGACAGCTGGTCACACCGCCGCGCGGTGCTGCTCGGGGACGCTGGCTACTGCGCCTCGCCGATGTCGGGAATCGGCACCAGTCTTGCCCTGGTCGGCGCGTACATCCTCGCCGGAGAACTCGCCGCGGCCGACGGTGACCACCACCTCGGCTACGCCCGCTACGAACAAGAGATGCGCGAGTTCGTCAACCGAGCTCACGAGTTCGCCCGTGGCGCAGGAGATGGCGGGCTGATGCCGGACTCGCGCGCGCAACTCTGGCTGCGCAACCAGTCCGTCCGGATCCTGCCGTACCTGCCGAAACGCCTGGCCCACCGAGGCATGGAAAACGTCGCCAACACCGTCCGGCTCAAGGATTACGCAGCACTCGCACACCGCTGATACGCGAAGCCGAGGAGCAGAGGCATGCAATTGAGCACCTTCCTGTGGTTCGACGGTCAGGCCGAGGAGGCCGCCAACCACTACACCGGGATCTTCGTCGACTCCGAGATCATCGACGTACAGCGCGCGCCGGACGGCCGGGTCACAACCGTTGTCTTCGACCTGGCCGGACAGCGTCACATCGCATTCAACGGCGAATCGCCACTTGCCTTCAGCCCAGCCATCTCCCTGTATGTCGAATGCGGCACGCAGGAGGAAATAGACGCGGTATGGGCAGGACTCACCGACGGAGGTCAGGAGGGGCCTGGCGGCTCGTTGACCGACCGGTTCGGCGTCACATGGCAGGTCATGCCCACAGCACTGGGTGAGCTTCTGGACGGCACCGAACGCGATACAGCCGATCGAATCCTGAACGCGGTCCACGGCATGACGAAGATCAGAATCCAAGGCTTGATCGACGCCTGCCACCGTTGAGGAATCAGTCGAATATGAATGCGCTCAAGGGCAATCACAGCCGCGGAACAACTCGAAAAGGTGCGTGCACCATCGCCATCTCTCAGCGACTAAGAGCCTGTCCGTGGTCCTGGTGCGGGGCATGGGAAGGGCCTCTGCTAGTGATCTTGACACCACATCACGGATCCGCCTGGGCAGGGGGCGAGTTCGGGCGAGACGTCAGCGTTCGGCGGTGGGGACGGTGACGTTCAGCGTCTTGGTGGGGTCGGCTAGCGGGATGCCGCGGGTTTCCGGTAGCGCGAGTACCGCGACGAATCCGGCTGCGGCGACGATCGCCATCGCTGCTGCGAGGAGGATCGGCGAACCGGAGGCGAGCGTGACGAGTCCGACCGCGATCACCGGTGCGGGCCCGGCCAGCGCGGCGCCGGGGATCTCGCGGGCGAGGGCGAAGCCGCTGAACCGGTAGGCGGCGGGGAACAGTTCGACGTAGTAGGCGGCTTGCGAGCCGAACATGGCCAGGCAGCTGCCGAACGCGAGCCCGAACGCGATCAGGATCAGCACCGCGTTGCGGGTGTCGAGCAGCCAGAAGAAGGGGAACGGTACGAGCGCGCACACGGCGCTGACCACGAGGTACGCGGGTTTGCGGCCGCTGCGGTCGGACAGCTTGCCGATGATCGGGATGGCCGCGGCGCCTACCGCGCAGCCGAAGAGCAGCGCCACCAGTGCGACGCTCTTCGAGACGTGTTTGCTGGCGAGGTAGCTCAGCGAGTAGGTCTGGACCACGTAGATGTTGAACGCGAGCACGCCGTTGGCGACCATCGCGAGCAGGAACCGCCTCGGGACGACCTTGAGCATCGTGGCGAGCGGCAACCTGGTGCGTGCCCTGGCTTGCTTGATTTGGGTGAACACGGGTGATTCGGGGACCCGGAGGCGGATCATGAGTCCGATGCCGACGACGATGAAGCTGAGCAGGAATGGGATTCGCCAGCCCCAGGCCAACAATTGCGGCTCAGGTAGCGCGGATACCGCGGCGGTCACGGCGGCGGCGAGGCCGATGCCGAGGAACACGCCGCTGGCGGGGAGTGAGGCGAAGTAGCCGCGGCGTTTGTCGGGGGCGAACTCGGCGACCATGATGACCGCGCCCGCGTATTCCGCGCCCACGCCGAGTCCCTGGACGAGTCGGCAGATCACGAGCAGTACCGGGGCGAGTAGTCCCGCGGTGTGGTAGGTCGGTAGCAAGCCGATGACGACGGTGGCCGCGCCCATCAGCACCAGGGTGCCGACGAGGGACGCGCGGCGGCCGTGCTTGTCGCCGAGGTGCCCGAAGATGATGGCGCCGAGCGGTCGCGCGAAGTAGCCGACCCCGAAGGTGGCGAATGAGGCGACCAGTCCAGCGGTGGTGGAGAAGCTGGGGAAGAACAGGGTGTTGAAGACGAGTGCGGCGGCCTGGCCGTACACGGCGATGTCGTACCACTCGATGAGGCTGCCGACCACGGCGCCGGGGGTGAGGCGCCGCCTGGACTCAGCCCAGATCGCCTCTCGATCGAGGTTCGCATCCATGGTCGCTCCTCCTTGAGCTGAACCAGAGCGGGATCAGCGCGCCGATCTCGCTCGCACGAGGTTGCGTGGCGGCTGTCCAGCCACCAGTCGGTTGATGTTGTCCGCGATGACGGCGTACCGCCGGTGCGGGAGCTGGTGGGTCCAAGCGCTGGAATGCGGTGTGCACCACGCGTTGGGCAGATCCCAGAACGGTTGCGTCGCCGGAGCGACGACATCGTCGGACGTGGTCGGGTAGCGGTACCAGACGTCGAGGATCGCGCCGCCGATGCGTTTTTCGCGCAGCGCCGCGTAGAGGGCGTCCTCGTTGATGATCGGGGCGCGGGAGATGTTGACCAGCACTGCGTGCGACGGCATCGTGGCAAGCGCGGCGGCGTCGATGAGACCGGTCGTTTCCGGGGTCAGCGGGCACGCGACGACCACGTAGTCGCTGCGCGCCAACAACTCGGGCAGCGATTCGGTGGGCAGCAGCTCGGCCACGTCGTCAGGTATGGCGAAGTCGTCGACGGCGGCGACTTGGACGCCGAAGACTGCCGCGCGGGCGGCGATCGCGCGGCCGATGCGTCCGTAGCCGATGATGCCGAGCGTTTTCCCGTGGATCTCACCGTGGGGGGTGCGGTGCCGGTACTGTTCCGGCCAGTCGGCCGAGGTGAACGCTGCCTGCATCGTCGCGGCCCGGATTTCCCATTCGAGGAGCCGGGCGAGGACGAACTCGGCGATCGGGATCTCGTGCTCGAAGACGTTGGCCACCATGGTTTCGGGGTGCAGGGCCGCGAGGTCGACCCCGTCGAGTCCGGCGCCTGGCACGTGCAGCAGCCGAAACGGGGGCACGTCGCGATCTTCGCGAAACCAGCGCAGCGTGATCACGACGTCGTCGGGTTCGATTTCGGCGTCGTGGCTGGCCGAGTTCGCGGTTTCGCGGGGCCAGGAAACGATCGGATGTGGGCTGTCCAAACCAGAGCGCAGTTCGTCCTCGTGCTCAGCGGCTTGGCCGATCATGATGATCTTCATGACCGGCCTCCTGGCCGGTCTCCGCGCGTCGCAGCGTCCAAAATGGACTCGACGACGTCCTTGGTCACCGGGGCGGGGTTGCCCGCGAGGCGTGGATCGTCGTGGTCCTCGGCGGTCGTCGCGATCTCGACGGCGCGTTCGAGGTCGCCGGGTCCAAGTCCGGCGTCGGTCAGGCGCACCGGCAGCCCGGCATCGGCGGCGAGGTCCCAGATGGCGCCGGGGAGATCCGGCGTGCCCATCGCGTCGGCGATGCGGCCGAGCGGTTCGGGCGCGCGGCGCACGAGGTGGTCGGTGACGTAGGGCAGCACGACCGCGTGCGCGACCCCGTGCTCGACGCCGAAGCTGCCGCCCAGCATGTGCGCGATCGCGTGCTGGAGCGCGAAACCGCCGGTGAGCGCGGCGCCGCCGAGGTAGGCGCCGTAGAGCAGTTCGTTGCGCACTTCCAGGTCGTCCGGGGCGGACGACAGCCGGGGCAGCGCGTTCGCGACGACGCGGGCGCCCTCGACCGCGGCCGGGACGAGCAGCGGGCTGATGGAAGGCAGGTAGACCGAGTCGACGCAGTGCGCCAGCGCGTTGAGCGCGCTCGCGGCGCTGATCGGCAGCGGGAGCTGCTGGGACAGTTCGGCGTCGTAGACCACTGTGGACGGTCGCATGGCGAGGCTTTCGTGCATGCGCTTGATGCCGTCGATGGTCATTCCGCAGAACCCGGTCATCTCCGAGCCCGAGTACGTGGTGGGCACCGCGATGATCGGCAGGCCGGACTCGTAGGCGATGCCCTTGCACAGCCCGGTCGCCGCGCCGCCGCCCACCGCGACGAGGCAGTCGGCGCCCGCGCTGGCGGCCTTGTCGCGGCCGCGCCGGGCCAGCTCGATCGGCACCTGGGAGACCGCCTCGGGCAGCAGGCCCGCGCAGCGGTCCCCGATCTGCGCGGCGATCCGGTTGCCGAGCGCGACCCGGCCCGGTGTCGTGACCACGAGGGCGCGCTGGGCGCCCAGCCGCTCCACCTCGTCGCGCAGGCCAGCCGCGCTGCCCGGACCGAACACGACGCGCGGTGGGGTCGCGTTGTGCACGCCTCCTGGGTAGTCGAAGGTCCGCATCACCAGTCCACCACCGTTCCGTCGGCGAGCACGGCGGAACCGCTGTGCGGCACCTCGGGCTGGTAGGGGTGCTTCGCGGCCTCCCGTTCGTCGACCTCCACGCCGAGTCCGGGTTCGGTGGGCACCTGCCAGTGACCGTCGACGCGGCGCATGGGCGTGCGGACGACGTCGTCGTACCAGCTCACGGCGCCGCTCATCTCTTCCTGGATGAGGAAATTCGGGGTGCTGACGTCGAAGTGCAGCGCCGCCGCGCCCGCGATCGGCCCGTTCGGGTTGTGCGGCGCGATCCCGACCAGCTCGGCGTCCGCGACGGCCGCGATGCGCTTGCCTTCCAGCAGACCGCCGGTGTGGTTGAGGTCCGGCTGCGCCACGTGCACGGCCTTCGCCGCGAGCACCGGCAGGAACTCGCGCAGGCCCACCAGCCGTTCACCGGCGGCGATCGGAGTCCGGGCGCGACGGGTGACCTCGCGCAGCGCGTCGGTGTCGCCTGGCTGCACCGGTTCCTCGCAGAACAACGGGTCGTACGGCGCCAGCACGTCGATGTACTGCAGGGCGGCGGCGATCGACGCGGTCCGACCGTGGAAGTCGATCATGATGTCGACGTCCGGCCCCACCGTGTCGCGCAGCGCGTCCATCAGCTTGTCCACGTGGCGGCGTTCGGCGGCGACGGTCAGGTGGTGGCCGTACGGGACGAGCACGACCTTCAGCGCGTCGTAGCCCTGCTCGACCACGGCGGCCGCCTTTTCCCGCGCCTGTCCGATGTCGACGGTGTCGTAGACCGAGCGCATGTCGCCCAGCCCCAGATGCGTGTACACGCGCACCGAGTCGCGGACTCGGCCGCCCAGCAGCCGCCAGACCGGCTGGCCGAGCGACTTGCCGAGGATGTCCCACAGGGCGTGCTCGATGCCGCTGATCGCGGTCGCGCCGATGATGCCCAGCCGGTAGTAGCTGTGCTTGGTCATGATCCGCACCAGCTGCTCGATGTCCCGGGGATCCCGGCCGACGATCATGCTCGACAGGTCCTCGATCGCGCCGAGCACGGCGCGCGTCTTCCAGTTGAGGCTGGCCTCGCCCCAGCCGTGCAGCCCGTCGGTATCGGTGCGGACCTTGACGAGGATCCAGTTGCGCATTTCCGCATTGACGACGGTCGTCTCGACCGCGGTGATGCGGATCGGGGGGCCCTCGGGCACGGACATCCAGGCGACTCCTTCGTGACGTGGTGGGCTCACGCTAGGAGTCGCGCGTCGATTACGTCCAATTTCTTGTTCGCATGTATTGATTCGGTGCGATTATCAGCCGAGCATCGGGGGAGTGGACCGATCCTCACTCGAATGTTTCGTCGCCCTGGCCGAGGAGTTGCACTTTCACCGCGCTGCGGAGCGCTGCCACATCAGCCAGCCCGCGATGAGCCAGCAGATCCGCAAACTCGAACGGCAGCTCGGGCTGAGGTTGGCGCACCGGACGAAGCGGACCGTGTCGCTGACCCCGGCGGGCGAGGTGTTCGCGGTGGAGGCGCGCAAGACGCTGCGCCAAATGGACGTCGCCGCGGAGCTGGCCTTGCGCACCGCGCACGGGGAGATCGGCCAGCTGACCGTCGGCGTGACTTCGCCCGCGCTCTACGTGGTTTTCCCCGAAGTCGCCGCCCGATTCCGGGAGCGGCTGCCCAAGGTCGGGCTGGTGGTCCGCGAGCTGACCACCGCCGAACAGGAGCGCGCCCTGATGCACGGCGACATCGATGTGGGTCTCGTGCACCCGCCGTTGGAGGAGTCGGCACTGGCCACTGAGCAGATCGGCCGCACCGCGTTCCAAATCGCGCTGCCGGACGGACACGAACTCGCCGAACGGGACGAGGTTCGGTTGAGCGACCTCGAAGGCGAACCCGTGGTGATCTTCCCCCGGCAGATCGCGCCGCACCTCTACGACACCGTTCTCCTGCTGTGCCAGAACGCTGGCTTCAGCCTCAAAATCGCCATGGAGGCGCATCCGGCGCAGTCGATCATCGGGCTCGTCGCGTCCGGGGTCGGACTCGGCTTCATCGCGTCGCGAACCCAGCGGCTGGCCCGCGACGGCGTGCAGTACCGGCCGATCAGCGGTCCCCGGCCGTACCTGAGCATCGGCGTGGCGTACCACGCCGACAGCAGTGCCCCGGCCACGCGCGCCTTCGTGGCCGCCGCCCACGTGGCTGGCCGGGACATGCGGTAGCTGCCCGCCGAGCTCAGCCTCGCCCGCCACCCTGGCCAACCTGCGGGGCAGGTTTGGCCAGGGTGCGCCGCCTGCCGGTCAGTCCAGTTTCAGGACGGGTTTGCGGAGGTCGAGCCAGGTGGCGAAATCGAGGATTCGTTCGAGCCCGGACCGCTGCGCGTTGGTGATCGTGGCGATGGTCGCGGTGCTGGCGGCCTTGACCGCGTCCCGATCGTAGAAGTCCAGGACCCGGTGGTCGCTGTCGAGGAGGTCGTGGACGTGCCCCTGGATGGCGGCCAGGTAGTCGGGGTCGAAACTGCCCGGGTAGCCGCTCTTCTTCCGGTTGGCCACCGATTCCGGCAGCACGTCGCGCGTGGCGCCGCGCAGGATGCTCTTCTCCCGGCCGTCGTAGGTCTTCAGCGACCAGGGTGTGTTGAACACGTACTGCACGAGCCGGTGATCGCAGAACGGCACCCGCACTTCCAGGCCGACTGCCATCGACATGCGGTCCTTGCGGTCGAGCAGGCTCTGCACCATCCGGGTCAGGTGCAGGTAGCACACTTCGCGCATCCGTCGCTCAAGCCCGGTTTCGGAGTCCTTGTGCGGCACCTCGCGCAGCGCCTGCCGGTAATGGTCGGCTTTGTAGGTGTCCAGGTCCAGTTTCGCGGTGAGCTCCGCGTTCAGCAGTCCGGTGGTGTTGATGGGCGAGCGCGTGTTAGCCAGCCAAGGGAAGGTGTCCGCGTTGCGCTGGGCTTCGTCGTGGAACCACGGGTAGCCGCCGAAGACCTCGTCGGCGGACTCTCCGGACAACGCCACTGTGGACTTCCCCCGGATCGCCTTGAACAGCAGGTACAGCGAGTTGTCCCGGTCTCCCATGCCGACCGGGATGTCGCGGGCGCCCACCGCGGCGGCCCGCACGGCCGGATCGGCCATCGCGGCACCGTCCAGCACGATGTCCTCGTGCTCGCAGACGATGTGCTCGGCGACCGCGTGCACATAGGGGGTGTCCTGGGTTGGCGCGATGTCCTCGGCCCGGAAGTTCTCCGCCTGGTTGGGGAAGTCCACGGCAAAGCTGCGCACCACCTCGCCCTGTTCCTGCAATTGCCCGGCGGCCAGGGCGGTCATGGCCGAGGAATCCAGCCCGCCCGACAACAGCGTGCACCGCGGCACGTCGGCGACCAGCTGCCGCCGGACGATGTCGTCGAGCAGCTCACGCACCTGCGCCACGGTGGCCTGCTGGTCGTCGGTGTGGTCACTGACCTCGAGCTTCCAGTAGCACGTTTCGCGTAGGCCGTTGCGGTCGACCACGGCCAGATGGCCGGGGCGCAGCTCGCGCATGCCTTCCCAGATCGCGTGGCCGGGCGTCTTGGCGAATGCGAAGACTTCCCGCAGCCCGTCGAGCCCGACCACCTGCTCGGCGAGCGGGTTGGCCAGGATCGCCTTCGGCTCGGAGCCGAACAGCACACCGTCCCCGGTCTCGTAGTAGTAGAACGGCTTGATCCCCATCCGGTCCCGGATCATCACCAGCTTGTCGCTGCGCGTGTCCCAGATGGCGAAGGCGTACATGCCGTTCAGCCGCTCGACGAGTGCCTCGCCCCACTCCACGTAGCCGCGCAGCACCACCTCGGTGTCCGAATCGGTGTCGAACCGGACACCGCGCCGCCGCAGCTCATCGCGCAGCTCGGTGAAGTTGTAAGCCTCGCCGGAATAGACCATCGCGACCGCGCCGTCCGGCGTGTCCACCACCATCGGCTGAGCGCCACCGGGCAGGTCGATCACTGCGAGCCGACGGTGTCCAAGCGCGGCATGCCGCGCATACCAGGTGCCCGACGCGTCCGGCCCGCGGCAGGACATGGTCTCGGTCATCGCGTCCACCTCGGCCTGCTGCGTGGTCAGGTCGCGACGGAACGAAACCCACCCGGCGATGCCGCACATTGTTACCACCCCATCACCAAAAGATGTTTTTTACGCTAACTAATTACTTAGGCTAGGCTTCTCGGCTGCGGCCGGCATCCAACAGACGAGTGACCGCCCCGCCGCGGCCGGTGACCTATCTCACTCGGGGCCAAGGTGTGTGCGAAATGGCCGATAAGTGCCTGAAACCGCAGTTCAGGGCCTAGTGATGCTTTTGGGTAAGTCGCGGCAGCGGCCGGGCCGTCGTCCGTCAGCGTGCTCGGCATGCCGGTGCGGCCGAGTGTGGATCGGCCTGGCGGTCGCCCGGGGAAGGGTGATGTTTTACCGGGCTTGCGGTGAGGTAGCGGGTGAGCATGGCCACGACTCGTTCTCGAACCGGGGGATGTCGATGGGGTCTGGTGCGGCGATGAGCTGGTGCACGGCCCCCAGAGCCACACGGACACCGTCATCACGAGCGTCGTTCGCGCACTCGCGCGTGCTGAGCGGGCGAAGGCCCTCGTTCACAGTGGGCTACTCGATGGGTTTGCGGGCGCGGCTGCAGATGAACAGGTAGAACCAGGTGCGGAAGCGCGGGTCGAGCAGCAGGTCGCAGCAACTACGCAACTCGTCCTCCGTGAGTCCATTGGCCAGCAGCGGTGCCTCCGCCTGCTGTACGTAGTTGCGGTAGAGCAGGCATCCGGTGGTTCCGCCGGTGACCGTCTCGCGGTGGTGCAGGGTGTGCAGGTCGACCAGCCCGGCCTCGGCCAAGTGCCGCTCGATCTTGTACGCCCAGTTGGCGGAGACGCCCGCCTTGGGCACGACGACGTCCATCGCGGTGTCATAGACCCGCTTGAACAGGTCCGCATCGGATGTCCAGCACGACCAGCAGGCGCTTTCCGTCGACCAGCGTGCGGAAGCGGCCCGCGCGTTCGCCGGGATCGTGCGGGATGGCGGTGCCGTCCAGGCCGAGGGCGCGCAGGAAGGCCGCGAGTGCCTCGGCGGGTTGCACCGGCCGGTCCGGGCCGAAGCCGCGCAGGTCGACGTAGAGCTGACCATCCGGGAACCGGTCCCGGACGCGGTGCGCCCAGCGCACCACCAGTGCGGTCTTCCCGACCCCGGCAGTGCCCACGACCACCGAGATGACCACGGACTCACCCGCGGCGCCCAGCAACTTGTCCAAAAGGGACAGTTCTGCGTCGCGACCGACGAATCCGGTGACGTTGCGCGGCAACTGCGCGGGCACCGGATGCGCTGCGGGCCCGCCGTTTTCGAGCGGTGCACCCGCCAGGATGGTGGCCTCCAGTTCGCGCAGCTCCGACCCCGGCTCGAGCCCAAGCTCCTCGACCAGCACCGACCGCGCGTCGCGGTCGGCGGCCAGCGCGTCGGCCTGCCGTCCGGTGCGGTACAGCGCGGTCATCAGCAGCGCGTGCAGGCGTTCCCGAAGCGGATGTCGGTCCACGAGTTCGGTCAGGTCGGCGACGACCGCGGCGTGCCTGCCGCAGCGCAACTCGGCGGCGTAGCGGTCCTCGGTGGCCACCAGCCGGAGTTCGGTGAGCCGCCTGACGTCCGCGGCCAGTTCCGGCATGTCCAGGCCCTGGTACGGCTCGCCACGCCACAGCCGCAGCGCCTCCCGGATCAGCTTCACGGTCTGCTGCGGTTCGGTGACCTGGCCAGCCTGTTCCAGCAGTGCCGCGAACCGGTCGGCGTCCAACTCATCGGGCCGAACCGCCAGGCAATAACCGCCCGCGCCGAAGGCCAACCTGGCCGGGTCGTCGAGCATGCCGCGCAGCCGGTGGACGTGCAGTTGCAGCCGGTGTGGCAGCTCGTCGTTGGTCTCGCCCGCACACATCGCCTCGACCAGCGCGTCCATGGACACCGGCTCGTTGGCCCGCGCCAGCAGCATCGCCAGCAGCCGCTGCCGTAAAGCCCCGGACACCGCCATCGCGGCGCCGTCATCGCGGGAGAACCGCACCGGCCCCAAGACCTCGAACCGCACGCTGATCCACCCCCGCTTCCGTTTCCCGCGCAAGGACGATAGAAGAAAGCATCAGCAACATGCCGCAAAACGGCGCAACGCAACTCGTCTGCGCCGGAGACCCGCTTCAGTCCGGACGGCGAAACTCTTGCCAGCGGGAGCTTGGACCCAACGGTGCGGTTGTGGACGTTCGACGTCGAGCACGCCGAACAGTCGAGGAACTGCTCCGGTAGGCCGAGCAGCGGCGGTGCACCGGTCTGTGAGTTCGGTTGTAGTGCGTTCTCTTCGGCTTTCCTCGTACTCGTTCGGCGAGCTCCGTGCTGGTGACGCGGTGGTGGTCAGCGACGGGGCGGAGCTCGTACTGGCGACAGTTTTGTCGGCTCGACCACGCACCAGATGTGGACGATAGAGTGCACACGGATTTTTGTGATCATCGTTGGAGGGCGTCATGTCGGGCACGGATTGGCTAGGGTCGAAAGCGGATGAGGATGGTTACCGTCCTCCTCCCGATCTCCACACGGACAAGCCGCATCCGGCGCGGATCTACGACTACTTGCTGGGCGGTCGGGACAACTTCGCGGCGGACCGGGAAGCGTCCAGCGGTATCACCGAAGGCTGGCCGAACCTGCCGAAGTCGATGCGCGCGAACCGCGACTTCCTGGTTCGGGTGACGCGGTACCTCGCGGCGGAGCTGGGCTTCCGGCAGTTCCTCGACGTCGGCACCGGACTACCGACCTCGCCGAACCTGCACGAGGTCGCGCAAGAGGTGGCCCCGGAATCGCGCATCCTGTACGTCGACAACGATCCCATCGTGCTGGTGCATGCGCGTGCTCTGCTCACCAGCACACCGCAGGGGCGCACCGCGTACGTGGACGCGGATCTGCGTGACACGGACGCGATCCTGAATTCCGAGGAATACCGGGAGATTCTCGACCTGGACCAGCCGGTTGCGCTGACCCTGCTCGCGGTCATGCACTACATCCTCGACCAGGGGGAGGCGCGGGACATCATCGCCCGTCTCATGGCGCCGCTGCCCCAGGGCAGCGCCCTGGTGGTGTCGACCACGACGCACATCAGCGCGCCCGAAGAGGTGCACAAAGGCATTGCCTCCTACAACGCGAAAGGGATCCCGGCCAGGTCGATGGACCAGACCGAGGTCGAGGACCTCTTCGATGGCCTGGAACTGCTGCCTCCTGGCGTGACACTGATCAACCATTGGCACCCGGACGACGCCGCGGCGAGATTCACCGACGCCCAGGTCCACATGCTCGGGGGCGTTGCCATCAAACGGTGACCAGCGGAACTCCCTGCCGTTCGCCGCGCTTCCAGGGGTCTGCGAACATCCTCCCCTCCCGCCAGCACCCGTCGCCGTACTGGAGATGCGTGATCGTGACAGACGCCGTCAGGACGGTGCCGCGCAAGGCCGTCACCGTCGTACAGATAGGTGGGATGCCGCCCGAAGCCGGTTGGTAGAACAGGCGGCCCACCATCGCGGCCACGGCAGAGATTCTCCGCGGATACGGCACTATCGGTGCTGAAATCGATTAATATGCTGCGGTCGCAGTCCGCTGTGCAGGAGGTCTCGCGTGGCTGGAGGGAGTGTCTCGGAGAGCGGCCCCACGGCTCGTCGTCTTGTGCTGGGCAGCCAGTTGCGTCGGTTGCGTGAGGCCAGTTCGATCTCTCGCGAGAACGCCGGAGACGCCATCCGTGGTTCCGAGTCGAAGATCAGCCGTCTCGAATTGGGCCGAGTCGGCTTCAAGGAACGCGACGTTGCCGACCTGCTCACACTCTACGGCGTGGACGACCCGGAGGAGCGCGACACGTTCCTGAACCTGGTGCGCCGATCGAACGAGCCGGGTTGGTGGTATCGCTTCAACGACCTGTTGCCCTCGTGGTTCCAGGACTACGTGGGGCTGGAGGAATCCGCTTCCCGGATCCAGACTTACGAGATCCAGTTCGTGCCCGGTCTGCTGCAGACCGAGAGCTACGCCCGTGCGGTGGCCACGCAGGGTCGTCCAGACTTTCCGGAAGACGAGCTGGATCGGCGGGTCCGGTTGCGCATGCAGCGCCAGAAGCTGTTCAGCCAGGCGAAAGCGCCGCGGTTGTGGGCGGTGATCGACGAGTCGGTGCTGTACCGGCCGATCGGCGGCTCGGCGGCGCTGCGCCAGCAGATCGAGCATCTGCTCGATGCGACCACCCTGTCGACGGTGTCGCTGCAGATCCTGCCGCTGGAAGTCGGTCGCTCCAGCGCGGAAGGCGCCTTCACCGTGCTGCGCTTCGCCGAACCGGAAATCCCTGACATCGTCTACCTGGAACACCTCTGCGGCGCGCTGTACCTCGACAAACCTGACGAAGTTGAGGTCTACAGCACCGCTTTCCACCGCCTCACCGTTGACGCTCATCCCCCACAACGCACCCGCACAGCACTGGAAACCGCACTCGAAGATCTCTAGTGGCCAGGCGGCCCGGAAACGTCGGTGCTCCAGCAAGGAAGACAGGACGTACGGAAACGGAACGGGTTGCGTTCGTTGACGTAATCATCCCGCGCCGTCCAAGACCCTAGGCGTTCGTGTGCCGGACCGCGGTGATGTGACCTTCTGGCTCCGAACCGCACAACGCTCCTTTGCTGGCCCACGCCGCAGCACCGCCCGGATCATCGGTGATCATGGGCCACGATCCCGGCCGACCGCCTTCAGTGCCAGCGGCGGCAATGGGTTCGATCGCCACCTCACACTCGTCTTCTGACGAGGTAGACCGGCCGCGCGCCGATCGTTGATCACCGGATGATCACGACCATGGTGCGTGCACGTGCAGCTGCGCGTGCTACTGCTAGTGTGCGTGCACGATCAACTGCACGTGCAAGCGATCGTGCAGCGTTAATTCGGGGAAGGGTGGGGTTCGGATGACGAACATCCAGAACGGTATGCCCGCGCAGCAGCTTCCCAACGTGGTGTGGC
>NZ_JALBWV010000024.1 GCF_022678645.1 Saccharopolyspora soli | reverse complement strand
CGCCGATCTGGCGAAGGGGCACTACTTCGCATGAGCATCGTCGAGGACGCCCGCCGCGCGCTCGGGCCCGTGGGCGTTCTCTGCCCGTGTCGTTCACGAGCATGCCGCCGGTGCACGAGCAGCACGATGCATGCCAGCCACGGACGACGGCCTCCACGCAAGCGTCACCGAACTCGAACGGCTTGCACCGGCGATCGCCACCTGAACACGAACACCACCGGAACGCTGGTCGGAGAGCAGGCCGGGAACACAACAAAAGGTGCGGAGCCAACAGAAAGTGGCCACCGCACCGTGGGGTCTACGGAGGCTCGGCCCCCGTATGGACATCACGATCCCGGGAAGATGACCGAAGGCCATCGAACAGGATGATCGTGGGGCGCCTGGGGATCGAACCCAGAACCCGCGGGTCCTGGGTCCTGCCGTGGTGGAGCAGGCCCCATCACGGTGAGCTGCGGCTTCATCCGATCGAAAGCGCCATTGAGGTACTTTGGCCCTCGTCGGTCTCCTAGCCTGATGACCCTCGGTCTGGAACGGCGAGCGCTAGGACGGCGACGCTCGCCTCCTGTCTACGCGGCGACCGTCGCCCAACTCTGGAACATCTGGAACCCATGCGGGGTGAGCTTCACGCAGTGCCCCCCACTGGCGAACAGGCGGTGGGTTTCGATCTGGATCGCGTCCACGCGCCACAGCTCGTGGAGGGTCGTGCGCAGCGGCTCGTCCATGGACTCGCCGGTCAGCCAGGTGTATCCGAGGGCCATGCCGTGGAGCCCGTTGTGGAAGCGGACGCGCTCCTCCTGGACCAGGCCCAGGGCCAGGTGCCGCTGTGGGCTGTAGTCGATCGTTGTTGACATGTGATCATCTCCCCAAAGTATTGATCGTTCCGATCAGCTCGACGACCAGCTTTCTACTCGTCAGGCGGACCGGGACGACCCAGGTTGGTGAACTGAGAACATCCGTGACTGCAAGAATTGCCGTTGCAGTGCGGTCATGTCGTCGCAGGTAACGCCCATCTGCGTGGACGGTCAGCAGAGTCCGGCGTGTACCTGCTAGCTGCTAAATGCCCGCTTGGGGAGACCACTTTGTTCGTCGGCCACGCCGGTGTGGGAAAAACACAGGCTGCCGCGTGGCTGTCCGCTCAGGGCACCCGCGGCACGCTGCCGGGAGATCTCGGAGGCTTCCGAGGATGTAGCGAGGCAGGTCGATACCGGCGTCTTCACCGTGCTCGCAACCCGGTCCGTCCACAACCACGTTCGCCTCTAGATCACGATCTCGCTGGCCTTCAGCCACGTCACGCGACGTTCAGCCGGCGGCTTGCTGTCGATGCTGACGATGTCCGCGTCGGCGGCCTCCTGGTCCTGCCGGTGGCGTCGCTGCTGCTCCTCCAACGCCTCATCCACCGTCGCCCCAGCGGCATACACCGCGCCGTCAGCCGGGTCGTACCAGGCGTCAGCATCCGGGTTCGGACGTCCGTAGCGAATGCTCATGCGCCCTCGACCTGGTTCGAACAGCACCGACCCGTGAACCACTCCACCGGACCGCCCCGATACCCGCCATGACGAGTCTGAGCCGAGCACAGGTCCGGTAACCAGAGGCCCCTAGGTAGCGTGGCCGCGCTATCACCTGGGGGTTTCTCACATTTCGATGATCACTCGTCGCCCATGCGACCCCGCCGGTCACAACCAGTACACGGCACAGCTGAGGACTTCGGTCTCGCCTGCGTTGCAGCCATGGGTGAGCTTCACCGCGAGAGCCGTAACTCGCAGCAAGTTCCGCCACCTGCACACAATTACCCAAAGAACCTATTCCAAGAAGAGGTTTCATGTGTCCAAAGTGGGCTAGTCCCGTGTCATACCCAACCGACACAACGAGACGCCTCCCGACTGTAGGAACAGGTCAGCGCGACGGCCCGGCAGTGAGCGCCGCACGTCATGCGACGTACCGAGCAACCTCATTCGCGCCTGTACCGACGCCCGCGTAACTTCTACGCTCAGCCGCTCGCCGAGCGTGCCTTCGACTGGGCGTGCCAGAAGGCAACACCCGCACTACCCGAGCCTCAGCTTGCGTCGAAGGCCGCGTTGAGCACGGCAGCGGCCTCGTTCATCTCGCCCGGCCTAATGGTGACGTCGGGTATTGGAACTGTCCGAATGCCTGGCTGGAGCGGTGCAGGGTCTGGGCCAAAACTGGTCAGCGATGCTCACAGGCCCGCCGGTAGTAAACGGCAAACAACGCTAAGGCCGGGCCTTCGAGGAATTCTTGGGCGCGTTCCCAGTCAGCGCCACGACTCTTCGGGGGTGCCGGTTCGCCGGGTGTGGTGGTCCAACAGTCTGGACAGCAGCTCGGTCAACCGCTGTCGCTCCTCGGGTGACAGCGGAGCCAGCAGTTCGTCCTGGGTTTCGGCCAGCTGCTTCTCCAGTCGCCGCAGCTGCCGCTTGCCCGCGGCGGTCAGCGAGATGATGTTGCGCCGCCGATCGGAGGGGTCCGGGGCGCGCTCGACCAGTTTGTGATCGGCGAGCTCGTTGATCGCCGCGACCATGTCGCTGAGGTGGATGTCGCTACGGCGGCCCAGCGCGGCCTGGCTGGCCGGGCCGAACTCCTCCAGCGTCGCCAGCAGGCGGTAGTGGTAGCCGCGGGCGTGGACGGACGAGAACCCGTCGGTCACCAGGCGGTGCGCGTGGTTGGCAGTCTGGGTGAGCAGCCAGCTGGGCAGGCTCTTCCACCTGGCGGGCGTCTCCTCGGATGGGTTCTCCATGTGGTGAGTCTACAAATCGTTGGGCGCACTAACGATTGTGATATCGTTTGGAATATAAACGTTAGTCGTCCGAACATTTGAGCGTCGAATGAATCCTCCTGGAGTTAAGACCATGATCAAGCCGTTCCGCATCGACATCCCCCAGGCCGACCTCGACGATCTGACCGACCGGCTCTCCCGCACCCGTTGGCCCAACGAGGTCGCCGACGCCGGGTGGGACTACGGCTTCCCGCTGGCGCGGCTCAAGGAACTGGCCGAATACTGGCGCGCCGGCTACGACTGGCGCGAGCACGAGGCCAAGCTCAACGAGCTTCCGCACTTCACCACCGAGATCGACGGCCAGAACATCCACTTCGTCCACGTCCGGTCTTCGAAACCGGACGCGCTCGCGCTGATCCTCACCCACGGCTGGCCCGGTTCGTTCCTGGAGTTCCTCGACGTGATCGAGCCGCTGTCGCGCGACTTCCACCTGGTGATTCCGTCCATTCCCGGCTTCGGGTTCTCCGGGCCGACCCACGAGCGCGGCTGGGACGCCGTCCGGGTCGCCCGGGCCTGGGCCGAGCTGATGCGCCGCCTGGGGTACGAGCGCTACGGCGCACAGGGCGGCGACTTCGGCGCGGGCATCTCCATCGGGCTCGGCGCGGTCGCGCCCGAGCACGTCGTCGGGGTGCACGTCAACTACCTGCCGACCCGGCCGGACCCCGACGTCGAGGTGTCCGAAGCAGATGAGGCCCGACTGGACAAGGTCAGGCAGCTGATGGCGAACCGCCCGCCGTACCAGGCTCTGCAGGCGCTCACCCCGCAGACCATCGGCTACGCGCTGACCGACTCGCCGGTCGGCCAGCTGGTCTGGATCGCCGAGCGATTCGCACAGTGGACCGACCCCGCCACGCCGGTCAGCGACGATCGGATGCTCACCGACATCTCGCTGTACTGGCTGACCGCGACCGCGGCCTCCTCGGGCCGGTTCCACCACGACACCCCGCGGGGGAGCCAGCAGCCGTGCCGGGTGCCGCTCGGCGTGGCGGTGTTCGCGCACGACATCACGCTGTCGGTGCGACCGCTGGCCGAGCGGCTGTACGACATCAGGCACTGGTCGGAGTTCGAGCGCGGCGGCCACTTCGCCGCGATGGAGGTGCCGGACCTGCTCGCCGAGGACGTCCGGGACTTCTTCCTTACCCACATCAAGTACGACCACCGGGTCGCCACGCGCTAGGAGACACTGTTGGCCGCGAACTCCCGGGCACCCCGGAGCTTCGCGGCCAACAGGCCGTTCGCCTTCGCCGAGTCCAGCCGCACCGTCGTGCCCTTGGCACCGACAGAGGCCTTGGAGGCCTTCGGCAGCGCTCCGACGTCGAGCCCGCCGCGCTCGGCGAGCAGGATCCCAACTCGTAGCGGGAAAGCGCGTCCGACCCGGCGGCGTGCAGGACGCCACCGAAGAGCTTGACCTTGTTGATCTGCTTGATGCGCGGCAGCAGGTCGAAACCGAGCAGGCGGGTGACGCCGAAACCGACTTCTGCTCGACGTGCCAGTAGATGAGGACGCCGCAGCCGCCGTAGCGGGCGTGCTGAGGCCCGGCCTTAGCGTTGTTTTTTGCCGTTTACTACCGGCGGGCCTCACACAGCCCCCGGCGTCAGCGAAGTCAGCGACGGTCTGCTGAAGCTGTTTGAGGAAGTCGATCAGGCTCGTGGCGACCACCTCGAAGTCGTGGAACCAGGCTGCGCTGGTAGACCGATGGACCGCCCCGCTCGGGTCGATGGCAAGGAGGTAGCCTCCGCCGTCGCTGCCGAACACGATGCCGATGACGTGATCTGCAACGTGCACGGGGCCGTACTCGGCGAGATCATTGAGCACGTCGTCGGGCGAGTGGATGAATTGTCCGTTATCGATGTCGGGCAGGCCGCCTCGGAGATCGTGTCGTAGAACGTGATCAGGGCAGGTGCGGCTGCAGCCACGGTTACGGACCGCAACGCTGCCCGGTAAGCTCACCGCCACCAACGATGCTGGGAACCGCCTAGACCCCGCGGCCAGTGCTGACAAGCCACTACACACAGCCAGGGGTACGGCAATGACCAAGATCCCCGACCACCCGATCGAAGCCCTGCATCTAGCTCGCGACGCCATCGCCCATGCTGCCGTCGCCCAAGGCCACGTCGAGCAGCCACAACCGGACGATTTTCACGCCTACGGCTCCGCACTGCTGTCCGCACTAGCGAACTTGCATCACATGACTGACGTGCTCGCCGACCAGGTCGACCACTATTCCGGCCAACTCCAACACCCGCACACCTGCACTGGCATCGACCCGGCCGAACGCGTGCACAGGACCGCCGAACACCTCGCCGCCGTTCGACAGGACATCGGCACCGCCGTCACCGACGCCACGCGCTACTGGTCAGCCTTCAACGACATCACGGCGACCGAACACCTGCCCCTCCCTGAGACACAGGGACAAGGTTGAACCAGCACCTTGACCCCGATCCCGATCCGCACGTCGGGCAACATCACGCAGAGGTGTTCGACTCCGCCGAGTGAGCACGAATTCGGTTCGGGGACGCCTCGACTGAGGCCACGCACGCGGCGCGGGTGGCGTTGGCGCTGCTGCTGGATCGGTGGGCGTTCACGGTCCCGGGGGTGTGGCTGCGGTCGGGATGTGATCTGGTGCCGGTCTCGGACGACGGCGACGCCGAGGGGGCCCGGACAACCGCGCGGATTGACCGGCAGTAGTTCGCCGAGAGGCCCTCGTCCTCGAGCTCGTCGAAGAATTGCTGAAGGGTACCGACGGTCAACTCCGTAGCCGAAGGTCGCCGATGCGGTCAAGCACGATCTTGTTGAGGTTGTGCTGATAGGTGGCGTGGGTAGAGTCCGCACGGCGAGCCTTGATCTTGTCGAGCCAGATGGCAGCGAACTCTCGAAACTTTGAGTTGTTGGTCAGCTTCGCCTTCGCACGCTGTAGGTCCTGGATCGCCTTCTGTAGCCGCTTGATGGCCTGCTTCTCGGTCGGGCCGGATCGTTCGAGTTGCCGTGTCTTGCCGCCGGCGTAGCGGAACTGGGTGATCGCGCCATGCGTTGCCGTCTTCGCAGGTGCGGATCGCGCCGTGCGTACCGATCTGGAGGGGTGGCCGAGCCATGGTCAACTCCTTGCCGGATCGAAAAGCATGGCCCACGCGGGCTTACCCGGCACCGGAGCTGATCAAGATTGCTCTGACCAGCACCAATGGTGGGGCGCCTGGGGATCGAACCCAGAACCCGCGGATTAAAAGTCCGCTGCTCTGCCAGTTGAGCTAACGCCCCGCTCGGTCAAGGTTACAAGGTCCCGGTGATCTTGTGCCGTGCTGGTGGGCGCTTCTCCGGCTGACGAACATCACACTCGCCAGCGGAGAGAAGGCGACGCCGCTGGGCGCAACGGCGACATCGAGATTTTCTCGATCGTTCTCTCAACCTCGGCGCGCCGCACGCGTCTTTCCGAGTAAAAGGGCACGAGCGCTTCGTGCCCCCGATCGGAAGGAACGACGTGATGCTCAACCGGACGGGGACCCTGGGCTCGATCATCGGACTGTTCGGCGGGGTGCTGCTGCTCGCCGGGTGCGGCCAGCCAGCGGCCGATTCCGCTCCCGCTCCCGCGCAGGGTGGCTCCATCCAGCGCGATGGCGCGATGTCCGAGATCTCCGCCGGGTCAGCCGGTGCGAACGCCGTCAGCTCCAACTGCTCGGCCACCGATTTCTCGGTGGACCTGAACATTCAGCCGGACCGCCCCGGTGTTCTGTTGATGGCCGTCACGAACGATTCCCAGCAGTCCTGCACGCTCAACGGCTGGGTGGATCTCGCGGCCACCGACATGGCGGGCGATCCGATCACCGAGGTACCCACCGAGCGCGTCGAGATGCCCGGGGCGCCGATGGAGATCAACCTGGACCCCGGTGAGTCCGCGTTCGCGGGCGTGCACCTCGAACTCGGCGACAAGGCCGATCCGGACACCTTCGTCGGCACCGGCTTCACCGCAACCCCACCTGGCACCGCGGGTTCGACCAACGCCGAGATCATCGGCGCGAACGGGGAGCAGTACTTCGAGTTCCCGATCAAGTCGATGCAGATCGGCAGCCTCCAGCCTTCCGCCCAGGGCGTCACCTTCTGACCGCGTTGCTCGTGAGCGCCACGGGCGTGATCAGGTGTTCCCAGAACACCACGCTGGCCGAGGGCAAACTCGTCGCGAGCGGCTGACGCCACAGTGCATCCGTTCCCCACATCGCGGTGGCCAATGCCACCAACCAGGTCCGGTCCGTCCTCCTCGCCCGCCAACCTATGTGTTCCGCTTCGCAGTGGCCGGGTTGTCCTGTCCGCATGACAGGACAACCCGGGCGGGCAGCCATACGATCGACAACCCGGACAATCCAGGCCACCGACGAACGTCTGTGTCCGCGAACCGGTGACTACGGGGAGAATCGACGCAGCTCCAGTCAGTAACGGAAAGGGACGGCTACCCATGCTTCATCAGCGAGCTCGACTGCTCGGCTCGGCCTTCGGCCTCGTCACGGCCGGCGCCCTGGTCGCCGCTTGCGGCGGCGGGCCACCAGCCGAACAACCGGGTTCCCCAGCGCCGACGCAGGCCGCTTCGCCCAAGCAGACGACCGGGACCTTCGAGCCCTACCGGCAGGGCGCCACCGCGATCACCTACGACCCGGCGCAGGTGCCTCCCGGATCTGGCGCCAGCATCACGTCCGAGCGCATGGACGGGCGCACCAGGGTCACCGTCGGAGTCCGCGGCTTGCAGCCGAACCGGGAATACGGCGCCCACGTGCACACCAAGCCGTGCGGTCCGACCGGTGAGGACGCCGGTCCGCACTTCCAGGAGCGGGCCGACCCGGTCAAGCCGTCGGTCGACCCGGCCTACGCCAACCCGCAGAACGAGGTGTGGCTGGACTTCCACACCGACGCCCAGGGCAACGGCACGGCCACCGCCGAAGGCAACTGGTCCTTCGACACCAGGCAGGACGCGAAGTCCTTCGTGATCCACGCGATGGGCACCCACACCGAACCCGGCCAGGCCGGTACCGCGGGCGCCCGCCTCGCCTGCCTCGACGCCACGTTCTGAGCAGTGCTGAGCGGTGCTGGCGCTTCGCACGGCCAGCACCGCTGACGAATCGATGCCCCGGGTAAGCCGCCGCCTTTCAGCTATCGCCACACGGGGCGACTTCCATTAGTCCGAATGGATGAAAATTAGCTGTGCTAAATGCCCTAAATGTGCGTTCGTTCACGGAGCGCGAATGCAGCCATCCATTGGCAGCACTGCTGTCCAAAACCGCTTGGCCCAACCGGTGGAAATCGGACCAGAGCGGGTTGACGAACTCTCCTTTCGATCCTGAGGAACTAAGGACGACTGGGTATATCCGATGATCCCGAATCCGGCGCAGCCACCTGATCTCCAGTGCTGGCAAGGCAGGTCACGGCTGATCCGCGTGCGGGCTTCGGGAACAATGGCCCTTGATGACCGTGCTTGATCTGTCCCCCGCGCCCGCCCGCCCGGCCGCACCCGCGTTCCAGATCGGCCCGTACCGGGTCGATCCACCGGTGGTGCTCGCGCCGATGGCCGGGATCACCAACGTCGCGTTCCGCCGGTTGTGCCGGGAGTACGGCGCTGGCCTGTTCGTCTGCGAGATGATCACCAGCCGCGCGCTGGTCGAACGGCACCCGAAGACGCTGGAGATGATCACCTTCGACCCGGACGAGCACCCGCGCTCGATGCAGCTCTACGGCGTCGACCCGGTGACGATGGGCCGGGCCGTGCGGATGATCGTCGACGAGAACCTCGCCGACCACGTCGACATGAACTTCGGCTGCCCGGTGCCCAAGGTGACCCGCAAGGGCGGCGGCTCCGCGCTGCCCTACAAGCGGCGCCTGTTCGGCGAGATCGTCCGCGCCGCAGTCCGGGCCGCCGAACCGGCGGGCATCCCGGTGACGGTGAAGTTCCGCATCGGCATCGACGACGACCACATCACCTACCTCGACGCGGGCCGCATCGCCGAGGACAACGGCGCCAAGGCGGTCGCGCTGCACGGCCGCACCGCGGCCCAGCGCTACTCGGGGACCGCCGACTGGTCGGCCATCGCCCGGCTGAAGGAACACGTTCGGACCATCCCGGTGCTCGGCAACGGCGACATCTTCAGCGCCGACGACGCGCTCCGGATGATGGCCGAAACCGGCTGCGACGGCGTCGTGGTCGGCCGCGGCTGCCTCGGCCGACCGTGGCTGTTCGGCGATCTGCAGGCGGCTTTCGCCGGTGCGCCGATCCCGCCCGGCCCGCCGCTGGGCGAGGTCTGCCGGGTCCTCAAGCGGCATGGCGAACTGCTCGCCGACCACATGGGCGAGCAGAAGGGCCTTCGCGACCTGCGCAAGCACATGGCGCAGTACCTGCGCGGCTTCCCGGTGGGATCCGAGTTGCGGCACCGGTTCGGCCTGGTGTCCAGTCTGGCCGAACTCGACGACCTGTTGGCCGAACTCGACCCGAACGTGCCATTCCCGGTGGATGCCGAGGGGCCGCGCGGACGTCAGGGCTCGGCGGGCAAGGTCGTGCTGCCGGAGGGCTGGCTGGATGATCCGGACGACGCCACCGTGCCCGCTGGCGCGGAGATCGAGCACAGCGGCGGCTGAGCGGTGCCATGCCACATTCCGTTGCACTGGGCGGTGATCGCCGATGGACGGCTGTCCTCATCGGTCTTTCGGCCGTGCTTTCCACGGCCGGATGCGCCGCGCCAGCAACAGAATCCGAACCGCTTCGACTGTCCAAGCAGTACTTCGCGGACAACAACGTCGCGGCAGCCCGCGGTCCGCAAGCCCAGCACGACTTCTTCCGCCGCACGCAACATCCCGATTTCGCGGACCAGACTTGCGATCTCGGCGACACCACGGTCGAACTCGACCCAGCGCTGTCGACCCTGCAACCGGATCCGGGGTTCGCCCCGGACGGCGTCCGACCGCGCGGCGAGATCTGGGTCGTCGGCGTCGAGGTGACCACCCGAACAGCGGGCAGCCGGACCGGCCATCAGATCGGCTCGCAGCACCTGGTGCTGCTCGACGATCGCATGTACGGATTCGCGCCTTGCCCGAGCGGTAATTGATTGCGTGATCAAGCGCTGGTAACGCGAACTGAGGGCGATAGCGATGGAGTTGCGATGCGGTGATGAGAAACACACACTGGTTTGCTCGTCCGTGCGGGTGGGTCCGATCCGTTTTGCTTCCGCATCCACCCCTCCGCCCGGTACACACTCTAGGCAGCTGAAGATTCGAGCGGCGCTCGTCAATTCAGACCAGGCCAGGGTCAGCCGGTTGAGCGAATTAGGGCGTCGGGCGAGTCAGACCAGCTCAAGCGATCCGTCCCACCCGACGACACCACGGACGGGAGGTGAGTGCGATGACCGGACTGCGTAACGGTTTCGCCGGGCCGGAGCCGCTGCGCGACGACGACGCGGCCACCGCGCGGCCTCCCGGCCAGCGCACCCGCCAGGACCTGGCCAACGGCACCGGGATGGCGGAGCTGCACGAGTCGATCGCCAGCCTGCTCGCGTCGCGTGGGCAGTGGCGGCAGGCGTACCACCACCTGCGCTCGGCGCTGGACCTGATGTCCACTGCGGACACGCCGCGCGTGCCGGAGCAGTTGCGGCACGAGGTCAACCGGTTGCGCCGGGAGCACGCCGAAGCACGCGAGCAGAGCCTGCGCGACAGCCTGACCGCCAGCTACAACCGCCGCTACCTGGACGAACGGCTGTCCGACCTGCTGACCGAACACGCTGGCACCGACGACGGCCTGGCGGTCGCACTGGTAGACCTGGACTGGTTCAAGCAGGTCAACGACACCTACGGGCACCTGCTCGGCGACCGGGTGCTGCAACGCGTCGTCGACCTGCTGCAGGAAGTGCTGCCGACGGGCGCCTTCTGCGCGCGCTACGGGGGCGAGGAGTTCGTCCTCGTGCTGCCCAGCATCGAGCCGAGCACGGCCGTGACGGTGTGCGAGACGGCTCGGTCGCGCGTGGAGCGGTTCCCGTGGCCGCAGATGGCGCCCGGGTTGCGGGTGACGATCAGCGTCGGGGTCGCGCACGAGCACAGCTTCGGCGACTCCGCACCGGCGTCGGCCGAACAGCAGTTGATCAGTGCCGACGCGCTGCTCTACGCGGCGAAGCAGGCCGGTCGCAACGCGGTCGCCTACCGGGCGGGCTCCGAGGTCCGATTGGCCGGAATCGCAGCCGGGCGGCGGGCGGCGGCAGCGCGCAGAGCCGCCGGTTACTGATCGCGATCAAGGAAGAGCACTGGGTGTATTTAAGTTTCGTTTATGCCGGTCAACCGGCTTAGCACAGTTGGTCGTATTGGACGAGACGACACGTGGGATCGTGCACTGATTGTGAAGAAATTGTCGCCCACTATCGTCAGTTCGGGCGATCAGCCGTACTATCTCGGAGGCGTCGCCCGATGCGCGTCGGGGGGTATCGAGCGCGTCGCCATTGTTCGTAGACCGTCGGCTTTCAGAGGTGGGAGGGAAAACGCGTGCCGCAGGACCCCCGGCATGGCGAATTCGGGCACCGCCGCTCCCGCCCGGACGAGAGTGCCGCCGACAACGGCACCGCCGGATCCACCGGCCGACGCCGCCGCGCGCTCAGCGAGGACGGCACCGGGGGCACGCGCGTCATCGACCTGCTCTCCAAGCACGGCAAAGCGCCTGGCAACGGTTCAAACCACCGGCGCGCCGCCGAACCGGAACCGCCAGAACCGCCGCAACCGCAGCCGTCCGCGCCGCCGCAGCCACCCCAGGCGTCGAAACCGCGCCGCGCCGCGCGGCCGCCGCAGGCCACCCCGCCTGGTCCGGCCGCCCGCCCCGAGCCTTCCGAGCCGCGCGCCGGTTGGACCGCGCCGGAGGGCGCACCGCGTCGCCCTCGCCCGGCTCCGCCGAACCGCCAGAACAACACCCCGCCGCCCGGCTGGACCCCGCCCGCAGCGGGCGCTCGCCCCCCGCAGACGCCGAACGGCGAACCGCGACCGGGACACCGCCGCGCCGCCGCGGACGGCCCCGCTCGCCCTGCCGCTGACGGTCCTGCGGGCCGCGCTCGGCCGCCCGCCGGAGGAACCGCGGCAGCGTTCGCCGGAGGCGCCGCCGCCCGCAACGGCGCCGCGATGGACCGGCCCACCCGCAACGGGACGCCGGTCGAACCGCCGACCCACAACGGGACGCCGTTGGAGCCGCCGATACGCAACGGCGCTCCGGTCGAGCCACCTCGCAACGGAGCGCCGGAGCCGCCCAGCCGCAACAGCGTTCCGATCGAGCGGCCGGTCGCCGAGCCGACCCGGATCACCCAGGCCCTGACCGGGGAAGCCGCTCCTGCCAAACCGCCGCGCCGCGCGCCACGCCCAGCACCGGGCCGTCCGGCACCGCCTGCGGTCGATGAGGACCTGGAAGCCACCACCCAGCACTCCGCCGTCCCAGCCGCTTCCCCGAAGGCCGAGAAGACCTCCCTGGTGGCGCGGCCGAAGCAGGCTGACAAGACCTCGGTCGTCGCGCGGCCGAAGCGCGACGACAAGACCAAGGTGGCCAAGCCGGTGGCGCCGCCGGTCGAGGCCGAGGAGACCGCCATCGTCGCGCCCTCGGACGTGGCCGACGAGGACGACCTCGACGAGGGCGCGACCCGCAAGGCCGACATCAAGGAGATCGACGCCACGCTGGCCCGGTTCTCCGCGGTGCACGACGAGATCGCCGCCGAAGAAGCCGCGCGCCGCAAGAAGTACTCCTGGCTGCTGGGCAAGCGCCGCGAGCCGGAGCTCGGCGCCGACATCCCGTTCGACTTCGTCGAGGGTCGCGACGGCCAGTCCCGGATGGAGTGGAAGAAGAAGCAGCGCAAGCGCCGCACGAACCTGATCGTGATGGCAGTGGCGATGGCCGCTTCGCTGTGCGTGTTCCTGACCCTCGGCATCGCCTGGGGCGCCACCACCATCTGGGGACCGCCGTCGATCGCGGCGCTGGACCCCAACTCGGCTTCCATCAAGGACGTCGCCAAGCAGACCGGCGACCAGAACTTCCTGCTGGTCGGCTCGGACACCCGCGCCGGGGCGACCGCGTCCGACGGGGTCGGCTCGGAGCAGGACGAGCCCGGTGCCCGCTCGGACACCACGATCATCGCGCACATCCCGGCCGACCGGAGCCGGGTGATCCTGGTTTCGTTCCCGCGCGACCTGCAGGTCGACATGCCCGCGTGCGAGCGCTGGGACTCGACCACCGGCAAGTACACCGGCGAGCAGGTCCCGGCGCGCCGGGACGTCCGGCTCAACGAGGCTTACTCGATCGGTGGCCCGCTGTGCACGACCAAGGTGATCCAGCAGGTCTCCGGGTTGCGGGTGGACAGCTTCCTGGGCATCGACTTCCAGGGCTTCAAGTCGATGGTGGACGCCGTGCAGGGCGTGGAGGTCTGCACCGAGAAGCCGATCATCGACACCACGCTGGGCACCGTGCTCCCCACTGCGGGCAAGCAGACGCTCAGCGGCGAGCAGGCGTTGAACTACGTGCGCGCCCGGCACGTCAAGGGCGACCCGACCTCGGACTACGGCCGGATGCAGCGTCAGCAGCTGTTCCTGTCCGCGCTGCTGCGCAAGACGATGTCCAGCCAGGTGCTGCTCGACCCTGGCAAGCTCAGCAACTTCGTCAAGGCCGTCAGCGCCAACACCTTCGGGGAGAACATCGGGGTCGACCGGCTGATGGACCTGGGCCAGCAGTTGCAGGGGCTGGACGCCAACCGCGTCACCTTCGTGACGGTGCCCACCACCGGCTACGCCAACGAGCAGGGCATGGAGGTGCTGCGGGAGACCGACACCAAGGCGTTGTTCCAGGCGATCATCGATGGTGCTCCGGTGACCGGCGACGCGAACGCCCCGCAGGCCGCGGAATCCAACGGGGTTCCCAGCGGCGGCGGTGCCAACGGCTTGCGGCAGCAGCCCCCGGCGCCGGACCCGAACCAGCCGAGCATTCCCGGCGGTCTGTCGACGGTGAACGCGGGAACCGACATCTGCGGCTGACCTCGGGTTTCCGCGGTAGCCCGAACGGGTTCATCATGGTGCGTTCACCGCTGGTTCACCACGGGTCATCTTGTCCGATTCCGGCTGGAAGTAGTCTGGGCACCATGCGTGAGGTCTACCAGGAACAGCTCGGCAAGCTCGCTGACGAACTCGCCTCGATGTCGACGATGGTCGGCAGCGCCATGGAACGCGCCACCAAAGCGCTCCTGGAGACCGACCTGACGCTCGCCGAACAGGTCATCGAGGAAGACGTCCAGGTCGACGAGGCGCGGGCCCGCGCCGAGGAGCACGCCTTCGGGCTGCTGGCGCTGCAGGCGCCGGTGGCCGGTGACCTGCGCACGGTGATCTCCACCATCCACGCCGCCGAGGACCTGGAGCGGATGGGCGATTTGGCGCTGCACGTGGCCAAGGCCGCGCGCCGCCGCCACCCGAACGCGGTGCTGCCGCCGGACGTGCAGCCGTACTTCGCCGAGATGGGCCGGGTCGCGGTCAAGCTGGCCGGGCGGGCCCACACCGTGATCCGCACGCAGGACGTGGAGGACGCGCGTGGGCTGGAGGAGGACGACGACGAGATGGACGACCTCCACCGGCACCTGTTCACCGTGATGATGAGCCCGGAGTGGTCGCACGGAGTTGCCGCCGCGGTGGACGTCACGCTGTTGGGTAGGTTCTACGAGCGGTTCGCGGACCACGCCGTTTCGGTGGCTCGCCAGGTGGTGTTCATCGTGACCGGAAAGATGCCGTCCAGCTGAGCTGTTTCCGCAGGTGGCAGTGGGTTCGATCAGAGAAGTATTAATACTCGGTCTCAGTACTCGCTGTTGTGATCAACGTATGCGATCCTCGTTCGGGTGAGAAGGTACCGAACCGCGTCCCTCGGGGTGTGCGGTGCGTAAGAGTCCTACCGTGCATCGCAGAAGACTGGGCAGCGAGTTGCGCCGACTGCGCGAGACCGCCGGGCGCACGCACCGCGAAGTCGCCGCCCACCTGGACTGCTCCCAGGGCAAGATCAGTCAGATCGAACTGGGCCGAGTGCCGGTCCGCACTTCCGACGTGCGGCTGATGGCCGAGTTCTACGGCGCTACCGACGACGAGCTCACGTCGCTGGTGGACCTCGCGCAGGACTCCAAGCAGCGCGGCTGGTGGCAGCAGTTCCCGAGCACCGCGCAGCGGCCCGGCCTGCAGACCTACCTCGGGCTGGAGACCTCGGCGAAAGCGGTGAGCTGCTACGGCGCGGACCCGCTCCCGGAGCTGCTGCAGACCGCCGAGTACAGCCAGGCGCTGCTGAACACCGACGCGCACATCCACGGCCCGGACGAGCTGACCGAGCGGCTGACCGTGATCGCAACCCGGCAGCAACGGCTGCTCGGTGAGCATCCGCTGGAGTTGTGGGCGGTGCTCGACGAGTCGGCGTTGCGCCGCGCCGTCGGCGGGCCCGGCGTGATGCGCCAGCAGCTGGAGCACTTGGTGCTGCTGGGTTATCGCCGCAACGTCACCATCCAGGTGCTGCCGTTCCAGGTCGGCGGGCATCCGCTGATGGGCGACCGGATCGCGGTGTTCTCGTTCCCGGACGACGCCGACCCCCAGGTCGTGCACCTCGGGGACTCGGCGAACTCCCGGTTCCTGGACAAGGCCGCCGACACCGCCGACTACCTAAAAGCCTTCGAGCAGGTCTGCGGGCTGGCGTTGAACCCCAAGGATTCCAGCGCTTTCATCTCGGCCATCGCCGACGAAATCCCGACGTGACAACGCCTTCCGGCGGCTGCGGTGCTAGGCGGCACCTGCCTCGGCGCGGAGGGTGTCCATCGTGGATCGGTCGGCGGGGAAGAAGGACTCGATGGCGAGTTCGGCGACCGTGACGTCCAGCGGAGTCCCGAAAACCGCTGTCATGCTGAAGAACGACAGCTCCCGGTCGCCGTGCCGAAAACGCAGTGGCACCACGACATCGCCCGCGCCGGGCAGTTCGACTTCGGGTTCTGGCTGGTCGCACGGGTAGTCGCGCAGTTCGGCGAGCAGGTCGACGAGCGCCGGGTCGGCGGTTGCGGCGGATTGGCGGCGCAGGCGGCCGAGGACGTGCGCGCGCCACTCACCGAGGTTGACGATGTTCGGCGCCATGCCTTCCGGGTGCAGGCTCAGCCGCAGCACGTTCACCGGCGGCGCGAGCAGTTCCGGGGTCGCTGCTTCGAGGAACAGCTGGATGCTCGCATTGGCCTCGACCAGCTGCCACGCCC
This sequence comes from Saccharopolyspora soli, assembly GCF_022678645.1. Lineage (GTDB taxonomy): Bacteria > Actinomycetota > Actinomycetes > Mycobacteriales > Pseudonocardiaceae > Saccharopolyspora > Saccharopolyspora soli. The sequence continues at coordinate 105,713 of NZ_JALBWV010000024.1, read as the reverse complement.
GGTCGACGACCAGCGCCGGGTACGGCTCGTGCCCGGCCAGCACCTGCCGCAACGCCGCGCGCACCGCCGCCAGCTCCGGCGCTTCCAGGCCGCTCGCCGGGTAGGCCGGTGCGTAACCGCCCGCGAGCAGCAGCCCGTTGCGTTCCCGCAGCGGGACGTCGAGGTGCTCGCTGAGCCGCAGGATCATCTCCTTGGTCGGCTTGGACCGCCCTGTCTCCACGAAGCTGAGGTGCCGCGTGGAGATGTCGGCGTCCAACGAGAGTTGCAGCTGGCTCAGCCGCCGACGCTCCCGCCATTCCCGCAGCAGCGCCCCCACCGGGCGCGATTCCACTGTCGTCACACCACGACACTAGTCAGCCGGGCCATTACCTCCCAGGTAAAGCTGCTGCGGTCAGGTGGCCTGGCCGCTCTGATCGTCATTACTTCTCGGGTAATCGACGCGATGACTTCCGGGCCGCAAGCTGGTGCCACCGAGATCGCAGCACGAAAGGACGCACCGATGAGCTTCGACCAACTCCTGGACCGCTACCTCGCCGCCTGGAACGAGCGGGACGCCGACAAGCGCCGCGCCGCGGTCGACGAACTCTGGACGGCTGAAGGCACTTACACCGACCCGCTGGCCGAGGTGCGGGGCAGGGCGGCGATCGATGCCACGATCGCAGCGGTCCAGGGCCAGTTCCCGGACTTCGTCTTCCGCCCTGGCGGAACCTTCGACGCCCACCACAGCATCGCCCGCTTCACCTGGGAACTCGGCCCGGCTGACGGAGAAGCGGTGGTGGTCGGCTTCGACGTCGCGGTCCTGGACGACGACGGCCGGATCCGCGACGTGCACGGTTTCCTGGACAGGGTTCCGGCGATGTGAACGGTCGTGGGGGGGGGGGCCCGGGGGGGGGGGGGGGGCGGGCGCCCCCCCCCCCCCCCCCCCCACCCCTGGTTCAGGTGGGCCAGCAGGTCCTTGGTACGCCGTTGCTCTTCCCCTGTGCCGTAAGGGATTCCGACCAACTCGGTCGCGCCCGCTTCGGCGAACTGGCGAAGCCGTCGCGCCACCGAGGTCTCGTCACCGATGACGGCCACCTGTTCCGGTCCAGCGGCGCCTTCCCGTTCCAACATGGCGCGATAGCTGGGCAAATTCCCCGCTCCGCCGAACTGTTCGCCGAATCGCCTGCTCGCGTCCTCGGCATCCGCGGTGACGCACACCGAAACCATCGCCACCACCCGCGGTTCGTCCGCGCTGCGGTGCAACTGCGGGAGGACGTAGTTGTCCAGTGTGCTCGGCCCTGCCCAGACCGTGATCGTGCCGTCGGCGAGTTCGCCCGCGACGCGCAGCATGGCCGGGCCGAGGGCGGCTACCAGCACCGCGGGCGCCTCGGCCCCTGGGACGTCGATCCGTCCTGCGGCTTTCAGCGTCTCGCCGTCGAAATCGACGGTTTCACCGCGCAGCACGGGCCGCAGCGCAGCCAGGTATTCGCGCAGGTGCCGGGCTGGTTTGTCAAAGGAATAGCCGAACTGCTCCTCGATGATCATCCGATGGCTCGTCCCGATGCCGAGATCAAGCCGGTTGCCCGTGACGGCCTGCGCGGTCAGCGCCTGCGCACCGAGCGCCAGCGGATGGCGCGGGTAGGTCGGCACGACAGCCGTACCGAGGCGGATTCCGGGGACTGCACTGCCTGCCACCGCAAGCGATGTCAGCGCATCGCCCGCGGTGTGCTGTCCCAGCCAGAAACTCGCCAAACCGGCGTCGGCGGCGTTGCGCACCTCCGCCACGAGATCGGCGTGCGAAAGCCCTCGATCGTCGACACTCAGCCCGATTCGCATGTCAGATCCCCACGTCCAGCACTGCCTTGCCCGCGATGCGTCGTCGCAGTAGCGCATCGGCGGCCTCGTCGAGGCGGTCCCACGTGCCGCGCCAGCCGACCTCCGGGGACAACCGACCGGCCGCGACAAAACTGACCAAAGTGGCCAGATCTTCGGCGGGAGCGGCCACGTCGCCCCAGGTGTTCAGCGACTTCGACGGACCGACCGCGAACAGCGAATACGGCTCGAACACCGCCGCCGCACCGGATGTCCAACCGATGTTCTGCACCCGCCCACCCAACTTGACCAACCGCCACGCCTCGACCAGCAGCGGACCACCGACGTTGTCCAGCACCAGATCGACCGGCTGCACACCGCCCAGATCGGACACCACCTCGTGCGCACCCAACTCGGCCAGACCTTCTTGCCGGTTGTCCTGCGCGATGACGTGCGCCCCGCCGATCAACGCGAGCTGCACGGCATACCGACCAACCCCGCCGGAAGCGCCGGTGATCAGCACGCGTTTGCCGAGGATCGCTGTGCTGCGCAGATTGCGCAGCGCCGTGATGCCCGCCATCGGCAGCGCCGCCGCCTCAGCCAGGTCGACCGACTCCGGCACCTCCGCCACTGCGTCGGCGTTGACCGCCATGCGCTCCGCCCAGGCACCCGCGCCGAACGCGATCACCCGAGTGCCGACCGGCGGGCTCCCAGCGGCCGCCCGCACGACGACGCCCGCGGCGTCGTAGCCGTGCACGGTGTCCGGCTGCTGGCTCCCGGCGAAGGCGATTTCGCCGTGGTTGAGCGAGATGTGCTGGACGTCGAGCAGCACCTGGCCTGGCCCCGGTGTCGGCTCCGGAACCTCACCGATGCGCAACTTCACCGGCGCTTCCGGGTCGACGACGAGTGCTCGCATGTCTCCTCCAACCGGACTGGTGGTCCGCTTTTGCCACGGTAGCATAGGCGGACTGACAGTCCGGTTCAATCGCGGGAGGTGACGTGCCGAAGCAGGAGCGAGCCGACGCGGCGCGCAACCGCCAGGCCGTGCTGGCAGCGGCCGAGCGGCTGCTGGTCGAATGCGGCCGCGACCACGTGTCGCTGGACGCGGTCGCGGCCGAGGCTGGGGTCGGCAAGGGCACGGTGTTCCGCCGCTTCGGCAGCCGAGCGGGTCTGATCCGGGAGCTCCTGGAAGAACGCTCCCGCGCGCTCCGCGAAAGCGTCACCGAAGGCCCGCCACCGCTGGGGCCGGGCGCACCCGCGGGCGAGCGGCTCCTGGCGTTCTTGGCCGAGCTGACCGCCATCGGCGAGCAGAACGCCGCGCTGCTCTCAGCGCACGAAGCGGCTTGCGCGGACAACAAGCACGAAGACCCCAGTTACCGCTTCTGGGCCCAGCACATCGCGAACCTGATCAGCGCGGAACGCCCCGACCTGGACGCGGACTTCCTCAGCCACGCGATCCTGGCGACCTTCGACGCCGACCTGATCCGCCACATGCGACGCCGCGGCGACTCCTTCGCGGACTCGGTCCAATCCCTGGCGATGGCACTGCTGCAAGCGCCGTCGTGAGTGGACAACCGGGCTCCAGCCCGGTTCCGCACTCACGACCCCATTCGGGCGATGAGTGAAGGGCACCTTTGACCGAGTAAGCCGGTCAAAGGTGCCCTTCACTCGTTCCTGGACTAGCCGAAGCGGCCGGAGATGTAGTCCTCCGTGGCCTTCTGGGTTGGGTTGGAGAAGATCTTGCCCGTTTCGTCGATCTCCACCAGTTGGCCCGGCTCGCCGACCGCTCGCAGGTTGAAGAACGCCGTTTGGTCGCTCACCCGCGCCGCCTGCTGCATGTTGTGCGTGACGATGACGATCGTGTAGTCCTGCTTGAGCTCGGCGATCAGGTCCTCGATCGCCAACGTGGAGATCGGGTCCAGCGCCGAACACGGCTCGTCCATCAGCAGCACGTCCGGACGCACCGCGATCGCCCGCGCGATGCACAACCGCTGCTGCTGACCGCCGGAGAGCCCACCGCCGGGCTTGGTCAGCCGGTCCTTGACCTCTTCCCACAGGTTCGCCCCGCGCAGCGCCCGCTCGGCGACCTCGTCGAGGTGCTTCTTGTTCTTCTCGCCAGCCAGCTTCAGGCCAGCGACCACGTTGTCCCGGATCGACATGGTCGGGAACGGGTTGGGCCGCTGGAACACCATGCCGATGGTGCGGCGCACCTGCACCGGGTCCACGTCGCTGGCGTAGACGTCCTCGCCGTCCAGCGACACCTTGCCGTCGACGCGAGCGCCCGGGATGACCTCGTGCATCCGGTTCAACGAACGCAGCACGGTCGACTTGCCACAACCGGACGGCCCGATGAAGGCCGTGACGCTGCGGGCGGGGACCTGCAGGGTCACATCCTGCACGGCGTGGAACTTGCCGTAGAACAGGTTCAGGTCCTTGACGTCGAGACGCTTGGCCATGTTTGGAGTCCCTACTTCGTCTTGATCGCGAAGAGCCTGGACAGCGCCGTCGCGACAAGGTTGATCAGCATGATGACGAGCACGAGGGTCAGCGCGGCACCCCACATCCGGTAATCACCGGCCAGCGTGCCGGTGCGGCGCTCCATGTAGATGGTCAGCGGCAACGACGCCATCTCCCCGTTGAAGAGGTTGAAGCTGATCGCGCTGGAGTAGCCCACCAGGATCAGCAGCGGCGCGGTCTCGCCCAGCACGCGGGCCAAGCCCAGCATCACACCGGTGAGGATGCCCGACAGAGCCGTCGGCAGCACGATCCGCACGATCGTCTTCCACTTGGGCACGCCGAGCGCGTAGGACGCCTCGCGCAGCTCGTCCGGCACGATCACCAGCATCGTCTCGGTCACCCGGACGACCACTGGCAGCATCAGCAGCAGGAGCGCGAACGCCACCGCGATTCCGCTGCGGTGGAAGCCGAAGGTGGTGATCCACAGCGCGTAGATGAACAGACCGGCCACGATCGACGGCAGACCGCTGAGGATGTCCACCATGAACGTGGCGACCTTGGCCAACCGCGACTGGCGCCCGTACTCGACCAGGTAGATGCCCACCAAGACGCCCAGCGGCACCGCGATGACCACGCACACCAGCCCTTGCAGCACGGTGCCTACCAGCGCGTGGTAAATACCGCCGCCGAAGTCGTTGGGCAGCAGGCCGTTGAACGAGTGCGTCCACCAGTCCGCGCTGAGCACCGGCCGCAGGCCCCGTTCCAACAGCGTCCACAGCACCCACAGCAGCGGAATCACCGCGATCACGAACGCCGCGGCGAACAACGTGGTGGCGACGTTGTTCTTGAACTTGCGTGCAGCGCCGATGCTCTGGAACGCCGGTGGCGCGGCGAGCTTGTCCACGTCCGCGGTGTCGGTCCTCATGCTTTCTCCCCACCGCTGGTGCTCTCGATCCAACGGGCGATCGCGTTGACGGCGAAGGTGATGACGAACAGCACCAACCCTGCCGAGATGTATGCGCCGACCTGCAGATTGTTGTTGAACTCCGCAGCACCGAGCGCGATCTTGGACGCGAAGGTCGCACCGGCGTCGAAGATGCTGTAGTTGGGCGGAGCGGTGACAGCGCTGAGGATGATGGTGAGCGCCATCGTTTCGCCCAGCGCCCGGCCGAGCCCGAGCATCGAGCCGCCGATGAAACCGTTGCGTCCGAACGGCCAGACGGTGGCGCGCACGACCTCCCAGCGGGTGGCGCCGAGTGCCAGCGCACCCTCGATGTGCGTGCTGGGGGTGCGGGAAAAGACCTCGCGGGTGACACCGGTGATCGTTGGAATGATCATCACGGCGAGCACGATCCCGGCGGTGAACACGTCCGTCCCCCCGCCCATCGGCCGCACGTTGCCCTCGGCGAAGAGCGGGATCCAGCCGAGGCTCTGGTTCAACCACAACGCGGCCGGCCGGAGCACGGGCGCCAGCACCAGGAAGCCCCAGAGGCCGTAGACCACCGAGGGGACCGCGGCGAGCAGGTCGACGACGTAGGCGAACGGCCGGGCGAGGCCGCGCGGCGCGTATTGGGTGAGGAACAGCGCGATACCGCAGGACAGCGGCATCGCGATCACCAGCGCGACCACCGAACTGGCCACCGTGATCCAAGCCAGGTCGAGGATGCCGAACGTCAGGTTGTTCGGATCCCGCGTGTCCCACTCCCGGCTGAACAGGAAGTTCACCTGGTCGACCTGCAGCGCCGGTACCGCGCGGATCAGCAGGAAGATCCCGATCGCCGCGATGAGCGCCACCACGAAGGCACCGGATGCGGTCGCGACCGAGGAGAACACCCGGTCGCCGATGCGGTACGTCCTGCCCGCAGAAGTGTCAGGAGCGGAAATGGGGGCCTCCGGTCCAGAACTGGGCGCCGAAGCGCCCCGCGGGGCACCGGAGGTGCGGTCCGCGGGGCGCAGCTCGGCTCTCGTCGAGTCGGTCACTGCTGTTTGCAGCCTCTCACTTCGTCCGTTCGACCCGTTGTTCGCCCTGGTTGTGTGCGACTTGGGTTACTCACGAGATTGCGTTGACCGCGTCCAGGACCTTGGTCTTGAAGCCCTCCGGCAGCGGAACGTAACCGGCGCTCTCCAGCTCCTGCGGGTTGGCGTTGGCGGCCACCGTCAGGAACGCCTTGACGGACTTCAGGGTTTCCGGGTCGTAGCCCTTGGAGCAGACGATCTCGTAGGTGTTCAGCACGACCGGGTAGACGCCCGCAGCCTTGTTGCCGTAGATCGATTCGAGGTTGACCCGCAGGTCGTTGCCCTGGCCCTCGATCTGGGCGCCTTCGATGGCCTTGCCGATGTTGGCGGTGGTCAGCTCGACCGGGCCAGCGCCGCTGTCGATCTTGGCGATGCCCAGGCCCAGGTTCTTGGCGAAGGACCACTCGACGTAGGTGAAGCCGCCCTCGGTGGCCTTCACCGACTGCGCGACCTGGTCGCTGCCCTCCCGGCCCTGGCCGATTCCGGGTCCGCCCTGGAGGGTCTTGCCCGTGCCGGTCCAAGCGCCGCCGGTGGCGGTGGCCAGGTACTTCTGGAAGTTCTCCGTGGTGCCGGACTCGTCGGAGCGGAAGAACGGCACGATGTCGATGGACGGCAGCTGCGCGTTCGGGTTCAGCGCCTTGATCGCCGGGTCATCCCACTTCTTGATCTGGCCCTGGTAGATCTTGCCGACCACGTCGGCGTTGAGGGTCAGGTCGGTGACACCGGGCAGGTTGTAGGAGATGGCGACCGGACCGAAGACCATCGGCAGGTTCCAGGCCGGGTTGCCCTGGCAGCGCTCGGCGGCCTTGGCGACTTCGCCCTTCGACTCGCTCAGCGCCGAGTCGGAACCACCGAAGTCGATCTGGCCAGCGATGAACTGGGAGACACCGCGGCCGGAGCCGGACCCGGTGTAGTTGACCTGCTGACCCTGGCACTTGAGCCCGTAGTCGCGCTTGAACACGTCCACGGCGTTCTTCTGCGCGGACGAGCCCTCTGCGGAGAGGGTCTTGGTGCCGCATTCGACCTGCAGGCTGTCCAGGGCGGGGTTGCCACCACCGGCAGGAGCGTTCTGATCCGAGCCGCAGCCTGCGAGCACGAGCGCGCCTGCGGCGAGGACGGCGAACGCGGCGCTGTGCCGCTTGATCTTCACTTCGTTCCTCCAGTCAAGGAAACACCAGGCATTGCGCGACAGGCCGGTGCTTCTGCCGCTCACCACGGACGCTAAGGAGTCGGGGTGGACGGTCGCCGCCATCGAGGTGAATGGAAGGTGAACAAGGCACGCTAAGTAAGCGGACGCGCATTCCAACGGGGGATCTTCGGCTTCGCACTGAAGTGGCCGGGTTACGCAGGGCAGCGCCAGATCAGCGCCCAAATTGCACGTCGGTATCCCATTTGCCGAACCCCAACCGCTGGTAGATCTTGATGGCGGGCTCGTTGTCCGCCTCGACGTAGAGCATCACCTGACGGCATCCGATGTCCCGGAGATACCGCAATCCCGCCACGGTGAGTGACCGTCCCAGTCCACCGCCCTGCGCATTGGGATCGACGCCGACGACGTAGACCTCACCCATGCCGTCGGGATGCACCTTGGTCCAGTGGAAGCCGAGCAGTTCGTCGCGGCTGTCCACGGCGAGGAAGAACCCGGCGGGGTCGAACCACTCCTCGCGCTCCTTGGCGCGCAGGTCCTGCACGGTCATGCCGCCCTGCTCCGGGTGCCAGGCGAACGCCCGGTGGTTGACCTCGACCAGCGCGGCTTCGTCCCGGCCCACCCGGAAGGTGCGAATCCGGACACCTTCGGGTGTTTCCACCGTCGGCAGCTCCGGCTCGGCGAGCTCCCGGCCCATCCGCCAGAGCTCGCGCGGACGGCTGAGCCCGAAGCGCTCGGCGAGCCGCACCGCGCCCGGGTGCTCGCCGTGCGACCAGATCCGCAGGCGGCCCAGGTCCGGCGCGGGCTCGGTGGACAGCTCGGCGCGGTCCAGCAGCGCCTCCACCAGGCGGGTGCCAGCGCCCTTGCGGCGGTGGTCGGGGTGCACCGCGAGCTCGGCGACCAATTGACCGGCGGTCTTCTCGTGCTCGGTGTCCAGGTGCGCGTAGCCGATCAGCACGCCCCCGGCATCGCGCACCACGAAGTGCTCGGAGCGCACATCGGCCTGCACGGGCTCGATCTGGTGGATGACGTCCCGGTGCGCCTTCAGGCGCAAGATCACGTGTTCGCCGACCGGGGCCACCCCGTCGGTCTTCTCGGTCTTGTCGAGCAGACCCATGACCTCGGCCGCTTCACTGCTGTCCAGTCCATTACGCCAAGTCAGCTGCACGCCAATGACGTTACCCACGATCCTCGCGGTTGACGCGGCCGAAGCGCTGGGAACGAACTCAGCCACCGCGGACGCGGTTCGTCGTCGCCCTCGTGGATCGGGTCAGGACGTGGTGATCGTTTCGCGGTCCACCGCTTCGATCCCCACCTGGTCCGGCTCGGACGACTCAGCGACCAGCGGGGAGTTGGTGCGGTTCGGCCGGACGAACTTGTAGCCGACGTTGCGGACCGTGCCGATCATCGAGTCGTGCTCCGGGCCGAGCTTCGCGCGCAGCCGCCGCACGTGCACGTCCACCGTGCGGGTGCCGCCGAAGAAGTCGTAGCCCCACACCTCCTGCAACAGCTGGGCTCGGGTGAACACCCGGCCCGCGTGCTGGGCGAGGAACTTCAGCAGCTCGAACTCCTTGTAGGTCAGTTCCAGCGCCCGCCCCCTCAGCCGCGCGGTGTAGGTCGCCTCCTCGATCACCAGGTCGCCGACGCTCAGCGAACCGTCGCCGGTGGCGTTGGTGTTGCTGCGCCGCGAGACCAGCAGCCGCAGCCGGGCGTCGATCTCGGCCGGGCCGGTGGTCGGCAGCAGGATGTCGTCGACCCCCCACTCGGCACTGATCGTGACCAGGCCGCCCTCGTTGACCAGCGCGATCACCGGCACGTCTCCCGCCGACAGCAGACGGCACAGGTCGCGGGCGCCGGCCAGATCGGTCCGGGCGTCGACCAGGATCACGTCGTGCGCACCACCGGAGAGGATGGCGCCCGGATCGGCGGGCAGGGTGCGGACTCGGTGCGGTAGCAGGGTCAGCGAGGGCAATACCGCTTCGCAGTCCGATTCGCTGGTAAGCAGCAGCAGCTCGGAGCTCATCTGGGGGCCTCCGTCCCAAGGCGAGAACAACCGACGACCGGTGAGGGGAAAGGCACCACCCGCTCGACAAACGGATGGCTCGGCGTCGTTGCCTGTGGATGGCAAGGAGAATAACCGAAATGCGGCGGAAAAACCCAGGTCCAACCGGCGGCATCACATTTGTGAACAACAGTCGACCATTTGTTACGGGAATGTGTCACGCCCGCCGGGTCGCGCTGGCCGCCGACGACGGCACGGTGCTGCGCGGTCTGCTGTACCTGGGGCCCGGACTGCCCGCCGAGCTGGGTTTCGTGGTCGGGCACGGTTTTACCAACCACGTGCGCAAGCCCAGCGTGCGCCGGGTGTTGGAGCGGTTGTCCGGCCACGCGCCGGTGCTCGCGGTCGATTTTCGCGGCCACGGCCGCTCCGGTGGGCGGACCACCGTCGGCCCGGCCGAGGCGCTGGACATCGCCGCCGCTGTCCAACACCTGCGCGACCTCGGCTGTGAACGAGTGGTTACGGTCGGCTTCTCACTGGGCGGCTCGGTGGTGCTCCGCCACGCGGCGCTGTCCGCGGCGCCGGACGCGGTGATCTCGGTGAGCAGCCCGGCGCGCTGGTGGGTCCGCGACACGCCCGCGATGCGCCGGGTGCACTGGCTGCTCGAACAGCCGCACGGCCGGTGGAGCGCCCGATTGCTCGGCGTCCGCCTCGCCCCGGCGTGGCCGGACGTGCCGATCTCGCCGATTGAGCTGGTGCCGCGCATCCCGGTGCCGCTGCTGATCGTGCATGGCGACCAGGACCACTACTTCCCGGTGGCCGACGCGGTCGCGCTCAGCGAGGCGGGCGGCGGCGAGTTGTGGCTGGAAACGGGCATGCGGCACGCCGAGAGCGCGACCGGCCCCGATTTGGTGGACCGCATCGCCCGGTGGGCGGCCGATACAGTGAAGCCACCCGATCGTGGTGGCCGCTAGGGCTCAACGGGGAAGCCGTCGGCCATCTGCCTGGCCCCGACAGAACGGACCGTTCGGTGAAGAAGCTCGCCATCGCACTCGTAATCCTCTTCGGCGTCCTGGTGGGCGCCGACTTCGGCGCGGCCGCGATCGCCGAGTACCAGGTGTCGAAGCGGATGGCCGCGCAGTTGCACCTCCGCGAGGACCCCGAGGTGCGGATCAACGGCTTCCCGTTCCTCACCCAGGTCGTCGCCGGGAACTACCGCGACGTGCAGTTGGCGGCCAACGCGGTGCAGGTCGGTCAGCTCAACGAGGTCGGCATCGAAGCCGACCTGCACGGTGCGCGGGTGTCCACCGCCGAACTGCTGGCCGGTACCGCCGACCACGTCACCGTCGATCAGCTGGTCGGCCGGGTGAAGCTGAAGGCGTCCGACGTCGCGCGGCTGATCGGCATCCAGGACCTCACGATCAACCCGGCGGACAAGGACGCGCTGGCCGACGACGAAGGCAACATCAGCAGCGAGGACGAGCAGCTCGCGGCCGGTACCGACGACACCAAGACCGTGGTGCAGCTCGACGGCACCGTGAACATTGCCGGTTCCGACAACAAGGTGCGGGTGATCGCGGTGTTGTCGCTGGTCAACGGCAAGATGGAGATCGACCCGCGAAAGCTGGACCTGAACAACAGCGCGCTCGGGCCGATCGAGCTGCCGCCGCTGTTCGAGCAGTCGGTGCTCAAGCAGTTCAGCACCACCCTCGACCCCGGCATGCTGCCGTTCGAGATCACCCCGACCGCCGTGCGCGCGGAACGGGGCGCGCTGGTCATCGAGGGCACCGCGGACAACGTCACGATCAACTCCAGCGGGGTGAGCACGGGGTGAACGCCGGAACCTGGGCACTGCTGATCGCCGTCGTCGTCGCCGTGGTCTTCGGCCTGGTGTGGCGGAACCGCGAAGGCAGGGTGCGCACCAAACCCAGCGAGGAGATCTTGTTGGACCAGTTCCCCGAGGGCCTGCGACAACGACTCGCCGACGCTCCGGACGAGGACGCGAAGGTGACGCTGCTGCAGCTGTCCACCACCTTCTGCGCGCCGTGTCGGCACACCCGCATCCTGCTGACCGACTTCGCGCAGCGCACCGACGGCGTGCGGCACGTGGAGGTCGACCTCACCGATCATCCGGAGTGGTCGACGCCGCTGCGGGTGCACCGCACCCCGACGACGCTCGCGCTGGACAGCAAAGGGCGGGAGCTGTTCCGCGTGGGCGGCGTCCCGCGCCGCGACGTGCTCGCCGCCACCCTCCAACCCCACCTGTAACCGATCACAGCCGCGTCTTACGTCTCACCTAGTGAACGAGGTTCCCGCCGATCGGTCTAGCCGGTAGCCTCCCACGCGTGCATGTACTGCTGACCCGAAGGCGCGCGGTCGATCTTTGCCGCGTGGGCAGCAGCCTGTGTTGCGGGCACTGACCGGGCGGTAGTACGTCTTGCACCTTGCACGGTTGTGCCACGGCAAGGGTGTGCGTCCAAACCGCCTGACGGACTCGGCAGCCGCAGTCCACAGTCAGGAGGCCCCATTGTCTGCCAGAACACTCGACCCACGTGGCGTTCGCTTCACCGCTGGAATGACCAGCGTGATCCTGGCCCTCGGCCTGGTCACCACCAGCTGGCGGGTGTTGGCCGCCCAGATGGTGCTGTTCGGGATGTGCGCGTTCCTCGGAATGCGGCTCAACCCGTGGGGTTACCTCTACCGGCAGGCGGTGCAGCCGCGCCTCGCACCGGTCGACCCGGCCGAACGCGAAGACCCCGCACCGGTCCGGTTCTCCCAGGGCGTCGGTTTCGCCTTCACCCTGGTGGCCACCGTCGGCTACGTCGCCGAGTGGACCGCGCTGGGCATCGTCGCTAACGCGTTCGCCCTGGTGGCGGCGCTGCTAAACGCGGTGTTCGGATACTGCCTCGGCTGCCAGATGTACCTGTTGCTCCGGCGCTTCGCCCCCGCCGGTGCGTCCGCATCAGACACCCGCTGAACCATCGAAGATCAACGAAGGAGTCGCTCGATGAGCCGCGCAGAGGTCCTGGTTTCCACCGAGTGGGCCGAACAGAACCTGAACACCGCCGGGGTGGTGTTCGCCGAGGTGGACGAGGACACCACCGCCTACGACGGGGGGCACATCCCCGGGGCCATCAAGCTGGACTGGAAGAACGAGCTGCAGGACCACGTGCGCCGTGACTTCGTCGACCGCGAAGGCTTCGAGAAGCTGCTGTCCGCCAAGGGCATCAGCAACGACGACACGGTGATCCTGTACGGCGGCAACAACAACTGGTTCGCCGCGTACGCGTACTGGTACTTCAAGCTCTACGGGCACGGCGACGTCAAGCTGCTCGACGGCGGCCGCAAGAAGTGGGAGCTCGACGGCCGCGAGCTGACCAAGGAAGAGCCGAACAAGGCGGCGACCACCTACAAGGCCCAGGACCCGGACACCTCGATCCGGGCGTTCCGCGACGAGGTCGTGGCCGCGATCGGCAACAAGAACCTGGTCGACGTCCGCTCGCCCGACGAGTTCGCGGGCAAGCTGCTCGCCCCGGCCCACCTGCCGCAGGAATCGGCGCAGCGCGCCGGGCACATCCCGTCGGCGATCAACGTGCCGTGGAGCAAGGCCGCGAACGAGGACGGCACCTTCCGGTCCGACGAGGAGCTCACCGAGATCTACGCCGAGGCCGGGCTCGACACGTCGAAGGAGACCATCGCCTACTGCCGGATCGGGGAGCGCTCCTCGCACACCTGGTTCGTGCTGCGCGAGCTGCTCGGCAACACCAACGTCAAGAACTACGACGGGTCCTGGACCGAATACGGCTCGCTGGTCGGCGTGCCGATCGAGAACCCGGCCGAAGAAGCCAAGAACTGACGAGCACTGTTCGAATGCGGCTCGCGCAGCGGTACCTCAGTCGCCACCTGAACACCGCGGCGAGTCGCAGGCACGGCCCAAGTGGTAGCGCCGCTTGGGAAAATCGCACGAAGGAGCGTTGAGCATGAGTGGATGCGGAGCGCCGCAGCAGTCGGCCACGGCGGTCGCCGAGGACACCGACCAGGTCGTGGTGACGGGCAAGGTGCGGGCCGGGGACCAGCCGGTCGGCGGGGCTTTCGTCCGCCTGCTGGACGCCTCCGGCGAGTTCACCGCAGAGGTCGTCTCCTCGCCCGAGGGTGACTTCCGGTTCTACGCCGCGGCGGGCACCTGGACCGTCCGGGCGCTGCACCGGGACGGCAAGGGCCAGGCGGAGGTCTCCGCCACGGGCCCCGGCGTCCACGCGGTGGACATCGCAGTCGCCTGATCAAACGAATTTCTCTGAGCGAAGGGCACCTTTGACCGGCTTACCCGGTCGAAGGTGCCCTTCACTCTTCACGCTTCCGTGTGATCGGCGTCAGGCCGCGGGCTTGGCGCGGAGGAGGGCGAAGGCTCGTTCGTCGCGGTCTTGGGAGCGCGGGTCGGAGTCCTGCTGGCAACCGACCGTGGTGAAGTCCACGACCTCCCAGCCGGTGCGGTCGAACAGCCGCCGCAGGCCCGCCTCGCTGAAGATCCAGAAGTTGGTCGCGTCGTTGTTGGCCTCCGCCGGATCCAGCAGGTACGCCACCGGCTGCTGCTGGATCCGGGTGCCATCCGGCGCGACCTGCGCGATCCGGGTCGACACGAAGCACAGGTCGGCCCGCTTGGCCAGCGCCTCAAGCACGAAGAACGGGTTCTTCAGGTGGTAGAGCAGCCCGAGGAAGAACACCGCGCCGTAGTGCTCGGCGGGTAGCCGGAACTGGGCGTCCAAGTCGATCTCGTGCACCTCGGCGCTGGACCCCAACTCCGCGGCGAGCCGCCGCGCGCCGCGCAGCCCGTTGAAGTTCGTCGGCGCGTTGTCGATCACATCCACCTGGCAACCGAGTTCGGCTTCCAGGAAGAACCCGAAGTCGCCGTCGGCGGCGCCGATGTCGGCGACGCGGGTACCGGCCAGCGTCCCGAACACCTCGCGCCGCGGCCCGGTGAGCAGCGCGTCCAGGTGGAAGATGTTGGCCATCGTGTCGTACGGGTACCAGCCGAAGTCGCTGGGCGCGATCTTTTCCTTGCGCGCCAAGAGGTCCTCGCGGAAGGCAAGTGCCCGTTCGCGCAGCGTCTCGAAGTCCATGTGCTCCCGTCCCGGCTGTTGGTCTGGGCAGATCATGCCCGACGCCACAGTCCGCAGGGCGCCCGCGGTGGTTATCCTTTGCGCGTGGAACTCATCGACTTCCTGCACTACGGCCTAGTCACACTCGTCGGCCTCGCCGCGGTCGCGACCATCTGGTTCGCTTGCTACGTGGTGTACCGCCTGTTCAGCGACTGATCTGGGGCCACCGGTAACCTCGATTCGATGACTCAAACGCCGAACGCACCACAGCCTGGCAGCGGCGATGCCGCGGTCGCCGCGGCGGCGGAGCGCGCCAAGCTCACCCGGAACCGCAACGTCCCGGAGTTCGACGACCTGCCCGGTACCGGCGACACCGCCAACCTGCGCATGGGCCCGTCGCTGCACGACGCCTGCCTCGCGCTGCTCCCACTGGTCGGCGTCTGGCGCGGTGAGGGCGAGGCGTCGCACCCGTCGCTCGACGAGAGCTACCGCTTCATCCAGCAGGTGACCATCGCGCACGACGGCCGCCCGTTCCTGACCTACGCCAGCCGCGCTTGGCGGCTGGACGGCGAAGGCGGCAACGTCATCGCGCCCGCGTTCCGCGAGGTCGGCTTCTGGCGCCCGCAGCCGGACGACACGATCGAACTGCTGGTCCTGCACGAGAGCGGCGTCGCGGAGATGTTCTTCGGCACACCGCGGAACCAGACCACCTGGGAATTCGGCACCGACGCGGTGCTGCGCACTCCGACCAGCGATGACGTCACGGCGGCCAGCCGGTTGTACGGCGTCGTCGAGGGCTCGCTCGCCTACGTCGAGGAGCGCGCCACCTCGGAACACGAGTTGCAGCCCCGCTTGTCGGCGAAGCTCGACCGAATCGTCGGCTGACGGCACTGCGAACGGCGATGGGTTGGTCGCGGCGGAGCCCGGCGACTTCGGATGAGATCTCCGGGTTCCGCCGCCGGTCGTCAGTAGTTCGACTCGTAGAGCCGGATGAGCTCGGCGTGCAGTTCGGCGTCCGCCTTGATCTCGGTGCCGTCGATGGAGCGCACCTGGGTCATCAGCCGCACGCTGGAAGCCAGCCACACGCCGTCGCTGTCGAACAGCGCCGAGGCCGGGAACTTCTCCACCTTGGTCTGCCACCCCGCCTTCTCCGCGGCGCGGAACACCGCGCCCTGGGTGGTGCCCTTGAGGATGCCCGAACTCGGCGGCGTGGTCAGCAGGGTGCGTCCCTGGGCGAGCACGACGTTGGAGGTCGGGCCCTCCAGCACCGAACCGTCGGTCGCGGTGAAGATCACCTCGTCCACACCGCGTGCCTCGGCCTCCCGCATGGCGGCCATGTTCACCGCGTACGACAGGGTCTTGGCGGACAGCAGCAGCCAGGGCGCGCGCTCCATCAGGTCCGGCGCGTAGCCGCGCTCCAGCGTCACGGCCGCGACGCCCTCGCTGCGCTTGCGCAGGGTGTCGGCGCCGATCTGCATGCCCATCGCGAAGCCGTTGGGCGTGCCGTCGCCGCCGTCGATGCCGCGGGTGCACACCAGCTTCAACGCCATCTGCGGGTCGGTGTCCCACGGCCAGTTGTCGATGACCGCCTGCACCGCACGTTCCCATACGGAGCGTTCGGGCAGCAGCATCTGCATCAGCCCGGCGGAACGCTCCAGCCGGTCGAGGTGCGGTCCGAGTTCCCGCGGCTGCCGGTCGACGACCAAGATCGTCTCGAAGATGCCGTCACCGCGCATCACCCCGAGGTCGTCGGCGCGGAACAGCGGCGTCTGCGGATCAACGATCGTCCCATCCAAAAGTGCCAGTACGCGCATGCCCGAAGCCTAGAACTTCGCCGGCCGCGACCGGCGGCGGCCCGCGCGTGCGACCGGTCGGTTCGGTCGCGGCGTTACGATCGGAGTGCCGACCTTCAAGCGCGTCGAGCACAGGAGCGGGCATTGAGCGAGCAGGGATCGCTGCGCAGCACCTTGCACCAACGCGGCATGCGGATGACGCCGCAACGGCAGCTGGTGCTGGACGCGGTGCGCGAGCTGGGGCATGCGACCCCCGAGCAGGTCTGCCGCAGAGTGCAGGGCACCGCCTCGACGGTCAACATCACCACGATCTACCGCGCCCTCGACCTGCTCGAAGAGCTGGGGCTCGTGCGGCACACGCATCTGGGGCACGGTGCGCCGACCTACTCCGTCGAGGAGCACGAGCACGTCCACCTGGCCTGCCACAGCTGCGGGACGATCGACGAGGTGTCCACCGAGCTGCTGGACGACCTGACCCGGCGGCTGCTCGCGCAACGCGGGTTCGCCCTGGACCCCACCCACCTGGCCCTGTCCGGCCTGTGCCGGAACTGCCGCAACGCCGCCGCGGAGGACTGATGAGCCACACTCCCTCACCGGCTCATCGAGGCCGACCGGGTGCGGGTGTCCCGCAAGATACCGAGGAGCGCTGATGAGTTCACCACTGTTGGACCTGCCGGGTGCGGTACCCGCGCCGGGGGATGCGGTGGACGTCGGCGTGCCCTGGCACTTCGGCGACCCCTTCGCCGAGCAGCGCTCCGCGGCGCGGGCGGCGGTGCTGGTGGACCGCTCGCACCGGGAGGTCATCGCGGTGCCCGGCGAGGAGCGGTTGAGCTGGCTGCACCTGGTGCTGTCGCAGCACGTCGCGGAGCTGCCGGACGGGCAGGGCACCGAGGCGCTGGTGCTCGACAGCCACGGCCACGTGGACAGCCACATGCTCGTGGCGCACCACGAGCGCGTGGTCTACCTGGACACCGACGCGGGCGCGCAGGCCACCAGCGCATTGCCGACGATCGGGGTGGACGGCAGGCAGTCGTTGCTGGAATACCTCGACGCGATGCGGTTCTGGTCCAAAGTGGAGCCTCGGGACGCCACGGCCGAATTCGCGGTGCTGACCGCCGTCGGCCCGGACGCGGGCGGCATCCTCGGCCAGTTCGCGCCGGCGCCGTCCAAGCCGTACGAGGTGCACGGCCTGCCCGGCGGCGGTTTCAGCCGGAACGTGCCGTTCCGGGCGCTGCCCACCATCGATCTGGTGGTGCCGCGGGAATCGCTGGTGGAGTGGTGGACAAAGCTGACCGACGCGGGCATCCGGCCCTCCGGCACGCTCGCCTTCGAGGCGCTGCGCGTGGAGGCGCTGCGGCCACGGGTCGGGCTGGACACCGACGAGCGCGCGATCCCGCACGAGCTCGGCTGGGTGCACGTCGCCGCGCACGTCGCGAAGGGCTGCTACCGCGGCCAGGAAACCGTGGCCAAGGTGCACAACGTGGGCAAGCCGCCGCGGCGCATGGTGCTGCTGCACCTGGACGGCTCGGTGGAGATCCAGCCGGAGACCGGCGATCCGGTGTGGCACGGCGAGCGCAAGGTCGGCCGGGTGGGCAGCGTGGTGCAGCACCACGAGCTCGGGCCGGTGGCGTTGGCGCTGCTCAAGCGGTCGACCCCGGTGGATGCCGAGCTCGTCGCCGGTGATCCGGAGCAGGACCGCGCGGTGGCGGCGGCGGTCGATCCCGATTCGGTGCCACCGGACACCGGCGAGCCGCCGGGGCGCGTCGCGGCCCAGGGGCTGCGCGGCCGGTAACGGCGGTAGTTGACGAGGCGGGTATGCCTGACAGGTGCGGACCGAGCCTCGTGGCGTTCTCACCCGGCAGCGGCTCGTGTGCTGGAAAGTGCTCGGTTTCGCACCGATGTTGAAACAACATCACCCGAACTGTTGGCGAGCTCTACCGAATTACCGGAGGATGGCCACGTGATCGAAGTCCGCCCGGGTGGACGGCGCCGCATCGACAGGGTCCTGTCCCCGGACTACACCAGTGGCATGGAACACCGCACGCTCGGCGAAGTGCGTGCGTTGCGCGATGAGGCGGCGCAGGAGGAAACGGATCTCTCCTACCTGCGCCGGGTGTTGCACGCGCGGATCGACATCGTGCGGGCCGAGCAACGACGGCGTCAGGAGGGCGGGTCCGCCTCGGTCGTCGAGCAACTGGTGAACATCCTGGCGGACAACGCCGTCGGACCGGCGGCCGGTTCCGGTCGGTACCAGACGACCGAGCCGACGCGGGCCGAGGCGCACCGCAGGCACGTCGAAGCACTGGTCTCCGACGTCGACCTCTCGGACGTCATGTCGCTGTCCGAGATCAAGCTGGACCGGGCCTTGCTCGCCTACACCGGGGAAGAGGACTCGGTGTCGCAGCGCCGCCGGGAGGTCCAGGACGTGGTGGATCGGCTCAACGCCGAGATCGCGCGCCGGTATCGGGAAGGCGCCGCGTCGGTGGACGATCTGCTGGCGGAGGAACGAGACCGGCGGTGAACAACCCGGTTCCACTCGTCGGAGCAGTCCGAAGTGGACTCCGAGAGGTACTGCCGTGAACCGCACTTCGCGGCACGCAGGATGACGAAAACGAGGTGAAGGGCACCTTTTACCAACTTACTTGGTAGAAGGTGCCCTTCACTGCTCACCTGAATGAGGTCGTGAGTGCGAAAGCGGGCTGGAGCCCCCTTTCGCACTCACGACCTTTTTTGCTTCCCAACAGCCACTTCTTCGGAGTACGCTCACATACTGGTACTGATATTCCACATTTTGAGACGGATGACATGAGTGCGCGACCGGACACCTACACCCACGGACACCACGAGAGCGTGCTGCGATCGCACCGCTGGCGGACCGCCGAGAACTCCGCCGCGTACCTGATCCCGCACCTGCGGCCGGGCACCAGCGTGCTCGACATCGGCTGCGGGCCAGGCACCATCACGCTGGACTTCGCCGCCCTCGTCGGACCGGGTGCGGTGCTGGGCGTGGACAACGTCGAGGCCCCGTTGGAGATCGCCCGCACCGGAGCCGCCGAGCGCGGCCTGCACAACGTCACCTTCGCCAACGCCGATGTCTACGGCCTGCCCTACGACGACAACTCCTTCGACGTCGTGCACGCCCACCAGGTGCTGCAACACCTGACCGACCCGGTCGCCGCGCTGTGCGAGATGCGGCGGGTGTGCAAGCCGGGCGGCATCGTGGCGGCCCGCGACGCGGACTACGGCGGCATGCGCTGGTCACCGGACAACCCCGGCCTGGACCGCTGGCTGGCGCTGTACCGCGACGTGGCGCACCACAACCGGGCCTTCCCCGATGGCGGCAAGTACTTGAAGACCTGGGCGCGCGCTGCCGGGTTCAGCGAGATCACCTGCACGACGTCGGCGTGGTGCTTCGCCACGCCCGAGGAGCGCGCCTGGTGGGGCAACCTGTGGGCGGACCGCATCCGCCAGTCGTCCTTCGCCGAGCAGGCGCTGGACCACGGCCTGGCCACCCGCGACGAGCTGGAAGAACTCGCCGCGGCCTGGCACACCTGGATCGACTCCGACGACGGCTGGTTCGCCGTCCTCAACGGCGAGATCCGCTGCCGCCCGTGATCGTCAACGGTGCCGTTGACCGGCTCACCTGGTCAACGGCACCGTTCATGCGGGGTTCCGCTGGTCAGTTGTGGCGTTCGCGGGCGGCGAATTCCGACCAGAAGTCGCGGAGCGCTTCGTAGCGGGTGCCGACTTCTTCGGCGTCGTCGGCTTCCATCGCGTCGACGATCGCGTGCACGTCCTCCGCCGAGGTGTCCGCGTCCAGATCAGCCGCCGTCATCAGCTGCACCAGACCGCCGTAGTCCAACTCCACCGCGGAATGCGGGTGGAAGCGCTCCAGCCAGCGGCCGGTCTCCCGCAGGATCCGCGTCGGCCCTTCCTCGCCGATGGACTTCCGCCCGATCGCGTGCGCCCGTGCGACCCGCCGCCGCGCGTCGGCCATCGCCACCCGCCAGCACACCCGGCGCCGCCCCGGCTCGGTGAACACGCACCGCTCAACCGGATCAACCAGCACGAACCAGGGCAGCGGGACGGTCCAGGTGGACGACAGCACGTGCACCGCACTGCCCGCCAGCTCGCTGACCACCGCGCTGGCCCGCACCCTGGCCTTCTCCACCGGCACCGACAACGCAGCGGAACGCAGCGGGATCTCGGCATCACCGAGGAACCCGACCAGCGCCGCGGCCGCCCGCCCGCGCAGGTCCAACGGGCACACCAGCGGCCCCGGTCCCACGGTGGCCGCCGGAGCGCTGGGCACGTCGGCCGGGTCGATCACCAGCACGTCGCCGACGCCCTGGACCGCGCCGTCGGCGGATTCGCCGGGCAGCAGCCGGGGCGGCGCGGCGAGTTGGCTGCGCAACCAAACGTCTTGTTCCCGCAGCCCCGCGTCGAACTGATCGACCGGCCCGCGCTCAACGGCTGCCGCCAGTTGCTCGCGCAGAGGGGAGTCGAAGGACGACAAGGGCTCGTACACCCTCAGATAGGCGACGAACGGCTCTGGCACAGCGTGCATGGTGTCATGCGGCGGGCGAACCGCTGCGGTTGGCTCAAGCCGCGTCGGTGCGAAACAGCTGCCAACGGGCATGATCGAGGCGGGCGAGTGCCACGTCACCCAAGACACGTCCACTCAGTCCTGGCACCACGTCGCGTTGAACCGCCTCGACACGGTACGGTAGTTACAGGAAAAGTTGTCGAGATCATGCGGGGCCGACATTCCCCTGTCCGCCCCGCAACCCTGTGCGAGGGGGTCGAGCCATGGGGCGCGGCCGGGCTAAGGCCAAGCAGACGAAGGTGGCCCGCGAGCTTAAGTACAGTTCCCCCGCCATGGACATCGAGGCGTTGCAGCGCGAGCTGTCCGTCTCGGAGTCCGGCGAGTGGTCCAGGGAGGACCGCGATGACTCGCGCGACGACGGGTACGACGACTACGACTACGACCGACGTTGAAGCACATCTCCACCGAGGGCGGCGGATGAACGCTGTTCGCTCGATGGCGAGGTGCGTCGGAGTCGTCGTCTGACCCGATGTGCATGAGCGGGTGGGGTTGACGGTTCGCAAGTCCCACATAGGAGGAGCACTCGTGAGTGGCGTTGCCGGAGCCACCGGCGACGCCACTCACGTCTGTGCACCACCAGCCGGACAAGATCCGATTCGAAGGTCGTTCCCGGCCACCTGAAGCGCGAAAGGGCTGGCGCGCGCGGGCCGCCTCTCGGCGGGTGGCGCTGCTGGGCTCCAGCCGAACGGTATTCCCAGCAGGCAGTAGTTGGAGCCCGGGGGCACGCGCGCACGCCAGCTACTCATTCAACGGCCGAGCGCCCCGCAGGATTCCCGGCCGCGATCAGAGATTTCACGACGCGGCTTCCGGGGCATCCGAGGTTTCGCTTGCCGGGCTGCGAAAACCAGCCTCTTAGAGGGCCGCGGATTGGTGTGTCGAGGTGGTCGTCAGGCAAGCGGCGGCAGCCGCTTCCTCCCACCCTCGCAGCTTGCACCGCCGCGGGTTCTCAGAGGCTTTCTCGCGTGGTGTATCGGACATACATGATGTCGGGGACCCCGGAGACGAGAAAACCTCTGAGGTTCCGCCACCCGCACCGCCACGCAAACCAACCCGCGAACTCGCTTAGAAGCGCGGGTGGTTGCCTCGGAGCATTACTCGGTCGTGCTCTTCGGTGCCTTCGACGGTCGGTTGCTTGGCGATCTCGCCGAGCGCCCAGGCGGGCACATGGCGGGCCGTGAGCACCGCGAGGGCGCGGTCCACGTCTTCGGCGGTCACCACGGCGACCATGCCGATGCCCATGTTGAAGGTGCGCTCCATCTCCTCGGCCTCGACCCGGCCGCGCTGGGCGATCAACCGGAACACCGGGGCCGGGGTCCAGCTGCCCCGGTCCAGCACGGCGGTCAGGCCGCTCGGGATCACCCGCGCCAGGTTCTGCGCCAGGCCACCGCCGGTGACGTGCGCGAACGTCCGCACCCCCGCCTCGGCGGCCAGCGCCAGGCAGTCCTTGGCGTAGATCCGGGTCGGCTCCAGCAACTCCTCGCCGAGGGTGCGGCCGAACTCCTCGACGTGGCCCTCCAACGGCATCCGGGCGATGTCCAGCAACACGTGCCGGGCCAGCGAATAACCGTTGGAGTGCAGCCCGGACGAGCCCATCGCGATCACCACGTCGCCGGGGCGGACCCGTTCCGGGCCGAGCATCGCGTCCGCCTCGACCACCCCGACCCCGGTGGCCGAGATGTCGTATTCGCCGGGCGCCATCATGCCGGGGTGCTCGGCGGTCTCGCCGCCCAGCAGCGCGCAACCGGCCCGCACGCAACCCTCCGAGATGCCCTTGACCAGGTCGGCGATCCGGTCCGGCACGACCTTGCCGACCGCGATGTAGTCCTGCAGGAACACCGGCTCGGCGCCGCACACCACCAGGTCGTCGACCACCATCGCGACCAGGTCGATGCCGACCGTGTCGTGCAGGTCGAGGGCCTGCGCGACGGCAAGCTTGGTGCCCACCCCGTCGGTGGAGGAGGCCAGCACCGGCTCCTTCCACCGGTCGAGCTTGAGCCGGAACAGCCCGGCGAACCCGCCCAGCGAGCCGAGCACCTCGGGCCGGGTCGCGCGCTGCGCCCACGGGCGCATCTTCTCGACCGCCTCGTCACCGGCCTCGATGCTCACCCCCGCCGCGGCGTAGGTGGCTTTCGGACGCCCGGTCTGGGCAGACCCTGCGAGCAGGTCTTCGGACACGACTGGCTCCACATCTAAGTGCGATTTGCGATTCGCTGGACGCGCATGTGTAGCACGGACAACGCTACGCGCCGACAGCTAACCCCGGAGAGCGCAATCAGCGCGATTCTCAGGGTTCTCCGAACGAATTCTCAGGGCCGTCGCAGCGCATCCGCCGCGCCGTAGCTGCTGGGCAGCACCGGTTCGGCCGGTCCCGCGACGCCGCGTTCGGACCCGTTGCGGCCCTCCAGCAGGTACTTGCCGATCCGGGCGTCATCGGGCAGCGGAATCGGGTAGTCGCCGTCGAAGCACGCCGCGCACAGCCGGGTTCGGGGCTGCTCGGTGGCCGCGACCAGCCCGTCCAGCGACACGTGGCCGAGGCTGTCCGCGCCGATGGAACGGCGCACCCCGTCCAGGTCTAGGCCGTTGGCGATCAGCTCGGCGCGGGAGGCGAAGTCGATGCCGTAGAAGCACGGCCACTTCACCGGCGGCGAGGCGATCCGGACGTGCACCTCGATGGCACCGGCCTCGCGCAGCATCCGGACCAGCGCGCGCTGGGTGTTGCCGCGCACGATCGAGTCGTCCACCACGACCAGCCGCTTGCCGCGGATCACCTCGCGCAGCGGGTTCAGCTTCAGCCGGATGCCCAGCTGCCGGATGGTCTGCGAGGGTTGGATGAAGGTGCGGCCGACGTAGGAGTTCTTCACCAGGCCGCTGCCGTAGGGGATGCCGGAAGCCTGCGCGTAGCCGATCGCGGCGGGCGTGCCGGACTCCGGGACCGGGATCACCAGGTCGGCGTCGACCGGGTGTTCCTTGGCCAGCCGACGGCCGATCTCGACGCGGGTGCCGTGCACCGAGCGACCCGAGATGGTGGTGTCCGGGCGGGCCAAGTAGACGTACTCGAAGATGCAGCCCTTCGGCTTGGGGCTGGCGAAGTGCTGGGAGCGCAGCCCGTTCTCGTCGATGGCCAGCAGCTCACCGGGCTCGACCTCGCGGACGAACGACGCGCCGACGATGTCCAGCGCGGCCGTCTCGCTGGCCACCACCCAGCCGCGTTCCAGCCGACCGAGCACCAGCGGCCGGACGCCCTGCGGATCGCGGACCGCGTAGAGGGTCTGCTCGTCGCAGAAGACCATCGAGAAAGCACCGCGCAACGTCGGGAACAGCTCCATCGCGGCCTGCTCGATGCCCTTGTCGGTGGCGCGTGCGGCGAGCAGGCCGGTCACCAGGTCGGAGTCGCTGGTGGCGCGCTCGCAACCATTGGCCGGGGAAGACGTGTTGGCTGCGACCGTGTCCACGCCTTCGGCGATGACCTGGTCCAGCAGTTCGGCGGTGTTGACCAGGTTGCCGTTGTGGCCGAGGGCCAGTCCGCTGCCGGTGGCGGTGGTGCGGAAGGTCGGCTGGGCGTTCTCCCAGCTGCCGCCGCCGGTGGTCGAGTACCGGGCGTGGCCGACGGCGACGTGGCCGCGCAGCGACGCCAGGGTCTGCTCGGTGAACACCTGGCTGACCAGGCCCAGGTCCTTGTAGACGAGCACCTGCGAGCCGTCGCCGACGGCGATGCCAGCGGCTTCCTGGCCGCGGTGCTGGAGGGCGAAGATCCCGTAGAAGCTCAGCTTGGCGACCTCTTCACCTGGGGCCCACACCCCGAAGACGCCGCATTCCTCGTGGGGGATGTCCCGCTCAAGGTTGGAGAGATCCGTTCGCGTGCTTGCGCTTGCCGGTTCGGGCCGGTCGGTGACCACCGAGAACTCCCTGGAGGACGGAGCCGGAGTTACACCTCAGTGTAAACAGCAGGCAACCGGCCGAAGGCCGCCCAGCTACGTGTTGGCCATCTCATCGCCCGGCCGATCATCCACGCAGCGTGCTGAAATGATCACAGGTTGTCGACGCGCACCAGCGGCAACCACTGCGAAACGTCCGAGCGGGAGCCGGAAGCGGTGAGCTTGCCCCGCTCGACCGCCTCGGCCCAGCCGAGCCGCCCGGTCGCCAGCAGCAGCCAGGTGCGCGCGTCGGTCTCGACGACGTTGGGCGGGGTGCCGCGGGTATGCCGCGGACCGGCCACGCACTGCACCGCCGCGAACGGCGGCACCCGCACCTCGACGCTGTTGCCCGGCGCGACCTGCTCCAACGTCCGCAAGCTCAACCGCACGGCGGCGGCGAGTTCGGCACGCGCGGGCTGCTGCGCGGCATCCTCCAGCCACGACCGCACAGCCGCGACGGCCTCGCGCACTTCACCGGGATCAACGGCACGTCGACCAGCCATGCCCGAAGCCTACGAAAACGCGCCTGGCAACGGGCCAACCGCTCACAGCCAGCCGAGCTTGACCGCTTGCATGCCCGCCTGGAAGCGGGTTTCCACGCCCAATCGCGAGATCAGCTCCCGCACCCGGCGGTGCGCGGTGCGGGCGCTGAAGCCCATCAGCCGACCGATCGTGTCGTCCGTGGCGCCGGAGGCCAGCAGCGACAGGATCCACCGCTCCTCCTCGGTGGGCTGCAGCTCGGTGCCCGAGAGGTCCTGGTCCGCGGTGAACGGGGCGGCGAAGCGCCACAGGTCCTCGAAGATCCGGGCGATCGCCGCCAGCATCGCCGAGCTGCGCACCACGACCGCGCTCTCCACCGAGGTCTCGCTCACGGTCAGCGGCAGCAGCGCGATCTCGTTGTCCACCATGATCAGTTTGGTCGGCGCCACGTGGATCACCCGCGCCTGCTCGCCCATCGCGACCAGCTTGGTGGTGATGTCCAGCTGCGGCGGCCGCGCCAGCGCGGACCGGTCGTAGAGCACCTGGTACTGGACGCCTTCGGCGAGCTTGCGGGATTCCAGCGAGTCCAGCGGTCCGGTCGTCACGTACGGCGGCTTCGCCACCCCCTGGACCAGTTGCGTCGCGTTGCGCTGCAGTTCGTACGCCGCCCAGCCGACCCGCTTGGCACCGTGCACGACCTGCAGAACGCCCCCGCTGCCCGACTGGGCACGAGCGGCGCGTGCCACTGACGCGACCTGCGCCTGCACGGACCGCTCGGTGAGCGGCTCCGTGGCGGCGGTGTCCCTGGCTGGCTCGTCGACCTCGGCCGACGGTTGTGTCAGCTCCTCGGTGTATCCGGGTAGCACGGCACACCCCTCCTCGATGTGCCCTGGCAGTACCGATTCGGAAACCGGTCCCGCAGGGGACACTGAACACCCCCGTGATTGGCAACGTATTCCACCGGGAACGATCGCTGGAACCGACTTTCGCAGGATCGAGCTGATCGACCTTCGATTGACCCCGTTCGGCGGCGTCCCGACGTCCCCCGAATGCAGCAGCTGGCAGCACGCGGGCCCTCCCCGTTGCCAGGAAGGGCCCGCATCTTGCACTGCTCACCCGCGCCGCCTCGCAAAACGAGTTCGGCGACAGGTCCTCAACGGATCAGAGGTCGCCGATCTGCAGCAGGTCGGCGATGGTGCCCTCCGGAGCGCCCTGGATGACGCCGGTGGCCGCCTGGCCCTGCAGCGCGGTGATCACGTCCGCGGGAGCCGCGTCCGGGTTGGCCGCCAGGAACAGCGCACCGACACCAGCCACGTGCGGGCTGGCCATCGAGGTACCGCTCATCGTCTCGGTGCCACCACCGGGCACGGTCGACACGATGTCCACGCCGGGGGCGTAGCCCTCGACGGTGGCGCCGAAGTTGCTGAAATCGGCCGCGGTGTCCGTGTTGTCCGACGCGGCGGTGGTGAACACGCCCTCCGCGCTGGCCGGGGAGACGTTCTCGGCGTCCTGACTTTCATTACCGGCCGCCACCGCGAGGAACACACCGCTGTTGACCAGGTTGGTCGCGGCCTCGTCCATCGCCGGGTCCTTCGGGCCGCCCAGCGACATGTTCGCCACCGACGGGCCCTGGTGGTTCTGCGCGACCCAGTCCATGCCGGACACGACCTGCTCGGTGGTGCCGCTGCCGTTGGCGTCGAGCACCCGCACACCGACCAGGTGGACGCCCTTGGCCACCCCGTAGGTGTTGCTGCCGATGGTCCCGGCGACGTGCGTGCCGTGACCGTGGGCGTCCTGACCGTCGCCGCCGGTGGCGTCGAAGCCGATCTCGGCCCGGCCGCCGAAGTCGGGGTGCGACGGGTCGATGCCGGTGTCGATGATGTAGGCGGTGACGCCCTCACCGGTGCCAGCCGGGGCGTAGGTGTCGTCCAGCGGCAGGGCCGGCTGGTCGAGCCGGTCCAGGCCCCACGAGCTGACGGCCTTGGGCGCGGTCGACGGTTCGACCTCAACCTTGTAGCTCTGCGAGATGTTCTCGACCTTGCCGTTGGCCCGGATGCTGTCGAGCTGTTCGGGGGTCAGCTTCGCCGAGAACCCGTTGATGCTCTTGTTGTAGACGTGGCGTGCCTGCACGCCGAGCTCTTCGGCTACGCCCTGCGGCGCGATGCCGTCCTTCAGGTTGACGATGTAGACGTCAGCCGTGTCCTGCGCCTGCGCCTGGGGGTGCAGGGTCAGCGGTGCCAACTCGAAATGCGGCTGCGCGCCAGCCGGTGCTCCGGCGAACACGAGCGCCGCTGCGGCAACGCCTGCCCCGGTGCCGTAGAGCAGCTTCCTCATGTGTCCCCTCCTCCGTTCAAATTCGCTCGGGTGGGGCCGAGCGAAGGTGTTTCACGCCGGAACGTAACCAGGGAAAACACTCGTCCGGGTGATGTTGGCGACTTGTCGCCACACAATCGGACGGAGGGGTGAACGAATTCCCAGCTCTGGGTTTCTTACCGGGAATGAGCAGGCAAAACCATGCCCGCCGAGAAATCCCGGCGGGCGTGGCAATTAATCACTTCTGGGCGGTTTACCGGTTCAGGTGGCAGCTACCCAGCGTCGCAACTTCAGGCGGACGGCTTCGACGTATTCGGGCTCGATATCACTGCTCTCGTCGACCGACTCGGCGCCGGAGGGCGCGACGCCGTACGCGGTTCCGTAGTACAGGTACAGCGCGCGTTCCTGCTCCAGCGGCAGATCGCCCTGGTGCAGGCTGACCCGAGGTGCGTGCCGGACCGCTTCCTTGCCCACCGCCACGGTGAGCGTGTCGCCGTCGAAGGCCGCCCCCTCCAGCGGCACGAAGCTCTCGTTCGTACCGAAGAGTCCAGTTTGGACGGTTATCCAGGCGGGTTGCTCGGTGTCGTCGTCGATGAACAGTTGGCCGACGATGCCGATCCGCTGACCTTCCGGATCGAAAACCTCACACCCGAACATCCGCAACGCTTCTCGCTGACCGATCATCGCCGCCTCCCTTCCCCACGACCAGTCTCCCCCTGCAATGGACGGAACGGCACCTCGGAACGGTTGGTCCGGGACCGTCCACTGGACACACTCCGGCGGCTGGCACCCTCGAAAGCGCGCTCGGCATCCGCGGGGCGCCCGACCACGACCACGGAGTCCCGATGTCGCAGCCCGCCCACCGCCGCACCCCGCCGATCACCGACGAAATGCGGGAGCACGCCAAGCAGAACCCCAACAGCTGGCTGTACATCGCCGATCCCGGCTACGCCGACGGCGACGCGGAGGTGCCGCCGGAAGGTGTGGTGGGCGCCTACCGCATCGACGCCGACGGCGAGATCGACGAGGACTTCCAGTTCAACGACCAGTACCAGCCGTCCGAACTGGCGGCCAATCAGCAGGAACCGACCAACGCGCTGGAAGAGGTGCTGGCGCGGATCGCGGCCGGGCAGTTACCGGAATCCGACCTGCCCGCCGCGGTGCTCGACGCCGAGGTGCTGCTCTACGCGACGAGCGAGGCGGACGACATGCTCTACACCGCCGAGATGTCCGACGGCAGTCAGCTGGTCCCGGCCTGCACCTCGCCTTCCCGAGTTCCAGCGGACTGGCCGGGATTCCGCCGGGTGCCGGGTCGAGTGCTACCGGACCTCCTCGACGGCCTCGACCTGGGGCTGAACCTGCACGACGCGATCCAGGCGGTGATCCCGAACAGCGTGCTCATCCAAACCGCCGCTCAACACGATTAAGAGAGTGCGCCGAGTGGTTCGCGTGGCGGCGCCGGTAGCGGAACCTCTCCGCGCCCTCTGAACACCGCGCGCAACGGTGGCCAGGGTGTCCTGCGGTGCCTAGCCTCGGCAAGGTGACCGGCGATCAGCTGCGCGGCAGGCCCGGACCGATCGAGGACTACGCCCTGCTCTCCGACCTGCGCACGGCCGCGCTGGTCGGCAAGGACGGCTCGATCGACTGGCTCTGCCTGCCCCGCTTCGACGCACCGTCGTGCTTCGCCCGGCTGCTGGGCAGCGACCGGGACGGCCACTGGCAGATCGCGCCGACCGCGCCGGTTCGCGAGGTGCACCGCAGGTACCGGGACAACTCCCTGGTGCTGGAGACGGACTTCCACACCGATGACGGGGTGCTGCGGCTGATCGACTGCATGCCGCCGCACGAGAAGAACCAGCACGACCAACCGTGCCTGGTGCGCACCGTCGAAGGGATCTCCGGCGAGGTGGACGTCAAGCTCCGCTGGGTGGTCCGCTTCGCCTACGGCGACGCGGTGCCCTGGGTGCGGCGGGTGCGCGAAACCGAGCCGGTGCTGGACGAATTCGTGCTCGCCATCGCCGGTCCGCACACCGCGGTCCTGCGCGGCGACATCCTGCCGCAGCGCCGGGTGGACGAACGCGCGCACGAACTGGTGGTCACGGTGCGGGCCGGGGAGCGGCTGTCCTGGGTGCTGCAGTGGTCTCCGGACCCGCAGGAGCTGCCCGCGCCGATGGATCCGGAGCAGGAGATCCAGGACAGCGAGGACTTCTGGCGGGAGTGGACCGAGAAGATCAACTACACCGGACCGCACGCTGCGGCGGTGTACCGCTCGCTGGCCACCCTCAAGGCGCTGACCTACGCGCCGAGCGGCGGGATCATCGCCGCCCCGACCAGTTCCCTGCCGGAAGCCATGCCGGGCAACCGGAACTGGGACTACCGCTACTGCTGGCTGCGCGACGCCACCCTGGTGCTGCTGGCGCTGGACGACTTCGGCTGCCTCACCGAAGCCACGGCCTGGCGGGAGTGGCTGGTGCGCACGGTCGCGGGTGATCCGGGGGACCTGCAGATCATGTACGGCGTCAACGGCGAACGGCACCTGGTGGAGTGGGAGGCCGACTGGCTGCCGGGCTACCACGGCACCGCACCGGTGCGGATCGGCAACGCCGCCTACCGGCAGACCCAGCTCGACGTCTACGGCGAGGTGATGGACGCGCTGCACCTGGCCCGCGAACGCGGCCTGCCGGAAAGCGAGGAGACGTGGGCGTTGCAGCGCGGCATGCTCCGGCACCTGGAGAAGATCTGGCAGCAACCGGATCGCGGGTTGTGGGAGGTGCGCGGCCCGGACCGGCACTTCACGCATTCCCGCGTGATGGTGTGGGTGGCGTTCGACCGGGCGGTCCGCGCCGCGGAGGAGGACGGCTTGCCCGGACCGGTGAAGCGCTGGCGGGCGATCCGCAACACGGTGCACGCCGAAGTCCTGAAGCGGGCCTGGAATCCGGAGCTCGGCGCGTTCACCCAGTACTACGGCGGAAACACGCTGGACGCGGGCACGCTGCTGATGCCGTCGGTCGGTTTCCTGCCCGGCGACGACGAACGGGTGGTGCGCACCGTCGAGGCGGTGCAGCGCGAACTCCAGCACGACGGGGTGCTGGTGGACCGCTACACCACTGCTGATCAGCCGCACGAGGTCGACGGGCTGGTGGGCCGAGAAGGTGCGTTCTTGGCGTGCTCGTTCTGGTTGGTCGACGCGCTGGCCTACTGCGGACGGCGCGAGGAGGCCGAGCGGATGTTCGCCGAACTGGTGGGCCTGGCCAACGACGTGGGCCTGTACGCCGAGGAGTACGACGGCGCCGACCACCGGTTCACCGGCAACTTCCCGCAGGCGTTCAGCCATCTGGCGCTGGTGAACTCGGCGGCGATCCTCTTCGGCGGCCGAACCCGAGCCCAGAAGAGCCGCCGCGACGGCACGGGCAGCACCGTCGCCTGAGATTCCACTACCTGACCACCTGCGCGAACCTGCCCGCGCAGTCGCTGGAAGGTGTCTTTGTTCGTGTTCTTTAAAGCAGCGAAGCCGCTTAGCCCACCCTCGCAACCGGCACCGCCGCGGGTTCTCAGGCTGTGCCCACTGGCGTTCTCTGCGAGGACTGCCACGACGCTGTGTATCGGACATACATGCGTCGGGGATCCCGGAGTCGAGACGGCGTCTGAGGTTCCGCTACCCGCACCGCAAAGCAAAACGAGTACGCAGACTCTCTAATCCAGGTGTTGGGTGATGAAGGTGGTTATTTCGGCGGGGGATCCGGGGCGGGCGAACAGGTAGCCCTGGCCGGTTTCGCAGCCGATGTCGGCCATCCGGCGGGCCTGCGCTTGGGTCTCCACGCCCTCCGCGGTGACCGTCAGGCCGAGCGCGTGCGCGAGGTCCACCAGCGTGCCGACGATGCGCGCATCGACCGGGTCCGCCCGCTCCGCATCCCGCAGGCCCTCCATGAACGATCCCGCGATCTTGAGCTCGTGCACCGGGAGATGCCGCAGGTAAGCCAGGTTCGAGTAGCCGGTGCCGAAGTCGTCGATGGCAATCCGCACGCCCATCCGGGACAGCGCGCGCAACGCGTCCATCGGCTCGTCGGCGGTGCCCATGATCGCGCTCTCGGTGAGTTCCAGCTGCAACCGGGACGGCGCCAGCCCGGTCTCGGTCAGGATCTCCGCGACATCGGTGACCAGGTTGGGATCACGGGACTGCCGGACCGCCAGGTTGACGCTCACGAACGGCGCCGCCGACCCGAACTCGTCCTGCCACTGCTTCGCCTGCCGACATGCCTGCCGCAGCACCCACCGGCCCAGCGGCACGATCAGCCCGGTCTCCTCGGCCAGCCCGATGAACCGGTCCGGGCCCAGCCGACCCATCTCCGGATGCGCCCAGCGGACCAGCGCTTCCACCCCTACGACGCCGTGGTCCCGCAGGCCGACCAGCGGCTGGTAGTCCACGTAGAACTCGCCGCGTTCCAGCGCGGCGGGCATCTTCGCCGACAGGTGGAACTGCGCGACCTCGGTGGCGTTGCGATCCGTGTCGAACAGCGCCCACCGGCCCTTGCCCTCGGCCTTCGCCCAGTACAGCGTGACGTCGGCGTCCCGCATCAGTTCGGCCGCGGTCTGGCCGGGCACCGGCCGTTCGACGATGCCGATGCTCGCCGACACGGACAGCTCGTGACCGCCGATGCGGATCGGTTCGTCCAGCGCGTCCAACACGGTGTCCGCGACCTCGATGGCCTGGTCGGTGCCGAACGAGTTCTGGATCAGGATCACGAACTCGTCGCCGCCCATCCGCGCGACCAGCCGGTCGTCGCCGTGCACCGCGACGGCGAGCCGGTCGGCGACCGCCACCAGCAGCTCGTCGCCGACGTGGTGGCCGAGGCTGTCGTTGATCACCTTGAACCCGTCCAGGTCCATGTAGCACAGCGCCACCCGCTCGCCGGGTTCGTGCTGCCGCAACACGGCGGAGAGCCGTTCCAGGAACAACGCCCGGTTGGGCAGCGCGGTCAGCGGATCGTGCATGGCCTGGTGACGCAGCCGCTCCTGCAGCAGTCGGCGGTCGGTGACGTCCTCGATCATCGCGACCTGGTAGAGCGGCAGGCCGTCCTCGCCGCGCACCAGGGACACCGTCAGCTCGGTCCACACCGTCCTGCCGTCGGGACGTTCGAAGTGCTTCTCACCCCGGTACTGGTCGCGCTCGCCGCGGACCAGCTCCTCGTACATCCGCCAGATCCCGTCGGTGTCGGCCGGGTGCGCCATGTCGTGCACCAGCATCTGGCGCAGTTCCTCGGTCGGTCGGCCCAGGATCCGCCGCAGTGAATCGTTTACCTCAAGGATCCGGCCGGACATGTCCGCGATTCCGATGCCGATGGCCGCCTCGGCGAAGATCGCGCGGAACCTGGCCTCGCTGGTGCGCAACGCCTGTTCGACCGCGTCGCGCGCGTCCAGCACGGCCTGCCGGATGGCCTCCTGCTCGTCCAGCGTCCGCTTGCGGGCGGCCTGGACGAAACCGGAGCACAGCGCGCCCTGCAACGCGGCGACCCGCCCGCGCCAGCCCGGACTGCTGCCCAGCCGCAGGATGTCCAGGATCTCGTCGCCGATCAGGTCGACGGTGCGCGCCAGGGATTCCGCACTGGTGAAGTGCACGGCGACCAGGTCGACGCCAACGGACCGCGCGGCGGCGGGATCGAACGGGTCGCTGAGCAACGCGTCGACCAGGCGATCGGTGTAGCCGTACAGACGACCCTCGACCTCGGCGCTGGTCATCGGCACGTAGCTGGTGCCGATGAGGGCTTGCGCCCAAACAGCGGCGAAGCGTCGTCGGTCGGCCCGGTTCACCTCCGCGGTCACCTCGTGAGCGCTGGGCACCGGCGCTGTCCAGCCAGTCATGCCTGGGCGCCCTCCACTCATACTCGCCTGGGCCATTCTCGTTCGGAGCATACGACTGGATCGGTCTTGCGGTCGAACATCATGTGCGGCACCCGGGGTAGCCGCACACCTCATTCGAGCAGGCCAACCGTGTGGTCGCACCAATCAGATTGATTACGATCCGCAACCCGTTGATCGCTGGAACACGGCTCGCGTTGACCACCCGACGTTTTCGACGCGCAGCCCGCGCGCGAGGTTGTGCGCAGCGCGAGGTACCCCGCCGGAGATAGCTGGTTCACCCCCAACTGTCCGTATTGCGCCATTCTGGTTAAAAAATCACACAGGATCTACATCCTGAGAAAACGATTCGCCACACTTCCGGGGCAGAAAGCGCCGTCCCCCGACGACGCACCGCAATCATCCCCGAGAGGCCCCGATGAACCATACGAGTGGACGTGGTCGCCGATTACCGGTGTTCTCCTTACTATCGATTGCCTGCGCAGGCGTTCTTCTCCTGTGCTCGCCCGCGCAAGCCAGCACACCCCTTCCAGGAAGGGAATTCGCGATGGGCACCCAGGTCACCGGCGAACCACCGAGCGGAACCGAGACCGACACCCCGATGGGCTCACAGATCCGCAAGCACGAGGGCGGTGACCCGCTGCCCGTTCCCGAGATCGACCCACTGGCCACTGTGGCCGGTATGGACGTCAGCGGCCACCAGGGCAATGTGGACTGGCAGTCCTGGTGGGGCCAGGGCATGCGATTCGCCTACGTCAAGGCGACCGAAGGCACCGGGTACGAGAACCCGTACTTCGCCCAGCAGTACAACGGCTCCTACAACGTGGGCATGATCCGCGGCGCCTACCACTTCGCGCTGCCGGACCGCTCCAGCGGCGCGGCGCAGGCCAACTTCTTCGTGGA
Organism: Saccharopolyspora soli; assembly: GCF_022678645.1. Classification (GTDB taxonomy): domain Bacteria; phylum Actinomycetota; class Actinomycetes; order Mycobacteriales; family Pseudonocardiaceae; genus Saccharopolyspora; species Saccharopolyspora soli. The sequence goes on along the minus strand of NZ_JALBWV010000024.1, from coordinate 71,342 downwards.
CAACGGCGGTGGCTGGTCCAAGGACGGCAAGACCCTGCCGGGTGCGCTGGACATGGAATACAACCCCTACGGCGACACCTGCTACGGCAAGAGCAAGAGTGCGATGACCGCGTGGATCAAGGACTTCAGCGACACCTACCACGCGCGCACCGGGCGCTGGCCGGTCATCTACACCAGCACCAGCTGGTGGAGTTCGTGCGTGGACGGCGATTTCAGCTCGACGAACCCGCTGTGGGTGGCCCGCTACGCGAGCACGGTCGGCCCGCTGCCCTTCAACTGGCAGGTCTGGACGATCTGGCAGTACACGTCGTCGCCGCTGGACCAGAACACCTTCAACGGCGCTTTCGACCGGCTCCAAGCCCTCGCCAACGGCTGACCCGCGAACCCGCGGTGCCGGGCCGGGACCCCGGCACCGCGTCTCCGGCTGAAGCCGCGGGAATATCGCCGTTCACCGCAAAACCGCGCTCCCGCGAGGCAGAATCCCACGCATGGGTGAGCGCAAGATCGGATTGGTCGCGACGATCGCGCTCGCGGTCGTCGTCCTGGTCTGCGTCAGCGCTGCGTTGCTGGCGTTCGACCCGAGAACCACAGGTGCCGATGCGCTGCGCACCGGCGGGCTCGCCGCCGGGTCGGTCGTCGCGCTTTACGCGCTGTGGCTCAACGACCGGCGCCGTCGGGTCGAGGAACAACGGCAGGAGCTCGAAACCCGGCGGCAGGAACTGGATCGTCAGCGCTACGCGCTTGAGCGGCAACGGCAGGCCCTGGAAGATCGACGGACCGACCAGGACCGGGACCGAGCGGCCGACGAGCGCTTCGCGCGGGCGGTGGAGCTGCTCGGCAACGAGGCCGACCAGGTGCGGGTGGGCGCGATGCACGCGCTGGCTGGACTCGCCGGAAACCACCCCGAATACACCCAGACCGTGCTCGACGTGCTGTGCTCCTACCTGCGCCGCCCGTTCGACCATCCGAAGTGGATCCCGCAGGAGACCCTCTCACCGAACCCTGATCAGTGGCCCGAGATCAGCCCGGAGTTGGAGCGCGAGCGGTACGTCCGGCAGACCGCGCAACGGCTGATCCGGGACCTGCTGCCCGCCACCGACGTTCCGGACCCGGTGAGCTACCGCCTGGACCTGACGCGTGCCGCGTTGGAGCGGTTCAACCTCAGCGATCGGGTGGTGGGGCGGATCGCCGCCTACCGGTGCCGGTTCCGGTACACCACGAATCTCAACCGCGCCGTCTTCCACGGCCCGGTGCACTTCCGGGACAGCGTGTTCCTCGGCCGGATCAGGGCGGAGGACACGCTGTTCCACGACAAGCTGGAGCTGCGCGGAATGCACACCCACGGGCCGTGCGGCTTCGAACGCGCCCGGTTCGAAGGGGAGGTGGACGTCAAGCGCGTCGTGTGCCGGGAAGGCGTGTACTTCACCGACGCGGTCTGCGGCGCTGGCCTGGACCTCCGCCACGCGCACTTCGACGGCGGCGTCAACCTCCGGCTGCGCGAGCCGCTGCCCAGCGTTTCGCTGTACGACACCGAGGTCGGCACGTCGGTCCTGGCCGAGGTGCCGGAGGGCTGGGCGCTCGAACCCCTGCCGAGCACGAATCGCGCACGCATCCGCGTGCATCCGATCGAGCAGGATTTCGCGCATGGGTGAGCGCAAGATCGGATTGGTCCTGACCATCGCGCTCGCGGTCGTCGTCCTGGTCTGCGTCAGCGCTGCGTTGCTGGCGTTCGACCCGAGAACCACAGGTGCCGATGCGCTGCGCACCGGCGGGCTAGCCGCCGGGTCGGTCGTCGCGCTTTACGCGCTGTGGCTCAACGACCGACGCCGCCGCGTCGAGGAACAACGGCAGCAACTGGAGAACCGGCGTGCCGATCTGGACCGCGACCGCGTTGCTGACGAGCGTTTCGCCCGCGCCGTGGAACTGCTCGGGCACGAGACCGATCAGGTCCGCGTCGGCGCGCTGCACGCCCTCGCCGGGCTCGCCCGCAGCAATCCCGACTACACCCAAACCGTTCTCGACGTGCTGTGCTCCTACCTGCGGCGGCCGTTCGCGCATCCGCGCTACGCCGACGATTCGCCGGTCGAGTACGCGCCGTCGACCTCCGACGGCAGGCACTCTTCGTGGACTCCGGATGCGCGCAACGACGCCGAGCGCAAGCTCCAGGTGCGGCTGACCGCGCAGCGGTTGATCGCGGACCTGCTGCCGCGTGTCGGCGATGCCGACGCACCGGCCTACGACCTCGACCTCACCAACGCGACACTCGAATACTTCGACCTGGCCGACCGCAAGATCGGCACGATGGTGCTCCGCTACGCGCAGCTGTTCAGCAGCAACAACTTCAGCCGCTGCGAGTTCCACGGCCCGGTATGGCTCACCGGCACGACCGTCGGATCAGGTCGGGTGTACGGCCGTTTCCGCTGCGAGGACTCGGTTTTCCACGAACGCGGCTGGTTCAGCGGGGTCGAGTTCCACGGCCGGACGAGCCTGGACCGCACCCGCTTCCGAGGCCGCACGAGGTTCGCCGACAGCCGCTTCATCGACCGGGTGTCCATGGTGGACGCCGTCTTCGAGGGCCCGGCCGACTTCCGCGCCGTCCGCTTCGACAACGACGTCGACCTCAACGGCGCCACCTTCCACGACGCGGTCCAGCACACCGAGGTGACCACCGCCCCCGACCGAGCCGTCACCCTGCCAACGGGCTACCGAGCCGTCACCCTGCCAACGGGCTGGCGAACGTGAGCACCACTGGAAACGCCGCCACGGGTGACCCGTCCGATCACTAACAGGTGAAAGGTGAGGGGCACCCTTCACCAAGTTACTTGGTTACGGGTGCCCCTCACCTGGTTCAAAATCACCCGAAGAGAGTAGGGAGGGTGGTTTCCCAGGCTTGTCGGAGTTCCGTCAGCGGGATGTCCGCGACGTCCTGGATGTCGAGCGACTGGGCGCCCGCGTCCGCCACGCCGATCTTGGCCCACGGCAGGCCGCGCGCCGTGCACATGTCCGTGAAGCGGAGTTCCTCGGTGCGCGGAACCGCCACCAGGACCCGGCCCGCCGACTCGGAGAACAGCCAGACGAACGGGTCCGCACCTTCCGGCAGGACCACCCGGGCACCGCACTCGCCGATCAGCACCGTCTCCACCAGCGCCTGCGCCAGGCCACCTTCGGAGAGGTCGTGCGCCGCCGAGATCATGCCGTCGCGGGAGCCCGCGACCAGGATTTCGGCGAGCAGCTTCTCCCGCGCCAGGTCGACCTTCGGCGGCACCCCGCCGAGGTGGTCGTGGGTGACGCGCGCCCACTCCGAGCCGCCGAACTCCTCGCGGGTTTCGCCGAGCAGCAGCAGCGTTTCGCCTTCCTCACCACCGATTCCGGTCGGGATGCGCCGGGTCACGTCGTCGATCGTGCCCAGCACGCCGACCACCGGGGTCGGCAGGATCGGTGTCGCGGCGGTCTGGTTGTAGAAGCTGACGTTGCCGCCGGTGACCGGGATGCCCAGCTCCTGGCAGGCGTCCGCCAAGCCGCGCACCGCCTGCTGGAACTGCCACATCACGCCCGGATCCTCCGGCGAGCCGAAATTCAGGCAGTTGGTGACCGCCAGCGGCGTGGCACCGGTGGTCGCCACGTTGCGGTACGCCTCGGCGAGCGCCAACTGCGCGCCCGCGTACGGGTCGAGCCGGGTGTAGCGGGCGTTGCAGTCGGTGGCGACCGCGATGCCGCGCCCGGTCTGCTCGTCGATGCGCAGCACACCACCATCGGACGGCTGGGCGAGCACGGTGTTGCCGCGCACGTACCGGTCGTACTGGTCGGTGACCCACGCGCGGGAGCACAGGTTCGGTGACGCCGCCATCCGCAGGATGGTCTCCCGCAACTCGTCCGGTGTGGACGGACGGGCCAGCGTGTTCGCGTCGTCCGCCACGATCAGGTCCTGCTCGGCGGGCCGCGCGACGGGCCGCTCGTACACCGGCCCCTGGTGCGCGACGGTGCGCGGCGGCACGTCCACCACGAGCTCACCCTGCCAGTAGATCTCCAGGTTCTCGCCGTCGGTGACCTCGCCGATGACGGTCGCGGTCACGTCCCACTTCCGGCAGACCGCCATGAAATCGTCCACGTTGGACGGTTCCACGACGGCGCACATCCGCTCCTGGGACTCGCTGGAGAGGATCTCCGCGGCGTTCATCCCGGAGGCGCGCAGCGGGACCTGGTCCAGCTCGACCCGCATGCCGCCGTCACCGGCGGAGGCCAGCTCCGAGGTGGCGCAGGACAGGCCCGCGCCGCCGAGGTCCTGGATGCCCACGACCAGTCCCGCGTGGTACAGCTCCAGGCAGCACTCGATGAGCACCTTCTCGGCGAACGGGTCGCCGACCTGCACGCTCGGCAGCTTCTTGCGACCGGCACCGCTCTCGTCACCGTCGAAGGTCTCCGACGCCAGCACCGAAACGCCGCCGATGCCGTCCAACCCGGTGCGCGCCCCGAACAGGATGATCTTGTTGCCGGTGCCGCTGGCGTGCGCGAGGTGCAGGTCCTCGACCTTCATCACACCCACGCACATGGCGTTGACCAGCGGGTTGCCCGCGTAGCACTCGTCGAAGACGACCTCGCCGCCGATGTTCGGCAGCCCCAGGCAGTTGCCGTAGCCGCCGACCCCGGCGACCACGCCGGGCAGCACCCGCTTGGTGTCCGGCGCGTCGGCCGGGCCGAAGCGCAGCGGGTCGGCCACCGCCACCGGGCGGGCGCCCATCGCCATGATGTCGCGGACGATGCCGCCGACGCCGGTCGCGGCACCCTGGTAGGGCTCCACATAGGACGGGTGGTTGTGGCTCTCCAGTTTGAACGTGACCGCCCAGCCGTCGCCGATGTCGACCACGCCCGCGTTCTCGCCGATGCCCGCGAGCATCTTCGCGCGCATCTCGTCGGTGGTGGTCTCGCCGAAGTACTTCAGGTGCACCTTGGACGACTTGTAGGAGCAGTGCTCGCTCCACATCACCGAGTACATGGCCAGCTCGGCCTCGGTGGGTCGGCGGCCCAGGATCTCCCGGATCCGGGCGTACTCGTCGTCCTTGAGCCCCAGCTCGCGGAATGGCTGGGGGGTGTCCGGTGTGGACTTCGCGTGCTCAACGCTGTCCACCGTCGCCAAGTTGGTCACGCTGCCACCAGTGCATCCAGAACGGACAGGAACATGCCGAGGCCGTCGTCGGTGGGCCCGGTCAACGCGTCGATCGCGTGCTCCGGGTGCGGCATCATGCCCGCGACCCGCCCGCGCGCGTCGGTGATGCCCGCGATGTCGCGCTGCGAGCCGTTCGGGTTCTCGCCGGTGTAGCGGAACAGCACCCGGCCTTCGCCTTCGAGCTCGTCGAGGACCGCCTGCTCGGCCATGTAGTTGCCCTCGCCGTGCTTGATCGGGATCAGCAGCTCGGCGCCCGCCTCGTAACGGGTGGTCCAGGCGCTGGTGTTGTTCGCCACCTGCAACCACTGATCCCGGCAGACGTAGTGCAGGCCCGCGTTGCGGGTCAGCACGCCGGGCAGCAGCCCGGACTCGCACAGGATCTGGAAACCGTTGCAAACCCCGAGCACCGGCATGCCCTTGCGGGCGGCCTCGACCACTTCCGCCATCACCGGGGCGAACTTGGCGATCGCGCCGCAGCGCAGGTAGTCGCCGTAGGAGAAGCCGCCGGGCACGATCACCGCGTCGACCCCGCGCAGGTCGTGGTCGGCGTGCCAGAGGGCGACCGATTCGGCACCAGCGCGGCGCACGGCCCGCGCGGCGTCGACGTCGTCGAGGGTGCCGGGGAAGGTGATGATGCCGATCTTCGCGCTCATGGCTGTCCCGCCTCCAGTTCCGCCCCTCCGCGATTTGCAGTGGTGGTTGCGTCCAGCCGAATCTCGCGTTGCGTGGTTTCTGGTGGCTGGCTCGCGTCGCGGTCCCCTGAGGTGCGGTTGGGGAGGACTGGGGTTGGCACCGGGCTGCTCATGCTTCCACCCGGCGGACTGTCCAGTCCTCGATCACCGGGTTGGCCAGCAGTGTCTCGGCGATCTTGGCGAGCGTGTCGTCGTCGACGTGGTCGGCGACCTCCAGCTCGAAACGCTTCCCCTGGCGGACTTCGGTGATGCCGTCGAACCCGAGTCGGGGCAGCGCGTTCGCCACCGCCTGTCCCTGCGGATCGAGGATCTCCTGCTTCGGCATGACGTCGACAACGACTCGGGCCACGGGTGCTGCTCCCGGTTTCCGTGCAGATCCGCCGGGACCCGGCGGATGGCCAGCAGTACTGCCAAAGCGTAACTGAGCTGGGAGTTCGCCCGGTCGGCCAGGTGGCGCGGGTGCGGCGTGGCTCACCAACCGAGCTGTGTTGTCCGCCACATTCGCGTCGAATTGTCTAAACCTCTGCGGAGTCGGACGTCTATTACGACCGGGGCGCCCGAAGCCCCCGCTGCAGATTGCGAATCACTGAGGGGAACGCATACCGATGCGCACATTCAAGACGCTGCTGGCCGCTGGACTGCTCGCCGGTCTCGCGCTGCTCACGACGGTCCCGGCGATGGCGGCGCCGAGCACCGGACCAGCCGCCGTCGCACCCGCCGAACCGGCCGGGCTGACCGCCGACAAGTCGCAGGTGCGACCGGGGAACACGCTGGTCATGCGCCTGGACCACGGCCTGGAAGGGGTCAACTGGATCTCGTCGGCGGCATTCGTGCGCGGCGGCGAACACCCGGTGGGCGCGGACGAGGGCCTCGCCCAGATCGTGACCGACCGCGACGGCTACGCCGAGGCGGTGGCCACCATCGCCGACGTCCCGCCCGGTGAGTACGTCGTGCACACCCGAGTCGGCGGCGGCGCGGGCCCAACCATGACGATCAACGTGATCAAGTGAGTCAGCTGGGGGTTCGCGATTTCGCGGGAAATTGCGAACCCCCGGCGCTGTTCACCGGTAGCGAGAAGGCTCGCGGTGGCGGAGTTGCTGGGGGCAGGGTGCCGGTATGCGGATGCTGGTATTGGGCGGAACGGTTTTCCTGGGGCACGCGGTGGCGGCCGAGGCTGTTCGGCGCGGACATGATGTCTACTGCGCCGCGCGCGGGTCGAGCGGCGCCTTGCCCGATGGTGCGGCGCTGATTCCGGTTGATCGGGAGCACGGGCTCGGCGCGCTCGCGGCGGAACGATTCGACGGCGTGGTCGATGTGGCGCGGAACTACCGCTGGGTGCGGGACGCGCTCGACGCGCTGGGGACAACAGCCGGGCACTGGAGTTTCGTATCCACCATCAACGTCTACGCGGACAACGAAACAACTGGTCAGAGCACTGATGGGCGGTTGTTGGACCCGATCACCGACTCCGAAGACGTGAGCACTCCCGAGTCGTACGGCGGCATCAAGGTGGCTTGCGAGGACGCGGTGCGCGCCGCGCTCGGGGACCGGGCTTTCGTGCTGCGCCCCGGCCTGATCAGCGGGCCGAACGACATCTCGGACCGGTTCGGGTACTGGCCGACGCGCATCTCACGCGGCGGCCGGGTGCTCGTGCCGGACGCTCCCGACCAGCCGACCCAGCACACCGACGTGCGCGACCTGGCGGAGTGGATCGTGACCGCTGCGGAGCGCGGCACGACCGGAACCTTCGACGGCAGCGGCCCCACCACCGCGCTGGGCCCCCTGCTCGAGGAGATCGCCGAGCTCGTCGCGCCACCGGGCACCGAACTGGTGGCCGTCGCGCCGGAAGCCCTGACCGAAGCGGCGGTGCAGCCGTGGAGCGGGCCGAAGTCGCTGCCGCTCTGGCTGCCGGAGAGCCACCACGGCCTCGTCTCGCACGACGCGGCTCCCGCGCTGGACGCCGGGCTGCGCATCCGGCCGCTCGCCGAGACCGTGTCGGCGACCCTGGCGACCGAGCGCGAGCTCGGCCTGGACCGGGAGCGCCGGGCCGGTCTCAACCCCGCCGAAGAGGCCGAACTGCTCGCCGCGCTGGACCAGCGGGTGTGGTGACTCCGGCTCCGCGCCGCCGCTGACGCACCGGCTGAGCACACCGTCGCGTCGTGCAAGAGTGGAGTCGTCGCTGGCGCATCGAGGAGGAATCACCGTGCAGATCACCCACTTCGGACACGCGTGCGTGCTGATCGAGACCGAGTCGGCTCGGCTGCTGATCGATCCCGGCACGTTCTCCACCGACTTCGAGGACCTCCGCGACCTCGACGCCGTGCTGATCACGCACCAGCACGTCGACCACCTCGACTTCGACCGACTCCCGGCGCTGCTGTCGGCCAACCCGAACGCCCGGCTGGTGGCCGATCCGGGTTCGGCGCCGTTGATCGCGGAGAAGGGGCTGTCGGCCACCACCGCGCGAGCCGGTGAGTCGCTGGAGCTGGCCGGCGCGACGATCAACGTGGTCGGCGGGACGCACGCGGTGATCCACCCGGACATCCCGGTGGTCGACAACATCGGCTACCTCGTCGACCACGGCGCCTTCTACCACCCGGGCGATTCGTTCTTCGTGCCGGAACAGCGGGTCGACGTGCTCGGCCTGCCGACCGGGGCGCCGTGGCTGAAGCTCTCCGAGGCGGTCGACTTCCTGCGTGCGGTGGCGCCGCGCGCGGCGGTGCCGATCCACGAAGCGGTGCTGGCGATGCCGCAGATGCACTACCGCATGTTCGACCAGCTCGGCCCGAAGGACACCACTGTCGACGTCCTGACCAGGGGCACCCGGACCACGGTCTGACGCCGACCGCCAGCGCCCTCCCGACGTGCATCGGGAGAGCGCTGGCAGGCGATTTCGCGCGAAATCGGATGGTTCAGTCGTCGAACCGGTCGTCGAGGCCGTCGTCCGCGTCGTCGTCGAAGCGGTCGTCGAGGTGGTCGTCCCGGTCGTCGAAGCGGTGGTCGAACTGGTCGTCCGCGCCGAACTGGTCGTCGCAGTCGTCGAACCGGTCATCGGCATCGTCGAAACGATCGTCCGCGTCGTCGAACGGGTCGTCGTCGATGCACGTCAGGGGCTGTTGGGGTGCCAGGGGCAGGTCGGTGGAGGCTGGTTGGGAGCCGCTGGCCGGGGCCGGGTTCGCACCGTTGTCGGCGGCGAGCGCGACGCCCGTGCCGCCGAGGCCCACCAACGCCACCGCCGCTGCCGCCACCAACCAGGTCCGCTTCGTGTTCCGCATGGTTCCCGTCTTTCGCTCGCTGGGACTTCTCTCCCGGACGAGAACCAGCATCGATGTCGATCGTGAGGCAGCCCTGAAGCTCGAATGAAGGGATCCTCATCCCCTGTCGCGGTGCGCCGACGCCCGTCGGCGGGCGAACGCGGCATAGGTGACCGGCCGCGCGCCGTGGTGCAGCGCGAGGTCGATGGCATCCAGAATCGCCTGCCGCGCAGCGGGTTTGTGCAGTTCAGCGGCGTCCACCGCGAGCCGGACCAACCGGCCGCGGCGGGCCGCCCGCCCGGCCCCCAGCACCAGCGCCCGGCACCACCACGGCTCGATCCGCGCGCCGGGTCCGAGCATCCGGATCCGAGCCCGGTGCACCTGGCCGGTCGCGAGTTCCCGCACCACCATCGCGTCCGCGCAGACCGCGAAACCGCGACGCCGCAACGCGGTCACCGTGCCCGGCGAGGCCAGCCAGCGCGGTGGGATGAAGCTGTCCGTCCGCAGCCCGGCCTGCTCAAGCACCGCCGACGCGGCCACCAGCCGAAGCCCCGCTTCGTGCGCCGGAAGCCGAGCGGCCGGTGCGAGGCGGGCCCGCAGTCCGGGTGAAACCCGAGCGAAGCCGTACAGGCTCACGGCATCCCGCTGTGCCAAGCGCTCCGCCAGCCAGTGCAGCACCGGGGATCGCGCGCGGTGCGCTTCGAGATGATCCGGGCGCGGCGCGATCAGCAGGGACAGCGGCACCTGGCGGCGGTCCAGTTCTGCGGCGAAGTCCGCGCACTGGTCCAGCACCCGGTGGCCCAGCCCGGACAACGACACCACGAGCGGCGTGCTCACAGTGCCCCATTTGGCCTGGTCCGGGTGTCCACGACTTGACCGCGAGGTGTCCCCTCGGCGCAAATCCGGCGAACCTCCACGCCGTCACCTTCGACACGCCTGGACGCTTCGGGACGCCGACACGCCGACGCATGCCCCCACCGGGGGAAGCCGGACAATTTCGCGAGAAATTGCGCCCCTACCCCGTCGGGCGAGGCCAGGCGGTGAAGGGGCGGCCGGTGATCAGTTCGTATGCCTCGATGTAGCGGGAGCGGGTGGTGGCGATGACGTCATCCGGCAGCGGAGGCGGCGGGGTGTCCGCGGCGCGGTCCCAGCCGGAGGCGGGCGAGGTCAACCAGTTGCGCACGACCTGCTTGTCGAACGACGGCTGCACCTTGCCCGGCTGGTAGCCGTCCGCTGGCCAGTACCGGGACGAGTCGGGCGTCAGCACCTCGTCGCCGAGCACCAGGGCACCGTCCGGGGCGAGGCCGAATTCGAACTTGGTGTCCGCGAGGATCACGCCGCGGCTGCGCGCGTGCTCCGCAGCCCGCTCGTACACCCGGACCGTGACGTCGCGCAGCTGCGCGGCGCGCTCGGCGCCCAGCTGCGCGGCCGCCGCTTCGAAGCTGATGTTCTCGTCGTGGTCACCGATCTCGGCCTTGGTCGCCGGGGTGAAGATCGGCTCCGGCAGCCGGGACGCCTCGGTGAGCCCGTCCGGCAGCGCCACCCCGCACACCGCGCCGGTGCGCTGGTAGTCCGCGAGCCCGGAGCCGGTGAGGTAGCCGCGCGCCACGCACTCGACCGGCAGCATCTCCAGCCGCCGCACCAACAGCGCCCGACCGCGCACCTCGCCGGGGATCCGCACGTCGTCGAAGGCGACCAGGTGGTTGGGCACCAGATCGGCGAGCAGCTCGAACCAGAACACGCTCATCGCGGTCAGCACCCGGCCCTTGTCCGGGATCGGCGTGTCGAGCACGTGGTCGAACGCCGAGATGCGATCGGAGGCCACCAGCAGCAGGTGTTCGTCGTCCACGGCGTGCAGCTGGCGAACCTTGCCTGCCGCGATCTGGGGGTAATCGGCGAGTGCAACCACGTGCTGGATTCTCGCGCACCGGGGGCCGGGTGCCCGCAGCCGGGCCGGTCCGGTGGTATGAACCCGGCATGGCCCATCCGGCGCACAGGAGGACTTCGTGACCGAGACATTCACCGAATGGCTTCGCCAGCGCAGCGAACCCGACTGGACGGCGGTCATCACGCATCCGTTCACCCAGGGCCTGTTCGACGGGTTGGTCCCGGTCGACTCGATGCGTTCCTACCTGGTGCAGGACTACCAGTTCGTCGACGACTTCCTGGCGCTGCTCGGTGCCGCGCTGGCCAAGGCCGACCGCTACTCCTCGCGGCTGGCGATCGCGGGCAGCATCGCCGTGATCACCAGCGAGGAGAACACCTACTTCCAGCGCGCGTTCGACGCGTTGGGGGTCGGCGAGTCGGACCGGGTGCACCCGAAGTTGGACGAGGCGACCACGGCGTTCCGGAACCTGATGAACGACACCAACGCGCGCGGCGGCTACGCCGAGGTGCTGACGGTGCTGACCGTCGCGGAGTGGACCTACCTGGAGTGGGCGATGCGCGCGCCAGCCGCGCTGCCGGAGAACTTCGTGCACGCCGAGTGGATCGCATTGCACAACAACCCGGAATTCCAGAGCTGGGTGCAGTGGCTGTGCCGCGAACTGGACCGGGTGGGCGCTGATCTCGACGAGCGCGACCGGGCCCGCTGCCTGCGCCTGTTCCAGCAGGCGACCCGCTGCGAACTGGACTTCTTCAACGCCCACTGGGCGTGACGCCCGTCGGTCAGAGGATGTCGCTGGGGCGGTAGGCCGCTGCTTCGGGGTAGCGGGCGGTGATCTTCTCGATCTCGGCGATGACGTCGCCGACTTGGGCCGCCGCCGCACCGGTGAACGCCAGTCGGTCCGCCAGCAGCGACTCCAGTTCCGCGCGGTCCAGCGGCAGCCGCTCGTCCGCGGCGAGCCGGTCCAGCAGGTCGTTGCCCTCCGCGCCCCGCTCGCGCATGTCCAGCGCGACCGCCACCGCGTTCTCCTTGATCGCCTCGTGCGCGGTCTCGCGACCGACACCGGCCCGCACCGCCGCCATCAGGACCTTGGTGGTGGCCAGGAACGGCAGGTAGCGGTCGAGTTCGCGGGCCACCACGGCGGGGAACGCGCCGAACTCGTCGAGCACCGTCAGGAACGTCTCCAACAACCCGTCGAAGGCGAAGAACGCGTCCGGCAGGGCCACCCGGCGCACCACCGAGCAGGACACGTCGCCTTCGTTCCACTGGTCGCCCGCGAGCTCGCCGACCATCGAGAGGTAGCCGCGCAGCACCACCGCGAGCCCGTTGATCCGTTCGCAGGACCGGGTGTTCATCTTGTGCGGCATCGCGCTGGAGCCGACCTGACCCGGCTTGAAGCCTTCGGTCACCAGCTCGTGCCCGGCCATCAGCCGGATCGTGGTGGCCACATTGGACGGTGCGGCGGCGAGCTGGGCGAGCGCGGTGAGCACCTCGAAGTCCAGCGAGCGCGGGTAGACCTGGCCGACGCTGGTCAGCGTCCGGCCGAAGCCGAGGTGACCGGCGACGCGGCGCTCCAGCTCGGCGAGCTTGGCGGTGTCGCCGCCGAGCAGGTCGAGCATGTCCTGCGCGGTTCCGACCGGGCCCTTGATGCCGCGCAGCGGGTAGCGGGTGAGCAGCTCCTCCAACCGCTGGAAGCCGACGAGCAGTTCGTCGGCGGCGGTGGCGAAGCGCTTGCCGAGGGTGGTCGCCTGCGCGGCGACGTTGTGCGAGCGCCCGGCCATGACGAGCTCGCCGTACTGACCGGCCAGCTCGGCCAGTCGCGCCAGGACGGCGACCGTGCGGTCCCGGACGTGCTCCAGGCTGCGGCGGACCTGCAACTGCTCGACGTTCTCGGTGAGATCCCGCGAGGTCATGCCCTTGTGGATCTGCTCGTGACCGGCGAGGGCGTTGAACTCCTCGATGCGGGCCTTGACGTCGTGCCGGGTGACCCGCTCGCGGGCGGCGATGGAGTCCAGGTCGACCTGCTCCAGCACCCGCTCGTAGTCGGCCACCGCGTGCTCGGGGACCTCGACGCCGAGGTCGGCCTGGGCGCGCAGCACGGCGAGCCAAAGCCTGCGCTCCAGGATGATCTTGTGCTGCGGTGACCACAGCTCGACCAGCTCGGGCGAGGCGTACCGGGCGGCGAGGACGTTCGGAATGCTGGGCTTGACCGTCACGAACAGCCAGGATACCGGCGGGAGGCACCCGTTCGGCGGCAGCGCCACTGTTGCCGCCGAACGGGCACGGGTCCGCTAGTGCAGCGCCAGCTGCGGGTCCGTGGCGAGCACGTCGAGCTGCTCGAAGGGCACTGCGACCTCCGGGCGCTTCGTCGGATCCTGCTGGTCGTCGATGATCGGGTCGTAGTTGTAGCTGTCTATTCGCCGCCAGGCCCGGTAGAGCTCGAGGAACGTGTTCTGGACGAGGTCTTCGGCGAGGTGCCAGCCGCCGCACAGCAGGTACGCCGAGCGGCGCAGCCACAGCGCACGTCCCCCGGCGAACTCGCGGAACTGCTGTTCCTGTTCGGCCCGCATAGAGTTTGTCCCCTTTCCGCGCTACCACCGCTTTAGCACGGGGGCGGGGTTGCACGCGGACCGACGGCACCACCGAGCAGAACGGAGAAAGGTCCGTCCGCCGCAACGAATTCCGACGAACGGACCAATCCCATTGGCCGTGGTCGTGACCGGCAGCGGTCGTTCTAGCGACCAGAAGCACTCACGACCGCGTGTTCAGAGGCCGGTGCTCCACAGCGGCGAGTCAGCGGGGATCAGCGGGAGATCGGCCGGGACGAAGTCCGGGTACTTCTGGCCCGCTCCCGTGTTGAACAGCACCACGCGGTCCGCTTCGCGCACTGCTCCGCTGCTGCGCAGGCGTCGCAGCGCGGCCAGCGTCGCCGCGCCCTCCGGCGCGGGGTAGACGCCTTCGGCTGCCGCCATCTCCCGCGTCGCCACGCGCATCTCCTCCTCCGACACCGCCACGGCGGTGCCTCCGGAGGCGCGCACCGCGTCGAGGATCAGGTAGTCGCCTACGGCGACCGGAACTCGCAGGCCGCTGGCATCGGTGGTCGCGCCCTCCCACCGCGGCGCGTGCCGTTCGCCGGTGTCGTGGGCGCGCACGATCGGCGCGCATCCCTCGGCCTGCACCACGACCATGCGGGGCCGCTTGGCGCCGATCCAGCCGAGCGCCTCCAGTTCGGCGAACGCCTTCCACATGCCCACCAGGCCGGTGCCGCCGCCGGTCGGGTAGATCACCACGTCCGGCAGTTCCCAGCCGAGCTGTTCGGCCAGTTCGTAGCCGAGCGTCTTCTTGCCCTCGACGCGGTAGGGCTCCTTGAGGGTGGACACGTCGAACCAGCCGCGGGCCGCGGAGCTCGTCTTGACCAGCCGTCCGGCGTCGTCGATCAACCCTTCGACCAGCCAGGTGTCGGCACCGGAGACCACCGCTTCGACCTGGTTGATGCGCGGGCAGTCGACGGGCATCACGACACCGGCGGCCAGCCCGGCGCGGGCCGCGTAGGCAGCGAGCGCGCCTCCCGCGTTGCCCGCCGACGGGGCAGCGACCGCCGACGCCCCGAGTTCGCGGGCGCGGGAGACCGCAGCCGCCATGCCGCGCGCCTTGAAGCTCCCGGTCGGGTTCTGGCCCTCGTCCTTGATGCGCACGTCCGCGATACCAAGCGCGTCGGCGAGCTTCGGCGCGGCCAGCAGCGGGGTGAACCCTTCGCCGAGGCTGACGATGTTCTCCTGGTGGCGGATCGGCAGGAGTTCGCGGTAGCGCCACATGGTCGGCTCGCGGGAGGCGAGGTCATCCGGCTGGACGGTGACCTTCGCCAGGTCGTAACGGGGGTAGAGCACCTTCTCGCACTCCGCGCACAAGCGGTGCGGTACGTCCGCGTCGTAGGTCTGCCCGCAGTAGGTGCATTCGAGGTGGGTCAGCGTGCTGCCGGTGGATGTCGCCATGCCCGCATCCTCGCTGGCGGCACCCGATCAGGTCCAGCCCACCCGCGCCGATCGGACTACCGGCGAATCCTCCCCAGAGACCAATCGGTACATTAATTCGAACCTAAATAATCCGGCGGCTGCTGGACCGCGCCAAAATGCGAACATATCGTTGGCACATCGAGTTGGCGCGAGCAAAGGGACCCGGACGGATGATCAGTGACGTCTTCCGCGATGAACAGCAGGACGTGTTCTGGATCGTCGGCGCAGGTTGCAACGTGCGACACGCCACCACACTTCGACCCGGCGCGGTGTACGCGGGCCAATTGATTCCATGCCTGTGCGACGAACAGTTGAAAGTTCCACAACCCACCCCCAGCGGTCGGCAACCGAACTCCAGACCGATCACCGACAAATGCCCAGAATGCGCTCGGAAAGCGACGGACTCGGAGTTCTCGGAAATAACCTGGGACTTCTGACACGCGCGGGCCCGCGGCGAAAATCGGTCGCCACGCCACGGACCGCGAACTACCGTCAATCCCGTCATGGCACCGAGCAGCTCACCTCGATTCCTGTGGTCCTTGCTGGCGCAACGGCCCGGCCTGCTCGCGCTCGCGACGATCTCCGGTGCGCTGTGGATGCTGCCGACCGCGCTGCTGCCGCTGGTCGTCGGTGCGGCGATCGACGCGGGGATCCGCGCCCACGACGTCGGCTCGCTGCTGCGCTGGGTGCTGGTCGTGCTCGGTCTCGGTGTCGCCCAGATGATCGCCGCGGGCACGCTGAACTGGGCGGCGCACACGCTCTGGATACACGGCACGGCGAGTGCGCAACGGGTCGTGCTGGCGCACGTGGTGCGCCTCGGTGGCACGCTGACGCGCAAGGTCCGGGCCGGTGAGGTGGTCGCGGTCGGCGCATCGGACATCTACCGCATCGGTGGGCTGTTCGAGGTGATCGGCCGGGCGACCGGATCGCTGGTGTCGTTCGCCGTGGCCGCGATCGTGGTGCTGTGGATCTCGCCGATCATGGGCGTCGTGGTGCTGATCGGCGTGCCGCTGGCCACGGTGGGCATCGGCCCGCTGCTGCGCCCGCTGCGCCGCCGCGAGGAGACGCATCGGGAGCGGCTGGGCCAGGTCAGCGCCCAGGCCGCGGACATCGTGTCCGGACTGCGCATCCTGCGCGGGATCGGCGGCGAATCCCGCTTCCACGCGCGATTCGTGGCCGCCAGTCGGCAGGTCCGGGCGGCCGGGGTGGCCACCGGGCGGATCGAGGCGTGGCTGGCCGGTGCGGAGATCCTGCTGCCCGGCCTGGTCACGGTGCTGGTGACCTGGCTCGGCGCCCGGCTGGCGCTCGACGGGACGATCAGCGTCGGCCAGTTGGTCGCGTTCTACGGGGTGTCGGCGTACCTGGTGATCCCGGTGCGCACCGCGACCGAGGCGTCCTACGCGTGGGCCTCGGCGCTGGTCGCGGCAGGTCGCGCGAGAGCCCTGCTGCGGTTGGAGCCCGAACCGGCGCCCCCGGAGCAGCCGGAACAACTGCCGCCCGGCCCGCTGGAACTGTTCGACGAATCCATCGGGCTGCGGATCCCGGCGGCCGAGCTGACCGTGATCGACGCGGGCGAGCACGTGGAGGCCTTCGCGGAACGCTTCGCCGGGCAGGTGCGCGCCGGTGGCGTGCCGCTCCGGGACGTCGAGCCGGATGCGTTGCGGCAGCGAATCGTGTTGGCGCACAACCAAGATCTGCTGTTCTCCGGACCGGCTCGCGCCGAAGTGGACCTGGGGTCCGGGGTGGACCTGGAAAGCGCTTTGCACGCCGCGGACGCCCATGAGGTGCTGTCGGCACTACCGGCGGATGAGGTGCTGGACGAGCGTGCCCGCTCGCTGTCCGGTGGCCAGCGGCAACGCCTGCTGCTCGCCCGCGCGCTCTGCGCGGACGCGGACGTGCTGATCCTGGACGAGCCGACCTCGGCGGTCGACGCGCACACCGAGGCGCGGATAGCCGAGCGGGTCAAGGAAATCCGCCGAGGTCGAACCACCGTGGTGTTCAGCCAGAGCCCGCTGTGGGCAGCGGTGGCGGACCAGGCATTGGACGTGGGAGCGAAGCCGTGACCGCGAGACTGCCGCTGGCGGGAGCAGCCGCCGTTCGCCGCTGGATGTGGCGAACGCTGCTGGTGCACCGCCGCCGCTTCGCCACGATGATGCTGCTGTTCTGCCTGGCGACACTGGTCGGACTGGTCGGCCCGCAGGTGCTCGGCTTCCTCGTCGACTCGGTGCTCACCGGCACCACGACCGGGCGGGTGGACCTGCTCGCCGGGGCATTCCTCGCGGTCCTCGCAACGCAGGCGCTGCTGGTGCGCGCCGCACGGCTGCGCGCGGCGATGCTCGGCGAGCACCTGCTGGCGGAATCGCGCGAAGGCATGGTCAGTCACGCGTTGCGCCTGCCGCTGGGCACCGTCGAGGCCGCTGGTACCGGTGATCTGCTCAGCCGCGCCACCACTGATGTCGACCGGCTCGACTACACGGTTCGCAACGCCGTCCCCGAGATCACCACGGCGCTGATCACCGTGGCGCTGACCGGCACCGCGATGGTCTTTACCTCGCCGCCGCTGGCATGCGGAATGCTCGTGGCGGTGCCGCTGATGGTGTTCAGCACCCGGTGGTACTACCCGCGTTCGCTGCCCACCATCCAGCGGGTCATGGCGAACTGGGCGGAAGTGCAGTCCAGCATGCACGAATCCGTCGAAGGCGCCCGCACCGTCGCGGCGCTGCGCCTGGCCGAACGCCGCGTGGCGCGCAACGAGCAGGCGCTCGGCCGGGCCGTCGCCGCCGAGCGGCGGCACCGGTTCCTGCTCAGCATGTGGCTGCCGTGCCTGGAACTGTCCTACGTGCTGCCCATCGCCGCGATCCTGCTGATCGGCGGGTGGGCCTACCAGGCGGGACTGGCCGAACTCGGCACGATCATCACCGTCGTGCTCTACGCCCAGGCGATGGCGAACCCGTTCGACGAGCTGTTCATGTGGTTGGAAGAGCTGCAGGTCGGCCACACGGCGCTGCAACGGATCCTCGGGGTCCGCGAGGTTCCGGCGGCCGATGATGCGCGGCGCGCCGCCAGCACCGACGGGCAGTGCGATCTCGTGCTCCGCGACGTGCGCTTCTCCTACCGGCCCGACCAGGAGATCCTGCACGGCATCGACCTGACCGTGCCGGTTGGACAGCGGCTGGTCATCGTCGGCCCGTCCGGCGCCGGGAAGTCCACGCTCGGCCGGTTGATCGCCGGGATCAGCCGACCGGATTCCGGCTCGGTCGCCTTCGGCAGCACCGAGGTCACCGGGCTGCCCACCGAAGCGCTGCGCCGCGAAGTGGTGCTGTTGACCCAGGAACACCACGTGTTCGCCTGCACGCTGCGGGACAACCTCGCGCTGCCGGACCACGAGCCGACCGACGACGACCTGACCGACGCGCTCAAGGCGGTCGGCCTGCTGGACTGGGTGGCGGCGCTTCCCGACGGCCTGGGCACGGTGCTCGGTTCCGGCGGCCACCCGGTTCCAGCGGCGCGCGCCCAGCAACTCGCGCTGGCCCGAGTGCTGCTGGCCGACCCGCACACCGTGGTCCTCGACGAAGCGACCTCGCTGCTGGACAACGCCACCTCGCGGGAGCTGGAGCGGTCGGTTTCGACGCTGCTCAGCGGCCGAACCGTGATCGCGATCGCACACCGGCTGCACACCGCCCGCAACGCCGACCAGGTGGCCGTGATGTCGGACGGCCGCATCGTCGAGCTCGGCAGCCACGCCGAGCTGCTCGCCGCCGAGGGGTCGTACGCCCGGCTGTACCGGGTGGCTCAGCCGAGCTGAGAGCGCAGCATCCGGCGGGCCGCCCCGCGCGGGTCGGGATCGCTTTCGATCAGCGCGTTCACCACCGCGCCGTCCACCAGCGCGACCAGTTCGAACAGCCGGTCGCGGCTGACCTCCATGCCGCTGCGGGCGAAGATCTCGGCCAGCAGATCGTGCAGCTCGGCGCCGAGCTCACGCATCAGCGGCGCCAGGTAGGGGCGGCGCGGCGAGCCGACCAACCGCTCGTAGCGCAGCAGCACCGGCTCGGCTCCGCCGTCGCGCGATCCGGTGCCCAGCAGCAGGTCGAGCATCAGCTCGATCACCGCGTCGGTGCTGCGGGGCTGGTCGATCAGCTCGTCCAGCCGGGCCCGGCCGATGGCGAGCTCCTGCCGCGACTCGTGCTCGACCGCGGCGCTGATCAGGTCGTCCAACGAGGAGAAGTAGTAGGTGGTGGAGGCCAGCGGCAGACCGGCGCGCTCGGCGACCGCGCGGTGCCGCACGGCGTCGAAGCCGCCCTCGGTGAGCAGCTGCGCGGCGGCCACCACCAACGCTTGCCGCCGCCGCTCGCCCTTCGGGGTACTGGCCGCTGTCATACCTGTCGATCCTATGCGTCAGCGGGCACGAGGTGGTTACCGCGGAGAATCGGTCCGCACCGCCCGGCGCCCGGGTCGATTCTCACGATCTGGACCTGCATCTTCGCGGCGGGTCAGTGGCTGACGCCGGAGAGGTTGAGGCCGATCACCCCGGCGACGATCAGCACGATCGAGACCAGCTTGAGCACCGAGAAGCCGTCGCCCAGCCAGACCATGCCGACGACGGCCGTCATCGCCGCGCCGATGCCGGTCCACACCGCGTACGCCGGTCCGGCGGGCAGCACTCGCATCGCGTACGCCAGGCCCGCGAAGCTCACCGCGGCCAGCACCAGGAACGACACCGTCGGAACCAGTCGGCTGAAGCCGTGCGAGAGCTTGAGCGAGATCGCCCAGCCCGCTTCGAACACTCCCGAGACCATCAGGATGATCCAGGCCATCATCACCGGCCGTCCTTCCTCCTATCAGCGAACTAGTACTAACGTACCAATAATTTGGTACACCAGTACCGTTCTGGTGAGGGAGGACACCTGCCGCGAACTCCGCGGCCCGGAACCGATCAGTACTGGTCGGCCAGGCTGCCCGCGATCGAGGCGAGCCGAGCGCCGTAGGGCGCCGCCGGGGAACCCGCATCCGGGTCGCTGAGCACCACGACCAGCTTGCCGCTGCGCGCCTTGCGGACCGACTGCTCGCTTCCGTCCGGCCGCCGCTGGTCACCGGGCGTGGCCTGATCCGGCGCGACCGCGCCCACCGGGCTGACGATCACCGTGACGCTGCCCGCCGAAGTCCCGTCGCGCAACGGGAACGAAGCCGCTTTGGCACCAGACGGACAAGGGCTGGTCGCAACCGGGGCCGTCCCGGCGGCTTCCGGCAACTGCCTGGTCACCGCGGCCGCGAGCTGCGCGTCCGGTCCGCACTGCCCCGAGCGGTTCTCCAGGACGCCCGGCCCGTCCACGCGCGGGGTGACCGGCGCGCTCTGGTACTCCGGGTGGCTGGCGACATTGCTGTTCGGCGAGGTGAACAGACCGGTGCCCGCCCCGACGCCGACCACCAGCACCGCGGCGGCGACGACTGTTCCCCCCACCGCCGCCACCCGGCGACGTGCGGTGATCCGCCGCGAAGCCCGCGCCACGTCCTGCTCGTCGAACGAAGCCGGAGGAACGGACCGCACCGACTCGCGAAACAGCTCTTCGAGCTTGCGCTCGTCCACTTACCCGCACCTCCTCACGCCGACCGCAGGTCCCCGAGCTCGTCGCCCAGCGCTTCCCGCAACGCCGCCAGCCCCCGGGCGCACTGGCTCTTGACGGTTCCTTCGCTGCACCGCATGACCGCGGCGACCCCCGCGACGTCCAGCCCCTCCAGGAATCGCAGCACCAGCACCGCGCGCTGCTTCGGCGGCACCTTCTGCAGCCCCGCCATCAGGGTTTGCCTGGTCGCCACCGACGTGTCCACGTCAGGCGAGTCCACCGGACGGTCCGGCAGCACCTCCGCGGCGCGCTCCCGCCGCCACGGCCGCCGGGACTCGTCGATCACCGCACGGGTCAGTGTGCGGCGCACGTACGCGTCCAGCGCGCCTTTGTCGCGAACTTTCCGCCAGTGCCGGTGCAGCGCGATGAAAGCGGTCTGGGCGAGATCGTCCGCGCGGTGCCAATCACCGCACATCATGTACGCCATTCGACGCACCGCCTCCCGCCGAGCCACGAAGTACTCCGCGAACTCCTGCTCCTCGCGCTGGTCCACGCGGAACTCTCCGCTCGTTCGTGCCTGCACCTGTGGGACGGGATCCCCGGCACCAACCGTTGCACGCGCGGTGCCCCGAGATCCACCCTGTGATTGATACCGCAGTCGACGCGTCGGTGTCCGCAGGGCCATTGCCCAAACCCGGTGTGGATATGGTGTGATCTCTTCGTGACCAACACGGCACCGATCGACCTCCGCTCCGACACGGTCACGCGTCCCGACGAGCAGATCTCCGCGGCCATGGCCGCCGCTGAAGTCGGCGACGACGTGCTCGACCACGACCCGACGATGCGTGCGCTGGAGGAACGTGCCGCTCAGCTGCTCGGCACCGCCGCTGCGCTGTGGGTGCCCAGCGGCACGATGGGCAACCTGATCGCTCTGATGATCCACCTGCGCCGCGGCGACTCCTTCCTCGCTCCGCGCGCCGCGCACGTGCTCAACCACGAGCTCGGCACTGCCGCTTGGTTGGCCGGTGGCATGCCGGAACCGCTGGAGTGGAACGCCGGGCCGGGACGCCCGACGGCCGACGTGGTGCGCGCGCAGTCCGACAGCAATGCCGGTTACGACATGCTGCGCACCAAGCTGCTGTGCCTGGAGAACACGCACAACGGCGCGGGTGGCGCGGTGCTCCCGCCGCACGAACACGCACAGCTCGTGGCGGCTGCGCGCGACAGCGGCCTGCGGGTGCACCTCGACGGCGCCCGGATCTGGAACGCCTCGGTCGCGCTCGGCGTGCCGCCAGCCGCGCTGACCGTCGGTGTCGACAGCGTGCAGGCATGCCTGAGCAAAGGGCTCGGCGCGCCGGTCGGCTCCGTGGTCGCGGGCAGCGTGGAGTTCACCACCGAAGCTCGCCGGGTGCGCAAGATGCTCGGTGGCGGAGTCCGGCAGGGCGGCGTGCTCGCCGCGGCCGGTCTCGTCGCGCTGGACCGCGTCGACTCGCTCGCCGAGGACCACGACAAAGCCCGCGCGCTCGCCGAGGGCCTGGTCGAGCACGGTTGGTCAATCACCGCTCCGCAGACCAACATCGTGCTCGCGGCGGTTCCCGACGTGCAGCTCACGCTGCGGCGCTTGGCCTCGGTCGGGGTGCTGGCGGTTCCGATGGAGGGGCAGGTCCGCTTCGTAACGCACCGCGACGTGTCCAAGGCCGACATCGAGGAGACGCTGCGCCGCGTCGGCGACGCCCGGATCTGATCGCGACGGCGGCTGGCACCACCTGCGTAGATTGAGTTCGGAAACGGACCGGGGAGGGCGAATGGTGCGTTGGGTCGTGTTCGACTACGGCGAGGTGATCAGTCGGCGAACCGCAGCGCTGCCCACGATCGCGGGGCTGCTCGGCGTCGAGCCGACGGAGTTCGAGGATGCCTACTTCGCCGAGCGCACCGCTTACGACTGGGGTTGCCCCGACCTGGAGTACTGGCAGGCGGTGGCCGAGCGGCTGGGCAAGACCGCCGACGCCGCGCTGGCTACGCGACTGACCCGCGCCGACATCACCGGTTGGCTGGAGACCGCGCCGGAATCCCTGCGCCTGCTCGAAGATCTGCACCAGCAGGGCGTCACGATGGCGCTGCTGTCCAACGCGCCGTCGTCGTTCGGGCGGGTGGCGGAGCAGGAGACCTGGGCTCGGCTGTTCAAGCACCTGATCTTCTCCGGCGATCTGCGGGTGGCGAAGCCGGACGCGCAGATCTGGCGGATCCTGCTGGACACGATCGACGCACCGGCGGCGGAGTGCCTGTTCTTCGACGACCGCCAGGAGAACGTCGACGGCGCTCGTGCGGCCGGTCTGCACGCCGAACGCTGGCAGGGCGCGGAGGCCGCGCGCAGCATCCTCCAGACCCACGGCGTCCTCCCGTGAGCACGCCGGGTCGTGAGTGCGTAAGTGGGCTCCAGCCCGGTTTCGCACTCACGACTCCTGGTGGGTGATCAGCGTTTGATCTGCTTGTGGTCGCGGGCCCAGCCGATCGCCGCGGTGGCGACGAAGAGCACGCCGCCGATCACGGCGAGCCAGAACAGCCCCTTGATGATGAAGCCAGCAACCGAGATCACCAGCCACAGCAGTAGCAGCCCGCCGATCACCTTCCACAACATCGCAAGCTCCTCAGCTCGACCGCGCGAATCCCGTCTCACCCTCAGCGTGCCAGATCGACGGCCCGAAACGACCCGCCGAACACCCACAACCAGGGAAAACTCAGGGAAACCCGGAGACCTCCCACTCGTGAGTGCGAAAACCGGCTCCAACCGGCTTTCGCACTCACGACTGCGGTTGGGGCAGCCAGTGGGTCAGGCGGTTCATGGCTTCCTCGATGTCGTCGGTGCTGCCCGCGAACGACATCCGGACGAAGCGGTGACCCCGCGCCGGGTCGAAGTCGACGCCCGGCACCACTGCGACACCCGTTTCGTCGAGCAGCCTTCGGCAGAACTCCGCGGTGTCGTTGGTGAGGTGGCCGATGTCCGCCCAGGCGTAGAACGCGCCGTCCGCCGGGGCCACTCGCGTGATGCCGAGTTCCGCGAGTCCGCCCAACAGCAGCTCCCGATTCGTGCGGTAGCCCTCGACGTGTGCGCTGACCTCGGCGTATGCGTCCTGGGAGAACGCCGCGATGGCGCCGTACTGGGACAGCGCGGGCGGGCAGAGCGTGAAGTTCCCGGTCAGCGAATCCACCGCGCGGCGCAGCCGCGGCGGCACCAGCATCCAGCCCAGCCGCCAGCCCGTCATGGACCAGAACTTCGAGAACGATTGCATGATCACCGGCTCGGACGAGTACTCCCGCGCCGAGTGGGCGCGCTTCCCGAAGGTGACCCCGTGGTAGATCTCATCGCTGATCAACTGCACGCCGTTGCGGTCGCACCACGCGACCAGACCGGCAAGTTCGTCAGCGGGAACCACCGTGCCGGTGGGATTCGCCGGGCTGGCGAGGATCAAACCCCGCACCGGCTGGTCGAGCGCTTCCAACATCGCCACGGTCGGCTGGAACCGGGTCGTCTCGTCGCACGGCAGCTCCACGACCTCGCAGCCCAGCGCCGACAGGATGTTGCGATACGCGGGGTAGCCCGGACGTGCCAGCGCCACCCGGTCCCCGGCGTCGAACGCGGCGAGGAAGGCGAGCAGGAAACCGCCCGATGCGCCGGTGGTCACCACCACGTCGTCGAGAGGAACCGCCAGACCGCAGGAGCGTTCGTAATGCGACGCGATCGCCTCCCGCAGTTCGGGTAGGCCGAGCTGTTCGGTGTAGCCGAGCGGATGCCTGTGCAGTGCCTCGGCGGCGGCCTCGCGCACCGCCTTCGGTGCGGGTGTCGAAGGCTGGCCCGCCGCCAGCGACACCACGTCCCCGTGGGTGCGCTGACGCGCCGCAGCGGCAGTGAGGACTTCCATCACCTGAAACGCCGGGATGTTGGCCCGTTGAGCTGCGGCAAGCGCGGTGCTGTTCACCATGGTGCACAGCCTGCCAGACAGCCTTCGCACCGCGTTTGGCCCAGCTGACCCGCTCCGCCCCTAGGCGGTCGGGATGGCGACTTCGCCGTGGACAGCGCGGAGTGCGATGTCGGTGCGGTAGTGCGAACCCGGCAGGCGCACTCCTTCGACTCGCCGGTACGCCTCTTCGCGGGCCGATGCCAGGTCCTCGCCGGTCGCCACCACCGACAGCACCCGGCCACCAGCGGAGACCACCGCGCCGTCCTCGCGCCGCCGGGTGCCGGAGTGCAGGACGCCCTGGGCGTCGCCGCCCTGGATCACGTCGTCGACGCGCGGCCGTCCGGGATAGCCCTCCGCCGCCACGACCACGGTCACCGCCGCACCGGGCTCCCATTCCAGCGGCGGCTGTTCGGCGAGCCGACCTTGCGCGACCGCGTTGAACAGCGCCGCCAGCGGCGTGTGCAGCAGAGCCAGCACGGCCTGCGTCTCCGGGTCGCCGAACCGGCAGTTGAACTCGATCACCTGCGGGCCGGTCGAGGTCAGCGCGAGACCCGCGTAGAGCAGCCCGGAGAACGGTGTGCCGCGGCGTGCCAGTTCGTCGACCGTCGGCTGCACGACGGTGCGCACCACGGTCTCGACCAGGTCGTCCGGCGCCCACGGCAGCGGCGCATACGCACCCATGCCACCCGTGTTCGGGCCCGCGTCGCCGTCACCGACCCGCTTGAAGTCCTGCGCGGGCACCAGCGGCACCACGGTGGTGCCGTCCACCAGGCAGAACAGCGAAGCCTCCGGGCCGTCCAGGAACGACTCCAGCAGCACCGGGTGGCCGCCGTCGAGCAGCTTGAGCGCGTGCGCCCGCGCCGCGTCGAAGTCGCCGGTCACCAGCACGCCCTTGCCAGCGGCTAACCCGTCGTCCTTGACCACCCAGGTGGGACCGAAGTGCGCCAGCGCGGCGTCCAGCTTGGCGGGGTTGTCCACCACCTCGCTGTGCGCGGTGGGCACCCCGGCCGCGAGCATGACGTCCTTGGCGAACGCCTTGGAGCCTTCGATGCGCGCCGCCTCCTTGGACGGGCCGAAGCAGGCGATGCCAGCCGCCCGAACCGCGTCGGCCGAGCCCGCGACCAGCGGTGTCTCCGGGCCGAAGACGACGAGGTCGGCACGCCACTTGGTGGCCAGTTCCGCCACGCCCTCCGGCTTGGCGAAATCGACGCCGTAGGTCTCGGCGAGCGCCGCGGTGCCCGCGTTGCCGGGCGCGCAGGCCAGCGCGGTCACGGACGGGTCGCGGGACAGCGCCAGCACGATCGCGTGTTCCCGGCCACCGCCACCGATCACGAGGATTCGCACAAACCGCAGCGTAGAGCGTGCGGCACGGCACAGCGGCGCTGCCCCGGCAATCCTTGCGGAGGCTTTATCAACTTCGGCCCGAGCGGCCCGGCCCCGGCAGTTCACCCAGCGGTCGGCACGGCGTTGCCCGGTCTTGCGCGAATGGTCGATTGCGGCGGTAAGGGTTTTGCCCGACTGTGCGACGTTGATCGACACGCCGCGCGAGACACAGGAGGGCAAATGACGATCCGGGTACGCCTGACGGCGCTGTCCGTTGCGGGCGCCGCTGCGCTGGGGCTGCTCGCAGCACCCGCCATCGCGGCCCCACCCCGTCCGGACACCGCCGATCGGGTCGAGGTCTTCGGGCACCGCGGCGCCTCCGGGTACCGGCCCGAGCACACGCTGGCCTCCTACGAACTGGCCGCCCGGATGGGTGCCGACTACATCGAGCCGGACCTGGTGTCCACGAAGGACGGTGTGCTGGTCGCCCGGCACGAGAACGAGATCGGCGGCACCACCGACGTCGCGGCGCACCCCGAGTTCGCCGACCGCAAGACCACCAAGGTCATCGACGGCGTCGAGATGACCGGCTGGTTCACCGAGGACTTCACCCTGGCCGAGCTCAAGACGCTGCGCGCCACCGAACGCATCCCGGACATCCGGCCGAACAACACCATCTACAACGGCCGCTTCGAGGTGCCGACGTTCCAGGAGGTCCTGGACCTGCGCGCCCGGCTGTCCCGGGAGTTGGGCCGGGACATCGGCGTCGCCCCGGAGACCAAGCACCCCAGCTACTTCGCCAAGCTCGGGCTGGCGTTGGAGCCCGGTGTGGTCAAGGCGTTGAACGACAACGGCCTGAACCGGTCGAACGCCAAGGTCGTCGTGCAGTCCTTCGAGGTGGGCAACCTCAAGGAGCTCAACCGGTCGCTGCGCGTCGAGTTGGTGCAGCTGATCAGCAACACCGGCGCGCCGCAGGACTTCATCGAGGCCGGGGATCCGCGCACCTACGCCGACCTGGTCAAACCGGAGGGGCTGCGGGAGATCGCGAGCTACGCCGACGTGATCGGCCCGGACACCAAGGTGATCCTGCCGGTGAACTCCGACGGCTACCTCACCGAGCCGACCACGGTCGTCGCCGACGCGCACCAGGCCGGGCTGAAGGTCGTGCCGTACACGGTGCGCGCGGAGAACACCTTCCTGCCCGCCGACTTCCAGTCCTCGGCCGAACCGGCCGCCTACGGTGACGTGCTCGGCTTCTTCCACGCGCTGTTCGACCAGGACATCGACGGGATCTTCAGCGACTTCCCGGACATCGCGGTGCTCGCCCGCGACGAACACGCGGCGGCCGCCGGTCGTTGATCAGCACTGGGGCCACCGGGACACCTAACCTGTCCATGATGGACGGAGGTGACGCCCGGTGGCCCAACTGCTGCTCGTCCTGATCGGCGCGCTGCTGGTCACCGCGGTCGCCCGCAGCCGCGAGATCGCCGCCCCGCTGCTGCTGGTCCTGGTCGGCCTGGTGGTGTCGCTGATCCCCGGCCCGGCGGCACTGCGGATCGGTCCGGAACTGCTGCTGACCGTGGTGCTCCCGCCGCTGCTGTACACCGCGGCGCTGGAGAGCTCCTACACCAACTTCCGGGCCCGGATCAGACCGATCGTGCACCACGGCGTGCTGCAGGTCATCGCCACGGCCTTCGTGATCGGCTGGCTGGCCTACGTGCTCATCCCGGAACTGCCGCTGAACTCGGCGATCGTGCTGGGCGCGGTGATCGCGCCGCCGGACGCGGTGACCGCTGCCGCGATCGGCCGCCAGCTGAAGCTGCCGCGCGGCGTGATGACGGTCCTCGGCGGTGAAAGCCTGATCAACGACGCGGCCGCGCTCACCGTCTACCGGATGGCCATCGCCGCGGTCGTCGGGACCACGCCGACGTTGGCGCAGGGTGCGTGGGTGTTCGTGCTGGCCGTCGTGGTCGGCATCGGACTGGGGCTGGTGTTCGGGGTGCTCGCGCAGGTCGCTCGAAACCACGTCCCGGACGTGCAGGTGGCGACCATGCTTGGCGTGCTGGTGCCGTTCATCGCGTACCTGACCGCCGAGCAGCTGCACGGCTCCGGGGTGCTCGCGGTGGTCACCGCCGGGCTCTACGTCGGCCACAACCAGCCGCGTGCGCGGGCCGCCGGGCGGCTGCAGGAGCACACCGTCTGGGTGTCGATCAACCTGCTGCTGGAAAGCCTGGTGTTCGCCTACATCGGGCTGCAACTGCAGGAGGTCGTCAACGGCGTCATCGCCTCCGGGCGGGACATCGTCGGCCTGCTGGCGACGGCCTTGCTGCTGCTGGCCGCGACACTCGGCTTCCGGATCGTGTGGATGTTCGGCTCCAACTACGTGCCGGGCCTGTCCCACCTGCTGACCGGCGGCCGCAAGCGCGGCAGCTGGTGGCGGCGCACCACCGTGCTGTCGTGGGCGGGGATACGCGGCGTGGTCACTCTCGCGGCTGCTGGCTCGATCCCGTACACCACCGCAACCGGCGCGCCGTTCCCGTCGCGGGAGCTGATCCAGTTCGTGGCCTTCGTGATCACCGTGGGCACCATCCTGGTGCAGGGCACCACGCTGCCGTGGCTGATCCGGAAGCTGGGCATCACCGATGTGGACGAGGCCGCCCGCGACGACCAGGCCGAGGCGGTGGCCAGGGTGACCGCGACCAACGCGGCGCTGCGCTACCTGGATGGGCTAACCCCGGCGGACTTGGGCACCGAGCCGGAGCACTTCGAGCGGATCATCGGCCGGATGAAGGACCTGGTGGAGCACCAGGGGATGACGGCGGCGGAGCAGGTCGGACGCACGCCCGCGGAGCGGGCGGACACGGCGAGCAAGGCGTTCTCCGACCTGCGCCGCGACGTGCTGGAGGTGCAGCGGTCGGCGATGGCCGACGAGCGGGACGCGGGCAACGTCGACGACGAGGTGCTGCGCCGCGTCCTGCGCGAGCTCGACCTGCAGGAAGCCGCTCTCGACAACTCCTGGCGCAACCGCTGAGGTCAGTCGACACCGCGGTCCGCGTCCGGGTGCTTGGCGTAGTGCAGCTCGCCGTAGTTCAGCGAGATGTGCCGCACCATCCACCAGCACCTCACCCGGCTCGGGGTCGGCGGTGTCGGCCAGGGTCAGGCCGGTGGCGGTGTCCGGAGTTCAGCAGCAGACCGCGCATGGCGACCTGCTCGAAAGCGATCGGACTGCGCAGCACAACCACCGCTCAGGTGCGGAAATTCCGGGGTCGTGAGTGCGCAACCGGGCTCCAGCACGGTTGCGCACTCACAACGGCCTCACGCCATGGTGTGGCGGACGATGGTCTGGTCGCGGCCGGGGCCGACGCCGATCGCCGAGATCCGCGCCCCGGCGAGCTCCTCGATGCGCTCGATGTAGGCGCGCGCGTTGGCCGGGAGGTCTTCGAAGCTGCGCGCTCCGCTGATGTCCTCCCACCAGCCCGGCATCTCCTCGTACACCGGCACCGCGTGGTGCACCCCGGTCTGGGTCATCGGCATCTCGTCGATCCGCTCGCCGTCGACGTCGTATGCGACGCAGATCGGGATCGTCTCCAGCCCGGAGAGCACGTCCAGCTTGGTCAGGAAGTAGTCGGTGATGCCGTTGACCCGAGTCGCGTAGCGCGCGATCACCGCGTCGAACCACCCGGTGCGCCGCGACCGGCCGGTGGTCACGCCGAACTCACCGCCCTGCTTGCGCAGGTTCTCCCCGGCCTCGTCGATCAGCTCGGTCGGGAACGGACCGGCCCCGACGCGGGTCGTGTACGCCTTCAGGATGCCGATCACCGCGTTGATCTTCGTCGGCCCTATGCCCGAACCCGCGCACGCGCCACCCGCGGTCGGGTTCGACGAGGTCACGAACGGGTAGGTGCCGTGGTCGACGTCCAGCAGGGTGCCCTGCGAGCCCTCCAGCAGCACCGTCTCGCCGCGGTCCAGCGCCTGGTTGATCAGCAGCTTGGTGTCGGCGATCCGGCTGGCGAACTGCTCGCCCTGGGCCAGCACGGTGTCCACCACCTCGTCGACGTCCATCGCGCGGCGGTTGTAGACCTTGACCAGGATCTGGTTCTTGATGTCCAGCGCGGCCTCGACCTTCTGCCGCAGGATCTTCTCGTCCAGCAGGTCCTGCACGCGGACCCCGACCCGAGCGATCTTGTCCTGGTAGCAGGGCCCGATGCCGCGACCGGTGGTGCCGATCTGCTTCTTGCCCAGGTACCGCTCGGTGACCCGGTCGATGGCCACGTGGTATGGCATGATCAGGTGCGCGTCGGCGGAGACCAGCAGTCGCGTGGTGTCCACGCCGCGGCCCTCCAGCCCGGCCAGTTCTTCGAGCAGCACGCCCGGATCGACCACGACACCGTTGCCGATCACGTTGGTCACGCCAGGGGTGAGGATCCCCGACGGGATGAGGTGCAGTGCGAAGTCCTGCCCGTCCGGCAGCACCACGGTGTGCCCCGCGTTGTTGCCGCCCTGGTAGCGGACGACCCACTGGGCCTGCTCGCCGAGCAGGTCGGTCGCCTTACCCTTGCCTTCGTCGCCCCACTGGGCGCCGATCAGCACGATCGCCGGCATGTGAAACTCCAACCTGGACTGGGTGGTCGCCAGCGTTCCCGCACGCTTCGCCCGCTCCCACCACGGGGTATGCCGGTCGATCAGGGTAAACCAGGAGCGAAACGTGAGTACCACCGCATTGTCCTGCGGAAACGTCGACCGCGCTACGCATCCGTCCGGTGACGGGGTGCGATGGTTCGACGTCCCGGCGACGCCAGGCCGCGAAGACCTGGATCCGCTGCTCGCCACCGCCGGAGATCGCCTGGTGGTGCACGGCACCGATGCCGACCTCGCCGCGGTCGTGCTGCGCCTGCTCCGGAAGAACCGGCTGGCGGACCTGGTCATCGGTTACGTCCCGGTCGCGGAGTCGCCGGTCGCGCGGCTGCGCGGGCTCGCGGTGGGCGATTTCGACCGCGCGCTGACCGCCGCGCCGCGCCCGGCGGCGTTGATCCGGGACGACTCCGGCGGCGTGTTGCTCGGCGCGGGACTGATCGAGCCGATCACCGGGCAGGTGTACTGCGACGACGAGCAGGTGCTCAACGGTTCGGCGATGAGCATCGAGGTTTCCCCCGATCCAGCTGCCACCCCGCTGCCCGAGTCCACTTCGGACCCGTTGAGCAGCACGCTCGAACCGGCCACCGACGGCCTGCTGGTCACCACCGTCCGCCGCGGCCTGCTGCGACGCCGCCGCGAGATCACCCGCGGCCGCGCGGTGCAGGCGTCGTTCCGGTCGGCGACGGTGCGCCACGACGGCCTCGCGCACCCGCGCCCGGTGGAGAAGTGGGTCTGGTACCGCCACACCGAAGACCTGCGACTGGCCTGGTGATCACCCCAAAACGGACATCTAGTCGGTCAATTTCCGGCAAAACTGCCCGGCCCCCAGCGTTCGCAGCAAGAAATCAGCCGATCGGCGCAACGGCCAGCTCAGTGCGAAATTCACCAAGCGGTGGCACGATCAGTGGCGGTTTCACGCCAAGTCACCCGTTGGCCACGCTGCGGCATTGAAACGGCTACCCGCGTGGGCAATGGTCAACATCGACATCGGCGAGACGCTCACGCGGAGGAAGCCAATGACAGGCCACCGAACGTTGCGCGCCACCCTGACCGCCCTGCCCTTGGCGGGTCTGCTCGGCCTCGCACTGGCCGTGCCAGCCAACGCCGAGCCCCCCGGCATCCCCGACCCGGCCGCGGCGAAGTCCCAGCTCGCCGAGCTGACCGTCGCCCCGGAAGGCTCGATGGACGGCTACAGCCGGGAGAAGTTCCCGCACTGGATCGAGGGGCCGGACAACTGCAACACCCGTGAATCGGTGCTCAAGCGCGACGGGGACAACGTGCAGGTCGGCTCGGACTGCTACCCGACCTCCGGCAGCTGGTTCAGCCCGTACGACGGCGAAACCTGGACCCAACCGTCCGACGTGGACATCGACCACGTGGTGCCGCTGGCCGCCGCGTGGCGCTCCGGCGCGGCGCAGTGGACCCAGGACCAGCGCCAGGCGTTCGCCAACGACCTGGACAGCCCGCAGCTGATCGCGGTCACCGACAACGTCAACCAGGAGAAGGGCGACCAGACCCCGGACCAGTGGATGCCGCCGGTGGCGGGCTACCACTGCACGTACGCATCGATGTGGGTCGCCTCCAAGCACAAGTACCAGCTGACCATCACCGAAGCGGAGAAGGGCGCGCTGCAGACCGCGCTCGATGGCTGCTGATCCTCGGTTCGCAGCGGCGCCCCAGCCCACCAGCGGGCCGGGGCGCCGTCCACTCCAGACATTGCGGGTGTCGAGCGGCTGCCTGGATGATCGAGGTGGACGCCCCGCATGCTGGGCCGCTTCCCAACTGCACCTCGGCAAGTCGCGGGACATACTGGCGACATCCAGCTCAGCGCGAAGAGGGCAGTGCGATGGATGACCACACCGGCCCGCCGCAAGACGCCGTGCTGCGTTCCTCGGTGACGGCCCCACCGGGTGGCGTGATGACCGACGAGGTCGGCGTGATCACCGGCGAACTGGAACTGGCCACCGAATGCGCTGGCGGCGATGTCAAGGTGTGGATCCGCTACGCGGGCGCCGCCGAGTGGTACCGGTTGTCAGCAGCCGACTGCCACCTCTACGACCAGCGCGATCACGACGCGCTGCACCGCGCCTTGGCCGCGGTCCTGAACCGCCCGACCGCCCACCTGCGCGGCTGATCACTCGGCCTGCTGCTCCGGATGCAGCGGTGGGAGCGCGGCAGTGGCCTCGACCCGGCTGAAGCCGGTGGCTTGCAGGAGGTCCACCGCGATCGAGCGCACCTGCAACACCACGACCTGCATCGAGAAGTCCCCTTCGCCGAGGAGCTCCACTGTGGACTTCTTGGCGACCGACCGGGCGGCCTCCCGCGCTTGCAGTGGATCGACCCCGCTGGCCAGCTCGTCGCGCAACAGCACGACAGCACCCGCCAACTCCTCCAGAAGTCCCGGCAGCGGGCGTGGCACCGGCTCGCCGTCGCGCAGCGCGGCGAGCGCTCGACGCGCCAGCACGCGCGTGTTCCGCAGCGCACGGTCGATCGGCGTCGCCGCTGTCGCGTACCGTTCCAGGTCACCGCGACGCCGCCACCGGATGGGCGCGAACCGGGCGATCTCCACCCCGGCCTCCAACGCGGTGCGGAATTCCTCCACGGAACGCTGGCTCTTGCGCGCCTTCGCGAGCACGTCGGTGGCCATCTCAAGATCCTGCCGCGCCACCGCGTTCCCGACGCCCCGGAGCGCATCGGCGAGCGCGCCGAGCACCAGGCGTCCGTTGCGGTGCGCCACCGCGAGCGGATTGGCGGGCAGCAGCGCGGCGACGACGAAGCCGACCAGCCCACCGATCGCCGCGTCGATCATCCGCGTCAGCCCACCCTCGGTGGCAGGGGGCAGCAGCGTCGCGACCAGCACTGATGACGAAGCGGCCTGCAGCACGATCACGCCACCGCCGTCCAGCAGCACGGCGGTGCTCATGGCCAGCGCGACGACCAGCGCGATCTGCCAGGAACCGGTGCCGATGATCGAGATCAGGATGTCGCCGACGCCGATACCGATGCTGACCCCGACCACCAGTTCCAGGGCACGCCGCATCCGCTGGCCCAACGACACGCCGAGCGAGATGACCGCGGCGATCGGCGCGAAGAACGGCGCGGGATGCCCGAACACGTGCCGGGCCAGGAACCACGCGAGTCCGGCCGCGACCGCGCACTGCACGATCGGAACGCCGGTGCGCATGAGGCGGCGCAAGCGGCGGACGAATTCCTCGCGCAGTCGGTGCACGTGCACATTGTCGTTCAGATCTGGGCCGGATCCGAGAGCGGGCTCAGGTGAGGGGCACCTTTGACCGGCTTACTCGGTCGAAGGTGCCCTTCACTCACCCGATGCGCGCCTGGCGGGGTGATCAGGCCAGGCCGGTGGCTTCCAGCGACGCCGGGTCGCTGTCGGCGAGCAGTTGGCGGCAGCGGTCGAACTCGTCGTCCTCACCGATCGCCTGCGCCGCCTTGGCGAGCGCCGCGATCGACCGCAGCACGCCCTGGTTCGGGACGTGCCGCCACGGCACCGGGCCGAAGCCCTTCCAACCCGCCTTGCGCAGCGCGTCCAGGCCGCGGTGGTAGCCGGTGCGCGCGTAGGCGTACGCGGCGATGTGCTCGTCCGCGTCCAGCGCCGATTCCGCGAGGGCGGCCCACGCGGCGCTGAACGTCGGGTGGTGCGCGGCGACCTCGGCCGGGTCGGTGCCCGCGGCCAGCTCGCCCTGCGCGGCCTCGTTCTCCGGCAACAGGGTTTCCGGCGGTTCCAACAGGTTCCTCGTCATGACCCCAATCCTGTCAGGTACGAAGACGGCCGGTACGCCACCAGGCGAACGGGCCGTACGACATCAACACCGCAGACAACGGCAGCGACCAGGCAGATCCCACCGAGTCGACGTCAGGCAAGCGGCGCAGCCGCTTCCAGCGGTAAACCGCCACCGCGATGCTCGACTCAAGTGCTCGGGAGCCGCCGCAAGCGCCGAAGGCGCTTAGCCCACCCGAGCAACCGGCACCGCCGCGGGTTCTGAGAAGCCTTCTCGCGAGGACAGCCCCGACGCCGCGTATCGGACACATACATAAGTCGGGGATCCCGGAGTCGAGAAGGCTTCTCAGGTTCCGCTACTCGCACCGCCACGCAAGGTGCGTCGGAAGATCTCAACCCGCAAGCATGCGGCCTGCGGACTTGAGGTTCTCGCAGGCGTGGGCCACGCGGGCGGCCATCGCCTGCTCCGCCACCTTCAGGTAGCTGCGCGGGTCGTAGGTCTTCTTGTTGCCGACCTCGCCGTCGACCTTCAGCACGCCGTCGTAGTTCTTCAGCATGTGGTCCGCGATGGGCCGGGTGAAGGCGTACTGGGTGTCGGTGTCGATGTTCATCTTCACCACGCCGTAGGAGACCGCCTCGTGGATCTCCTCCAGCAGCGAGCCGGAGCCGCCGTGGAAGACCAGGTCGAACGGCTTCGAGCCAGCGGGCAGGCCGAGCTTCTCGGACACCACGTCCTGACCCTGCTTGAGGATCTCCGGACGCAGCTTGACGTTGCCCGGCTTGTAGACGCCGTGCACGTTGCCGAACGTCGCGGCCAGCAGGTAGCGGCCCTTCTCGCCGGTGCCGAGCGCGTCCACGGTCCGCTCGTAGTCGCCGGGCGCGGTGTAGAGCTTCTCGTTGATGTCGTTGGCGACGCCGTCCTCCTCGCCGCCGACGACGCCTACCTCCAACTCCAGGATGATCTTGGCCTGGGCGGTGGCGGCCAGCAGTTCCTGGGCGATCTCCAGGTTCTCGGTCAGCTCGACGGCGGAGCCGTCCCACATGTGCGACTGGAACAGCGGGTTCTCGCCGCGGCTGACGCGCTCCTGGCTGATCTGGATCAGCGGCCGGACGAAGCCGTCCAGCTTGTCCTTCGGGCAGTGGTCGGTGTGCAGCGCGATGTTCACCGGGTACTTCGCGGCGACCACGTGCGCGAACTCGGCGAGCGCGGTCGCACCGGTGACCATGTCCTTCACCTTGGTGCCGGAGGCGAACTCGGCGCCACCGGTCG
Organism: Saccharopolyspora soli; assembly: GCF_022678645.1. Lineage (GTDB taxonomy): Bacteria > Actinomycetota > Actinomycetes > Mycobacteriales > Pseudonocardiaceae > Saccharopolyspora > Saccharopolyspora soli. Next base: position 35,847 of record NZ_JALBWV010000024.1, on the reverse strand, counting down.
AGATCTGGATGATGCCGTCACTCTCGGCCTCGGCGAACCCGCGCAGCGCCGCGTTTAGCGTCTCCGACGAGGTCACGTTGATGGCCGGGTAGGCGAATTCGCCAGCCTTCGCCCGGTCCAGCATCTCCGCGTAGACCTCGGGGGTCGCGATGGGCATCGGTCGTCCTCCTCGGGTGGAGTTTGGTAGTGGTGACGGGGAGTTGCGCAGCATCCTACGAGCCGGTGTCCGCGACCAGCGGCCACTTCCGACCCGGAGCCACACTTTCGCGTCACAGTGCCCCAGCCGGGGCACTTTTGGAAAGCCGGTGACAGGATTCAGAACCGGACAAATCCTGTGTACATCCTCACACGCTGCGGGTTCGGCGGCTACAGCCACGCCCCGGTGACCAGCTGCCACTCGCGGATGGTGGTCTTGGCGATCACCCCGGCCTCGGTGTAGGGGTCCGCGTCGAGGATCTCCCGCAGCTCGTCGGCGTCGGCCACCGCGTAGACGAGCTGCGCGCCCAACTGGTCGGCGAACGGGCCACCAGCCAGCAGCACGCCGCGCTCGGCGAGGCCGCGGCAGTACTCCCGGTGGGCAGGCCGCACCCGAAGTCGGAGTTCCTCGTCCGCGCCGTACACCAACTCGACCACGAACATGGCCATCCCGAGACACCTCCGTCATCGATCACGGTCGGCATCGACGCTACCCGGTCGAGGGACACGGGCCGGTGGGCAGCCGGTAGGTTGTCCGATCATGGCCGGTGATTCGCACAGCGTCGAACGCAGCGTCGAACAGACCCTCGGGCAGCTGCGCGCGCTGGACAGCGCGTCCATGGAGATCCCGGCCCGGCCGCTGAACCTCGAAGACCTGTACCGCCAGCAGCGGATGCGGATGGTGCGGCTGGCGATCCTGCTGGTCGACGACCCGGCGACGGCCGAGGACGTGGTGCAGGAGGCGTTCACCGGGCTCTACCGGAACTGGTCCGGGTTGCGCGACGCGAAGGCGGCGATCGGGTACCTGCGGACCGCGGTGGTCAACGGCAGCCGGTCGGTGCTGCGCCGCCGCAAGACCGCTCGCGAGTACCAGCCGCCGCACCAGGCCGACGCCCGGTCCGCCGAATCCCTGGCGATGTTGAGCGCCGAGCACCAGGCGGTGGTGGTCGCCTTGGGCAAGCTGCCCCGCAGGCAGCGCGAAGTGCTGGTGCTGCGTTACTACGGCGACCTCTCGGAGGCGGAGATCGCCGAGGTCACCGGGGTGTCGCGGGGCACCGTGAAGTCGACCGCGAGCCGCGGCCTGGAGGCCCTGCAGAAGCTCGTGGGCAACTGATCTCGGGAAGTCCGCGAAATCCACGGCGAACGACACACCGATTTGGTGTAGACCACTGGGCGCCGGTAGCGGAGGATCGTCGGCGTGACCGCACACGCCATCGCCGTCGACGTCGGCGGTACCGAGATGAAAGCCGCGCTGGTGGCCGTGGACCACGACACCGCCCGCCCGCTGCGGCACTTGCGCCGTCCGACGCCGCGCGGCTCGGACGGCGCCGCGACCGCTGATCACGTCGTCGCCGCCGTCACCGAGCTGGTGTCCGACCTGCGCACCGGCGCGGCGGAGGCCGTTGACGCGGTGGGCGTGGTGGTGCCTGGCGTGGTCGACGAGGCGCACGGGGTCGGGGTGTTCTCCGCCAACCTCGGTTGGCGGGACGTGCCGCTGCGCGACCAGCTCGCCGCCCGCATCGACCTGCCGCTGGGCTTCGGCCACGACGTGCGCGCCGGTGGACTCGCCGAAGTCCGCTTCGGCGCTGCTCGCGGCATGCGCGACGTGGTCGTGCTGCCGATCGGGACCGGGATCGCCGCCGCGATGGTGCTCGACGGTCGGCTGTACTCCGGGGGCGGCTTCGCTGGCGAGATCGGGCACGTGGACATCGGGCACGGCGAACCGTGCGGGTGCGGCAGCAGTGGTTGCGTCGAGGCCGTGGCGTCGTCGGCCGCCGTTGCTCGGCGCTACCAGGCACGCACCGGCAAGGACGGCACGGCCGTCGAGGTCGCCGCTGCGGTGCGGGCGGGCGATCCGGACGCGCAGGCTGTGTGGCAGGACGCGGTCGACGCCCTCGCCCGCGGGCTGCTGGTGCTCGTGACGGTCGCGGCGCCCGAGTGCATCGTGCTCGGCGGCGGGTTCGCCCAGGCCGGAAATCTGCTCACCGAGCCGCTGCGCGCTCGATTGGACGGCATGCTGGCGGCATATCACCGCCGCCCTCACCTCAAACTGGCCGAGCTCGGCGACACCGCGGGCTGCCTGGGCGCAGCGCTGCTGGCGACGGAAGGGTTGAAAACACCGTGAACGCTCCCGAACTGATCCTCGCCGGTGGGCAGGTCGTCACGCCGGGCGGAGTGCTGGACTCCGGCTGGGTGCAGGTCTCCGGTGGGAAGATCACCGCGGTCGGCACCGGCCCGGCACCGGAGGCCGCCAGCACCGTCGACCTCGCTGGACGCTGGCTGGTGCCCGGCTTCGTGGACATCCACTGCCACGGGGGTGGTGGCGGCTCGTTCACCGGCATCGAGGTCGACCAGGCGCACGCCGCGATCAACACGCACCGCGGCCACGGCACCACGACGATGCTGGCCAGCCTGGTGTCGGCGCCGCTACCCGACCTGGCCAAGCAGATCAGCGCACTCGGCGAGCTGGTCACCGACGGCGTGCTGGCGGGCGTCCACCTGGAAGGTCCGTTCCTGTCCGCGGCGCGCTGCGGGGCGCACGATCCGGCGATCCTCCGGCCGCCGGAAGCCGCGGCGGTCCAGCAGTTGCTGGACGCCGGGCGGGGCGCGGTCCGGATGGTGACCCTGGCGCCGGAGCTGCCGAACTCGATGAACGCCATCCGGCAGCTCGTCGACCACGGGGTGATCGCCGCGGTCGGGCACACCGATGCCGTGCTCGACCAGGTGGTGCCCGCGGTGGAGGCGGGCGCCACGGTGGCCACCCACCTGTTCAACGCCATGCGGCCGCTGCACCACCGGGAGCCTGGGCCGATCGGCGTTCTGCTGGAGGACGAGCGGGTGACCGTCGAGCTGATCTGCGACCTGGTGCACCTGCATCCAGCGGTGGTGAAGCTGGCCGCCTCGCACGCGGGCACCGGGCGGACCGTGCTGGTCACCGACGCCATCAGTGCGACCGAGGCTGGTGACGGCACCTACGAGCTGGGCAAACTGCCGGTCACCGTGACCGACGGCGAGCCGCGCCTGGCGGACGGTTCGCTGGCGGGCAGCACGTTGACGATGGATGTGGCGTTCCGCAACCTCGTCAAGACCTGCGGGCTGACGGTGCCGGAAGCGGTCGCGGCCTCGGCGACCAAGCCCGCGCAACTGCTCGGCCTCGGCGAGGAGATCGGCGAAATCCGCCCCGGCCTCGCGGCGGACCTGGTCGTCCTGGACGAGGCCCTGAACCTGCACGCGGTGCTGAAGAACGGCACCTGGCTGACCAAACCGAGCTGACGACCTCGCAGTTTGGTCGTGAGTGCGAAAGCCGGTTGAGCCGGTTTTAGCACTCACGACTTCGTCTGCGAGGTGGGGCGCTGCCGACGATGTGCTGGTAGGTGACGCACCGTCCGCCACCTCGCTACGCTCGGGGCGTGACTCGACAAGACCCCGCCAACCTGCTCGCCGCCGCACTGCGTGCGCAGGCCGGTGGCAGTCCGGGCTTGGCCGTGCCACCTAACGCCGCGCCGCCTCGAAAGCGGTTGCCGGTCCTCGGGGTCCTGCTGTTCGCTGTGTTGCTCGGACTGTTGGCTGGCGGCATCGCCGGACTGCTCACCTTGTTCTACCCGGCCGGGTGAGAACGGCGGCAGAACTCCCGAGAACCGCCCACTTTCCGTCGCCACGCGGTACCTGATGATCGGCGCGCTGCCCTGCGAATTCGGCGGGTTGCTCGCCCGAGAATTGGCGCGGCGGCGGCCACGGTACCGTTGGCAGGCGTGACGACCGAATTGCCCGCGATTGTCAACGCCGCCACTCCCGCGCTCGCGCTGCTGCCGGACTGGCTGGATCCGGAACACATCATCGAGTCCATGGGCCCCTTCGCCCTGATCGGCGTGTGCCTGATCATCTTCGCCGAATGCGGCCTGCTCATCGGGTTCTTCCTGCCGGGTGACTCGTTGTTGTTCGTCACCGGTCTGTTCGTCGCCACCGGCGCGATCGACACCCCGATCTGGTTGGTCTGCCTGCTGCTGGCGGTTTGCGCGTTCGTGGGCAACGTGACGGGGTACTGGATCGGCCGCAAGGTCGGCCCGGCGATGTTCAACAAACCGGACTCGAAGCTGTTCAAACGCGAACACGTGGAAAAGACCCACGAGTTCTTCGAGCGCTACGGGGCGCGGGCGATCATCCTGGCCCGGTTCGTCCCGATCGTGCGGACCTTCATCACGGCGGTCGCCGGTGTCGCGCGGATGGACCAGCGGAAGTTCTTCACCTACTCCGCGATCGGCGGTGTCGCGTGGACGGTGAGCATGACGGTGCTCGGCTTCTTCCTGGGCAACATCCCGTGGATCAAGAACAACCTTGAGGTGATGGCGATCGTGATCGTGCTGATCTCGATCATCCCGATCATCATCGAGTACGTGAAGGGCCGCCGCGAAAAGGCCCGCAACGCCGCCAACTGACCGGCAGTCCGAACCGGCACCGCGCCCACCGGGCCGGTGCCGGTTTCGCATTCCGAGGCGTCCCGATTCGGGACTCACCAGGCTTCGGCGAGGTTGGCGTGCTGCTGGACCCACGTGTGCATCACAACTCCCGCCGCGACACCGGCGTTGATCGACCGCGTTGACCCGAACTGGGCGATCGAGACCACCAGATCCGCGCCGCGCCGCGAGTCCTCCCGCAGGCCAGGGCCTTCCTGACCGAACAGCAGCACGCAGCGGCGCGGCAGGTCGGTCCGCTCGATCGGCTGGGCGCCGACGGCGTTGTCCACCGCCACCAGCGCGAGGTCGTGCTCGGCCGCGTATCCGCGCAGCGACTCCAGGTCGGCGTGGTGGTGGATGTGCTGGTACCGGTCGGTGACCATCGCGCCGCGCCGGTTCCACCGCCGCCGCCCCACGATGTGCACCGCCTTCGCGGCGAACGCGTTGGCGGTGCGCACCACAGTGCCGATGTTGTGGTCGTGCTGGAAGTTCTCGATGGCCACGTGGAAGTCGTGCCGCCGCTGGTCCAGGTCGGCGACGATCGCCTCGCGCCGCCAGTAGCGGTAGTGGTCGACGACGTTGCGCCGGTCGCCGTGCTCCAGCAGCTCCGGGTCGTAGCGCTCGTCGGTCGGCCACGGGCCGGACCACGGGCCGACTCCGACGGTGCTGCCCCACTCGGTGGGGCCGACGTCCTCGTTCACGCCAACCCGAGATCCGCCAGACCCAGCAGCGAGCGGTACGGCAGCCCGGCGGCCTCGATCGCCTCGCGCGCCCCGGTGTCGCGGTCGACCACAGTGGCCACTCCGACGACCTCGGCGTCCACCGAGCGCAGTGCTTCGACCGCCGTGAGGACGCTGCCGCCGGTGGTCGAGGTGTCCTCGACGGCGAGCACTCGGCGACCCGTGACGTCCGGGCCTTCGATGAGCCGCTGCATGCCGTGCGCCTTGGTGCCCTTGCGCACCACGAAGGAATCCAGCGCGGGCCCTTCGGAGTGCATCATCGCGATGGCAACGGGGTCGGCACCGAGGGTGAGGCCGCCGACGGCCGCGTACTCCCAGTCGGCGGTGAGCTGGCGCAACAGGTCACCGATCAGCGGCGCCGCCCGGTGATGCAGCGTCGCGCGACGGAGATCGACGTAGTAGTCCGCTTCCTTGCCGGAGGCCAGCGTGACCCGACCGTGCACGACGGCGATCTCCCGGACGATGCGGGCGAGCTCGGTGCGCTGCTGTTCATCCACTTTGACCACGAGTTTTCAGCATACCGGCAGGGTGCCCACCCCCTACCGCTCCGGTGCCGCGAGGTGGCGGAAACGGGGTGAGGGGCACCCTTTACCAACTTACTTGGTAAAGGGTGCCCCTCACCCCTCACCTGAATGGGGTCGAGTCAGGTGCGGCCTGGGACGGTGCGGGTCACGATCATGCGCTGCAACTTCTGCGGCACCAACCGGCCGAGGGCGACGAGCGCCTTGTACTGCACGCCCGGCACCGACACGGCCTTGCCCCGGCGCAGGTCGGCCAATGCCTCGTGCACCACCTGGTCGGCCTGCAACCAGAACGCCTTGGGCAGCCGCCCCATCTCCAGCCCGGCCCGCTGGTGGAACTCGGTCCGGGTGAAGCCGGGGCACAGTGCCATGACCCGCACACCGGATCCGGCCAGCGCGACCGACAGCCCTTCGGAGAGCACGGTCACGTACGCCTTCGTCGCCGCGTAGGTCGACCCCGATACCGGGAAGAACCCGGAGATGCTGGACACGTTGATCACGTCGCCGCGGCCGCGCTCCCGCATGCCCCGCACCGCAGCGTGGGTCAACGCCAGCACGGCGGCCACGTTGACGTCGAGCTGCCGTTGCAGCTCCGAGGCGGGGGCGTCCCAGAACGAGCCCGAAGTGCCGAACCCGGCGTTGTTGACCAGCAGATCGACCGGTCGTCGGTCGTCGGCGAGGCGCTGCTCGACCTTGGCCCGCTGCTCGGCGTCGGCCAGGTCGGCCGGGAGCACTTCGACCCGGACGTTGTGCCGGGCCTGCAGGCGGTCGGTGAGTTCGGCGAGCCGTTGGATGTCACGGGCCACCAGGACCATGTCGTGGCCCTCCGCGGCGAGTCGGCGGGCGAAGGCGCGCCCGATGCCTGCCGTGGCGCCGGTGACGAGTGCGGTAGCCATGCGCCGAACCTACCGAAGGGTTCCCCCAGCGCCCGGAAGGGCTCGGCTCCCGCATCGGCGCGGCGCCCGAGCACCTGCAGTCGTGAGTGGTTCTGGTCGTCCTAGCAGCCGAAACCGCTCACGACCGCGGGCGGATCAGCGCTGGTGTTCAGAGGAGGACTCCGCCTGGGCTGGCGTCTCCTCCTCGTTCGGGTCGGTGTCGAACGGGTCGACCAGGTCGGCGAGTTCGCCGAGGTCGCGCAGCAGTCGCTCCAGCCGCGCCGGGTCCGCGTCCTCCGGGTGCAGCGCCGCGAGCACCCAGTCGTTCTCCAACCACACCACGGTGACGTCGTGGCCGATCTCCTCGGTGGCGTCCACCAGATCCGGCGTCACCAGCGGCCGGGCGGCGGCCACCTCGGTGACGAAGGCGTACCGGGACCCGACCGGGCCGAGCAGGTCGAGTCCGGAGTCCTGCGGCACCGGCACGTCCGGCAGCCAGAGCTCGATGGTGGCCGGGGCGGCCCGCCGACAGCGAATCGCGACCAGCACCGCAGCGGTCTTGCCGCTGACGTCGAGGTCGAGGACGTACACCTGGCGCCGTCCATCGGCGGTGAACGTCGACCCGGCCACCACGTCGACCGCGGTCACGCTGCTGTACTGGGCGAGCACGCCGCGGTCCCACCGGGTCGGCAGGACTTGGTCGGCCTCGGCGAACTGCCAGCCGCGCAGCGCCGCCCAGCGGCGCCGTTCCCGGTTGTTCGAGGTGCGCTGCGACCGATCGGCGATCAGCAGCGCTACACCCGCACCGATCGCGACGACAGCGATGACGAACCAGACCCACGCAGGTATGCCCACAGTGCGCAGGGTAGTCCGATCACCGCGCAACACGAAGATCAGCTGGACATCCAGCGCGGAACCGCACCATTGGCTGTCACTGACCTGGGAAAACGAGAAGAGCGGTCCGGCCGGGTGGCGCGTCCCGGCCGAGCCGCCGACCAGTTGGGTCAAACGCCGATCTGCTGGTCGATCCAGTCCCGGACCGCCACCGGATCGGCGTAGATGTCGGGCTCGCCGCCGCAGATGTCCGTCGGCTCGGCACCGCCGAACCGGCTCACGACGCCGATCTGCTCCCAACGCCCGGCCGAGTCGCGGATCAACGCCGGACCACCGGAGTCGCCCTGGCACATGGACTCGCCGCCGAAACCGCGCACGCACAAGTCGACGCTGCCGTCGGTGTTGGCGCACTCCGCATCGGCCCCCACCTCGGTGTCCAGCTGCTTCAGCGCACGCGGGAACACCGGGATCTCCCCGCACTCCAACTCGCTGCACTCCCGGCCCCAACCGATCAGCCGCGTGTCCTTGCCCGCGACCTGCGCGGACTCCGCGATCGCCACGGTCGGCAGGTCCACGGGACGGTCGAGCGCCAGCAGCGCGAAGTCGTACTGCGCCAGGAACTCCTTCTTGTACTGCGGGTGCAGGACCTTCTCGGTGATCCGGCGTTCCTCGCCGCCCTCAGTGCGATCCGGACTACCGATGCGGACGGTCAGCTGCCCTGGTTCGACGGAGTCCACGCAGTGCCCGGCGGTCAACAGCCACCGCTCGTCGATCAGGGTCGCTCCACAGTGGAACCTTGGTTCGCCGGGCATCTGCAACGACGCCATGAACGGATACGCCTCGTCCGCCGGACCGCCACCGACGATCGCCTGCGCACTTCCCGCTGTGAGCACCCCGGCGAACACCGCGCCCAAGGCAGCAGCCAACAATTTCCCAATTCGCATTGTCTTCCCTTCGGGTCAGACGTTCTTGCGCCGCAGCAACCAGATCGCCGAACTGACGCAGACCGCGGTGAGCGCGAGGAATATGCCGGACTCGATGAACTGGAACGTCCAGAACCGGTCGCTCGGCTGGACGAGCAGCGTTTGCGTGAATCCGGCCTGCTCCAACTCTTCGTACTCGGCGGAGCCGATTCCGGTCGAGTACGGGATGCCAGCGAGCCGGAGCGATTCGAAGACGTCACCCTCTGCACCGCTGGGTGCCCGGAAGACGATGCTGGTGAGCCAGCCGGAACGCGCGCCGGGGTACTGGTCCGGGGTGATGCGCTCCGGCGTCATGTAGTGCGCCCGGAGCCAGCCCACGACGGGCAGCAAGACGGCGAGGAAACCGGCCAGCGAGACGGCCATGCCGATGAGCAGGTGTTTGAAGAGGGTGCCCGCGATGACGCCGAGCGCGAAACCGAACAGGCACATCGCGGGGAAGACCGGCATCGAAAGCGTGAAGGTGTCGAAGCGTCCCCACTCCGCCACTGCCGGTTGGTAGAACCACATGTACGCGCCCGAGAACACCGCACTGAGCGCCACGACGACGCCACCGAGTAGGAACACCTTGCTGAACAGCCAGTGTTCCCGCGAGATGCCCTGCGTCCAGGCGTAGCGGAAGGTGCGCTGCTCGAACTCGCGCGAGAGCATCGGCGCACCGACGAACGCGCCGATCAGCGCAGGTAGCAAGGGCAGCAGTGTGCTGCCCAGCAGGGTCAGCATGCTGATCGACGACGCATACTCGCCGCAATTCATGGCAACGCCTATGCCGATGCAGTCGGCCAGTTCGACCGGGCCCAGCGATTCCCGCAATCCGTTGCCCATGAACAGCAACCAACCGGCGAAGCCGACCAGGATCACGCCCAAGGCGGCGATCGTGAACCGATGTTGTCGCCAGGTCAACCAGATCATGTATCTACCTCCGATGTTGCGGGCAGCACCGGTCGGGGCGCGGTTCGCGCCCTCGATTCGTCCGGAAAGAGTTCAGCTGAGTTTGCGGCGCAGCCAGACGACGGCCAGCGCCAGGAAAGCGGTGGTCAGCGCGAGGTAGATCCCCGCCTCGATGAATTGGAACGGCCAGAAGCGGTCCGCCGGGTGGTAGGTGACGATCTGGACCGGTGGCGGATCACCGTGGTGCCAGGCCATCGAGCCGCTGATGTTGCCCATCACGTCGCGGTAAACGGAACCGAGGTGGTAGGCGCCGTCGAGCGGATCAGCGGATTCGCCCGGCGCTCCGACCGGCCGGTTCAAGGTCATCGGCGCAAGGTAGTTGGGCCGCAGCAGCAGGGCCACCGCCAAGAAGACGGCGGCTCCGCCGACCAGCGTCACCGCCATCGCGGGCACCGTGCGCTTGAGCAGCGCCCCGGCGAGAACGCCCAACGCGAAGGCGAACAGGCAGCTCGCCGGGAACACCGGGACGGCCTGGTTGAAGAAGCGGAACCAACCAACTTCGGCGGCCATCGGCTCGAACCACATCATGTGCGCGCCCGCGTAAACCGTGCTGAGCACCAGGACCGCGCTCCCGACCAGGAACACCTTGGTGCACAACCAATGGCTGGTGGAGACGCCCTGGGTCCAGGCGTAGCGGAAGGTGTTGTGCTCCAACTCCCGGGACACCAGCGGAGCACCCGCGAACATGCCGACGAGCAGCGGCAGCAGGAGCAGGACGTTGCCGAGATCCTCGCCGAACTTGACCAGACGCGAGAACCCGTACGCCGCCGTGTAGACGCTCCAGGCGTCGGCGTCCAGCGATTCGGCGAACGCGTAGAGCACCACCAGGCCGAGGAAAACAGCAGCGAAACCAGCCAGGCCGAGTCGGTGCTGCCGCCAGGTCAACCAGGTCACGCGGCGACCTCTCGAACCCGCTCCGGCGCCGACGTCGTCAGGTACCGCATGACCAGCGATTCCAGGTTGACGCGCTGAACGTCGCAGGACGGGCCGGGGCTCGGGCGATTCCCCCGCACCAGCAGGGAAATCCGGTCGCCGCGATCCTCCCGGTGCACGACCTCGCCGGTCACGGCGTCCGCCTCGTGCGCCGGTCCGACCAGAACGTGGTGCTGCTCCAGCAGATCGTCGATGTCGCCGATCAGCTTGACGTCGCCGCGGTCCAGCACGATCAGGTAGTCGCAGAGCCGCTCCAGCTCGGAGACCACGTGCGAGGACAGCACCACGGTGCAGTCCCGGTCAGCCTTCGCCGCCATCAGCGTCGACATCATCTCCCGCCGCGCCAACGGATCCAGGCTGGCCACCGGCTCGTCCAGGATCAGCAGGTCGGGTTCCTTCGCCAGGGCCAGCGCGAGCGCGACCTGTGCCCGCTGACCGCCGGAGAGCTCGCCGACCTTGGCGTCCAGCGCTATGTCCAATTCGGACAGCCGCTCGGTGGCGATCTGCTGGTTCCAGTGGCGGTTCAGCAGCCGCCCGGCCTTGAGCATCTCGTGCACCCGGAAGTTCCGGTACATCGAGTGCTCCTGGTCGAGGTAGGCGACCCGGTGCAGCACGGTGTTCGGCCGCACCTGATCACCGAGCACCTCCAACTGCCCCTCGGTCTGGCTCAGCAGGCCGACCGTCAGGTTCATCAGCGTGGACTTGCCCGCACCGTTCGGGCCGACGAGGCCGACCACCCGGCCCGCGGGGATCTCGATGGTGCAGTTGCGCAGCGCCCACTTCCGCCGGAAGCGCTTGCCCAGTCCAGTGGTTCTGATCGCTATCTCGGTCAAGACTTCCCCTCAGATCGGTTCTCGTGGAGCACCGTCGCGACCATCGCGGCGATGCCCTCGGCGTCCATGCCCGCCTGGTAGGCGGCCGCCAACCACTTCTCCAGGCCGACGCGCAGTTCGGCCTGCTTCTCCGCGGGCAGCCCGGTCAGGCCCTGTTCGATGAACGTGCCCTGGCCGGGGCGCCCCTTCGCCAGCCCCTTGTGCTCCAGCTCGCGATACGCCTTCAACACCGTGTTGGGGTTGATGACCAGGTTCTTCGCGACTTCCTTGACGGTGGGCAGCCGATCCCCGACGCGCAGCTGCCCGAGCCGGAGGGCGTGCTCGACCTGGTGCACGAGCTGCCGGTACGGCGGCACGCCCGATCCCGTGTCGACCCGGAACTCGATCAAGCACTCGCTCCAATCTCTATTTACCTATGACCATAGGATAATGGTGTATTGATCTCGGTCAACCGAAACCCCGAAAAACGCCCCTGAACAGCAAAAAGCCGCCCGAGCCGAACGCTCGGGCGGCAGCTGCGACAGCAGATCGAAGCTCGACGTCAGGTTGCGGGAGCGGCTGCGCGGGGCTCACCCGCCGCGCACTCCACCCCGGAGCCGTCAGGCCGTGTCGTACGTGTCGTAGTTGTCGCAGAGGGTCTGCCATTCGCCCCGATCCGGCGCCGGTCCCCGCAGCTCCGGACCGCCCGCGCGCAGACCTTCGAGCACCAGCCCCAGGTAGCGGGCCCGGAGTTCGGCGCGCCGGGACTCACCGGTCGGCAGCGCCGGGTTGAGGTGCTTGAACAGCAACAGGATGTCGGTCCAGTCGACGTCCGCGCGCAACGCACCGGACCGCTTGGCGGTGTCGACGAGCTCCTCGATCACCTTCGCGACGCGCTCCTGCAGGTCCCGGAACTCCTCGGAGTAGGCGTACCGCTTGCCCATCGGCGGCAACACCGTGCCGATCCCCGCCCCTTCCCGCAGGCAGCGGTACATGAACCGGGTGAGGGCCTGCCACGGATCGGGCTCCTCGGCCCGCGCCGCCTCCGCTTCGTCGAGGATCAGCCGGAACGCGGCGATGCGAACCTGCTCGACCAGTTCCTGCTTGCTCGGGTACCGCCGGTACACGCTCGCCACGCCGACCCCTGCGCGCTTGGCGACCTCGGCCATCGGCGCCGCGAAGCCCTGCTCGGCGAACACCGAGCGAGCCGCGGCGATGACCTGATCGTCATATCGCGCCGATCTGTTCAGTGTGGCCATGCCCACAGGATACGCCGCACCGGAATGATTTATTCCGCAGCCTGGTTGGACCGGATCGGAATCTTCCGTTCCGCTAGGTCGGCCAGCTCCCGCAGGCCGACCGGCCCGTCCGCAGGAAGCAGGAGGCATGGTCAGCACTGAGCTCGTCGAGTCCCGCGAAGCCGCGCGAGCGGCGTTCCGCAGAGGGGCGCTTTCCCGACCTGCCTCGTTCTGGTTCGTCGGAGCGCTGTACGCGGTGTTCCTGATGGCGTCCACCGTGCCGTCGCCGATGTATTCGATCTACCAGCAGCGGTGGCATTTCACGACCACCGTGCTCACCGAGGTCTTCGCCGTCTACGCGGTGGCGATCCTGCTCGCCCTGCTGTTGTTCGGCGCGGTGTCCGACCACATCGGTCGCCGCCCCGTGCTGTTGGGTGCCTTGGCGGTGGAGATCGTCGCGATGCTGGTGCTCGCGGCTGCGCCGGGCGTCGGGTGGCTGTACGTCGGCAGGGCGTTGCAGGGCCTGGCCACCGGGGTCGCGACCAGCGCGATCAGCGCCGCGCTGCTGGACTTCCAGCGGCCCGGTTCCAACCACGGACCGCTGGTCAACGGCGTCGCCGCCGGTGTCGGGATGGCGGTGGGGTCGCTGCTGGCGGGTGCCCTGGTGCAGTTCGTGCCCGGTCCCACGCTGACCAGCTACCTGCTGCTCATCCTCGCGTTCGTGATCGCGATCCCCGGGGTGCTGGCGATGCCCGAGTCAGTCGCGCGGCGCGGCGCACTGCGCCACGTGCTCCGCCCGCAGCGACCGAAGGTGCCCAGCGGCAAGGGCGCAGTGTTCGCCCTGATGGCGACCACCTTGCTGGCGGCGTGGATCGTCGGTGGGATGTTCATGTCCCTCGGGCCGTCGGTGGCCAAGGGGCTGGTCAGCGGCAGCCCGTACCTCGTCGGCGGGTTGACCGTCGCGGTGCTGGCCGGGTTCGGCGGCCTGACGCAGCTGTTGCTGTCCGGCTGGACGGCGCGCCGAGCGGTGCGGATCGGTGCGCCGCTGATGATCGTCGGGCTCGCCGGGGTGGCTGGCTCCGCACTCGGGAGCAGCGCCGAGGTGTTCTTCGTCGGTTCGGCGGTGCTGGGCATCGGCTGGGGCCTGATGTTCATGGGCGGCTTCCGGATGCTGACCGGGCTGGCGGCCGCCGAACACCGGGCCGGTACCTCCGCGCTGATCTACGTGGTGGCGTACCTGTCGGCCGGAGTTCCCAGCGTGGCCCTCGGCTTCCTGAGCACGATCTTCGGCCTGGTGACGGCAACAGTGGTCTTCGCCGCGACGGCGGCGTTCTTCGCCGTCCTCGCGGCCCTATCCACCCTCATCCGCCACTGACACCACACGATCAGGTAAGAGTGAGGCACCTTTGACCAGCCGGTCAAAGGTGCCCTTCACTCGTTGTCAGGCGGCTTCGACGGTGAGGGCTTGGTTGTCGTCGGTGACGTCGACGCGGATCTTGTCGCCCTCCCGGATGTCCCCGGCCAGCAGCTTCCGGGCGAGTTGGTCGCCGATCGCCGACTCGACCAGGCGGCGCAGCGGGCGCGCGCCGTACACCGGGTCGAAACCGTTGAGCGCCAACCAGTCCCGCGCCGCCGGTTGCACGTCCAGGCTGAGCCGCCGCTGGGCCAGCCGCTGCGCGAGGCGCTCCACCTGGATGTCCACGATCGACGTCAGCTCGTCGGTGGACAGCGAGTGGAACACCACGACATCGTCCAGCCGGTTCAGGAACTCCGGCTTGAAGTGCTTGCGCACCACCGAAAGCACCGCGTCGTCGCGCTCCCGCTCGGTCAGGTTCGGGTCGGCGATCGCCTGCGAGCCGAGGTTCGAGGTCAGCACCAGGATGGTGTTGCGGAAGTCCACCGTGCGGCCCTGGCCGTCGGTGAGCCGCCCGTCGTCGAGCACCTGCAGCAGTACGTCGAAGACGTCCGAATGCGCCTTCTCCACCTCGTCGAAGAGCACCACCGAGTACGGCCGCCGCCGCACCGACTCGGTCAGCTGCCCGCCCTGGTCGTAGCCGACGTAGCCCGGCGGGGCGCCGACGAGCCGCGCGACCGAGTGCTTCTCGGCGTACTCGCTCATGTCGATGCGGATCATCGCCCGCTCGTCGTCGAACAGGAATCCGGCCAGCGCCTTGGCCAGCTCGGTCTTGCCGACGCCGGTGGGGCCGAGGAACAGGAACGAGCCGGTCGGCCGGTCCGGGTCGGCGACGCCGGCGCGCGTCCGCCGCACCGCGTCGGACACCGCGCGCACCGCTTCGGCCTGACCGACCACCCGCGCCTCCAGCGCGTCCTCCATGCGCAGCAGCTTGGCGGTCTCGCCTTCCAGCAGACGACCGGCCGGGATGCCGGTCCAGGCGCTGACCACGTCCGCGACGTCGTCCGGGGTGACCTCCTCCTGCAGCATCGCCTTGCGCTCGGTCTGCGCCTGGGTAGCCGCGTCGAGTTCCTTCTCCAGCTGCGGAATCCGGCCGTAGCGCAGCTCCGCGGCCTTGCCCAGGTCGCCGTCGCGCTCGGCGCGCTCGGACTCGCCGCGCAGCTGCTCCAGCTGCGTCTTCAGGTCGCGGACCTTGTCGATGGATTCCTTCTCCTGCTGCCACCGCGCGGTCAGCTCGGACAGCTTCTCGCGGCGGTCGGCGAGTTCGGCGCGCAACGCGGCCAGCCGTTCCAGCGAGGCCGGGTCGTCCTCTTTGGACAACGCCATCTCCTCGATCTCCAGCCGCCGCACGGCTCGTTCGACCTCGTCGATCTCCACCGGCCGGGAGTCGATCTCCATGCGCAGCCGGGACGCGGCCTCGTCGACCAGGTCGATGGCCTTGTCCGGCAGGAACCGGGCGGTGATGTAGCGGTCGGACAGGGTGGCCGCGGCGACCAGCGCGCCGTCGGTGATCCGCACGCCGTGGTGCACTTCGTAGCGCTCCTTGAGACCGCGCAGGATCGCGACGGTGTCCTCCGGGCTCGGCTCGCCGACCAGCACCTGCTGGAACCGGCGCTCCAGCGCGGCGTCGGTCTCGACGTGCTCGCGGTACTCGTCGAGGGTGGTCGCGCCGACCATGCGCAGCTCGCCGCGGGCGAGCATCGGCTTGATCATGTTCCCGGCGTCCATCGCGCCCTCACCGGTCGCCCCGGCGCCGACGATGGTGTGCAGCTCGTCGATGAAGGTGATGATCTGCCCGGCCGATTCGGTGATCTCCTTGAGCACCGCCTTGAGCCGTTCCTCGAACTCGCCGCGGTACTTCGCCCCGGCCACCATCGAGCCCAGGTCCAGCGCCACGACCCGCTTGCCGCGCAACGATTCCGGCACGTCCCCGGCGACGATGCGCTGGGCCAGGCCCTCCACGATCGCGGTCTTGCCGACGCCGGGTTCGCCGATGAGCACCGGGTTGTTCTTGGTCCGCCGGGACAGCACCTGCACGACGCGCCGGATCTCGGCGTCGCGGCCGATCACCGGGTCAAGCTCGCCCTTGCGGGCGCGTTCGGTGAGGTCCTGCCCGTACTTCTCCAGCGCCTTGTAAGTGCCCTCGGGATCCGGGCTGGTCACCCGCGCCGAGCCGCGCACCTTGCCGAAGGCCTCGGTCAGCGCTTCCGGCGTCGCGCCGTGCTTGCGCAGCAGATCCGAGACCCGGCCGCCCTCGGCGGCGAGGCCGACCAGCAGGTGCTCGGTGGAGACGTACTCATCGCCCATCTCGGTGGCCAGCCGCTGGCTGTGGGTGAGCGCCTTGACCGCGTCGCGGGACAGCTGCGGCGCGGACACCGTGCTGCCGGTGGCCGCGGGCAGCGAGTTGATGATCTGCTCCAGCTCCCGGCGCACCTCTGTCGGGTCGGCGCCGACCGCGGTCAGCAGTGGCGCGGTCAGCCCGTCGCCCTGGGCCAGCAGCGCCCCGAGCAGGTGCGCTGGACTGACATCCGGGTTGCCCGCCACCGTCGCGGCCTGCACCGCGGACGAGATCGCCTGCTGGGTCTTGGTCGTCGGGTTGAACGCGTCCATTCCTCACCTCGTCGCCGAGCACCTGATGCGAGCACATCATCTCCCGCACCACCATCCACTACATAGTCAACGTGAGGAAAGTTGAGCGAGTTCCGCTCAAGCGAGTCGGGCCGAAAGGCACGAAATGATGTCTTTTGCGGAAATGTCACTGGAGTCGCTTGTGGGGCAAACGTCACCCGTTTTAGCTAACGCGTCATGATGAACAGCACTGAATTGCCGCTCCCGCCCCCGGACGGGCAACTCGTCCTGGCCGCTGCGGAGGGCGGCGCGTTAGCCGGTGTCGAAGACGCCATCAACACCGTGTTCAACCCGATCTCGGAGGGCTTCTCCAACCTCGTCTTCGGCGAGATCACCGTCTTCGGCGTGACCTTCCCGTGGATCGTGGCCTGGCTGGTCATCGCCGCCGCACTGTTCACCGCGGTCTTCGGCTTCATCCAGGTCCGCTCCTTCAAGCTCGCCGTGGACCTGGTGCGCGGCAAGTACACCAACCCGGACGAGCCCGGCGAGATCAACCACTTCCAGGCGTTGGCCTCGGCCCTGTCCGGCACCGTGGGGCTCGGCAACATCGCCGGGGTCGGCGTGGCCGTGACGGTCGGCGGGCCGGGCGCGACCTTCTGGATGATCATCTGCGGCCTGCTCGGCATGGCCACCAAGTTCGTCGAGTGCACGTTGGGCGTGAAGTACCGGGAAATCGCCGCGGATGGCACGGTCTCCGGCGGCCCGATGCACTACCTGCGCAAGGGCATCGCGGAACGGATCCCAGGAGCGTTCGGCGCGACGCTGGGCAAGGTGCTCGCCGTGCTGGCGGCGGTGATGATCCTGTTCTTCGCCATCGCTGGTGGGAACATGTTCCAGGCCAACCAGACCTTCGCGCAGCTGCGCGACGTCACCGGCGGTGACACCGGCTGGCTCGGCTCCGACGGCGCAGCGCTGGTCTTCGGCGTCCTGCTGGCGGTGCTGATCGGCGCGGTGATCATCGGCGGCATCAAGTCCATCGGCGCCGTCACCAGCCGTCTGGTTCCGGCTATGGCGATCATCTACATCGCCGCCAGCCTTATCGTGATCGGCGTCAACATCGACGCGGTGCCCCGTGCGATCGGTGAGATCATCTCGGGTGCCTTCACCCCGGCAGCCGGATTCGGCGGCCTGATCGGCGTCCTGATCGTCGGCTTCCAGCGCGCCGCCTTCTCCAACGAAGCCGGTCTCGGTTCGGCGCCAATCGCGCACTCGGCGGTGCGCACCAAGCACCCGGTCACCGAGGGCCTGGTGGCGCTGCTGGAACCGTTCATCGACACAGTGATCATCTGCACCATGACGGCGCTGACCATCGTCATCGCCAGGACCCAGTTCTGGGTGGACGCCCAGCAGACGGTGCTGTCCGGTGGGGACACCCCGGACGGCGTCACGGTCACCTCGGAGTCCTTCGCCACGGTGCTGCCGTGGTTCCCCTACGTCCTCACGCTGGCCGTCGCGATGTTCGCGATCTCCACGATCATCACCTGGGGCTACTACGGCCAGCGGGCGTGGCTGTTCCTCTTCGGCGAGGGCAAGACCAACGAACGCGTCTACAACGTGGTGTTCTGCCTGTTCACCGTGGTCGGATCGGTGCTGACGCTCAGCAGCGTGCTCAACTTCGCCGACGCGGTGCTGTTCGCGCTGGCACTGTTCAACATCATCGGGCTCTACATCATGATCCCGGTGGTGAAGCAGGAACTGGCTTCCTACCGGACGAAGATCCGCACCGGTGAGGTCCGGAAGTTCGAGAAGGTCTGACGAGCAGCGTTTTCCCACGGGTAGCGGCGATTTAGCGCGAAATAGCCGCTACCGCGGGGAACGGGTGCCGAGTTCGCGCGAAATCGCCCGCCGTCACTCCTCGCGGACGGTTTGGATGTCGATCTCCACCTTCAGCGTGGTGCCGATCGCCGCGATACCGGTCTGCAGGGCCTGGTTGAACGTGATCGCGAAGTCCTCGCGGCGCAGCTGCGTGGTCGCGGTCGCCGAGGCGCGGGTGCCGCCCCACGGGTCCGGGCCGACCCCGGCGAACCGGGTGTCCAGCCGCACCGGCCGGGTCATCCCGCACAGCGTCAGCTCACCGTCGAGATCCCAGCGGTCGCCGCCGCGCGGGCGCAGCCCGGTGGACCGGAAGGTGATCTCCGGGAACTGCTCGACGTCCAGGAAGTCCTTGCTGCGCAGGTGGTCGTCGCGCATCCCGTTGGCCGTGTCGATGCTGGCCGCGGTGATCTGCACCGACACCGTGGACGATTCGACCGGGTTGCCGATCCGCACCTCGCCGCTGAACTCGTTGAACCGGCCGTGGATGCTGCTGATCCCCAGGTGCTTGGCGGTGACCAGGATCGACGAGTGCACCGGGTCGATCCGCCACAGGCCGGGCGAGGGCAGGTCCGAGCCACCGACCCGGCGCAACTCGACCTCGCCGAGGGTGGCGGCGGTCCCATCGTGCACCAGCGTGGACCGGGCGACGGGTTCGTGCGCGACCGCCGTGACGATCGCGGTGTAAGCACCGGCCTTGAGACCGGATGCGACCACCGAGCCCTGCGCATCGCCCTGCACCCTGGCCACCTGGGTGCCGGTGGCGTCGATGACGGTCAGCACCGCCTCCGGCACCGGCCAGCCGTCGCTGCCGCGCACCGTCGCGGTGACCGCCCCCGCTCCAGCGGGCGTGGTCCCGTGCGTCACGGCCTGCCGTTGGCCGAGATCCATCTAGAACATCTCCTCTGTGGCTGTCGGTCGTGGGCCGGGTACTTCGCCGCCGGGGTGGGCGCGAACCGGAAGTTCCGCCCACCCGGTCCTGGTGCGGAAGATACCGCGCACCACCGCGTTTCAGTCGCCCTGCGGGTAACCGAGTTCGACGTCGTGCGTGCTCTGCTCACCGGCCAGCCGCAACGACGTGGCGACCGGCGGATAACCGGTGGCGATCACGGTGTACTCGCCGTCCGGCAGGTCGGTGAAGGTGTAGTTGCCGTCGATGTCGGTGGTGGCCGCGCCGACGACCGCCCCACCGGAATCCAGCAGGGTCACCCGCGCGTCGGCGACCGCGACGCCGAGGTTCGCCGACCGGACCACGCCGCTGAGCCGCGTGCCGCTCTGCAACGCGACGTCGACGGTGTTCTCCTCGCCGTCGGTCACGGTCACCGAGTTCGCCACCGGCCGGAAGCCCGGTGCGGTCACCGTCAGCGCGTAGCTGCCGCCGACCAGGTCGGCGAACAGGTAGTACCCGTCCGGCCCGGTCCCGGCGGTGGAGACGACCTCGCCGCGGACGTCGGTGAGCACCACCATCGCCCCGGCGATGCCCTGGCCGCCGACGTGCACCAGGCCGGTGAGCTGACCGGCGCCGAGCAGTTGCACGTCGTGGCGGACCGGGCGGTCGGCGACCACCACCATCGACGCGGTCGGCTGGTAGCTGCCGCCGGAGGCGATCAGCACGTAAGTACCGCCGTGTCCGACCCCGAGCTGGAACCGCCCGTCGTGGTCGGTGCGGGCCCGCTCGACCTGCCGACCGTTGGCGTCGGTCAGGGTCAGCACCACCCCGGAGACCGGCGTGCCGATCGAGTCCTGGACGGTGCCGTGCACGAACAACCCACCACCGTCGCCCGGTGTCGCCAGGTTGCCCGCCAAGTGCCTGCCGTTGGTCGCGTAGCGCCGTGGCCCAACCGGCTCTGACCAGGCATCGAAGGCATCATCCACAGAGTTGTCCACAGGTTCGGCGGCCAGCCGCGCGGGCCGCATTCCGGCACCCCCAACCTGGGCAGAACCGTTCGTCGCGGGATGCTCCGCGGCCCAGTTGTCCACAGGCCGACCGAGGTTGTCCACAGTGTCTTCGTGCCCGGCCACCGCAGCAGCCTCCCTTTCCTCGTGACTGTCGATCGTGGTCCGCAGCGGCGTCTCGCGGAGGAACAGCACCGCGAAGAACGTGACCACCGCGATGCACGCGGAGACGAAGAAGATATCGCCAATCGCGTCGCCGTAGGCAGCCCGCACGATGGTCTGCACCGGGCCCGGCAGGTTGGCAACGTCCAGCGAGCCGCCACCCGACCCGGCCGCCTGCGCGGCACCGGGGATCTTCGCCAGCCCCTGCGCGATGTACTCCGACACGCGGGTCGCCAGCACCGCGCCCAGCACCGAGACGCCCGCCGAACCGCCCAGGGTCCGGAAGAACGTCACGACCGCGGTCACCGAACCCATGTCCTTGCCGCTGGTGGAGTTCTGCACCGCCAGCACCAGGTTCTGCATCAGCATGCCGACCCCGCTGCCCATCAGGAACAGGTAGACGCCGACCAGCACCAGGTTCGTCTCGTGGTCGATGGTGCTCAGCAGCCACATCGCCACGATCATCGTGATCGAACCGCCCAGCAGGAACGGTTTGATCTTGCCGGTGACGCGGGAAATGATCTGCCCGGACACCGTCGAGGACAGGAACAGCCCGCCGACCATCGGCAGGGTCATCAGGCCCGCGGTGGTCGGGGTGAAGCTGCGCGCGATCTGGAAGTACTGGCCCAGGAACACCGCGCCGCCGAACATCGCAGTGCCCACCGCGACGGTGCCAATGGTGGCCAGCGTGACGGTCGGGTTGCGGAACATCCCCAGCGGCACGATCGGCTCGCTGACCTTGGTCTCGATGATCAACGCGATGAGCAGCGCGAGCAGGCCGCCGCCCACGTAGGTCGCGGTCTCCACCGACCACCAGTCGAACTGCTTGCCCGCCAACGAGACCCACACCAGCAGCAGGCTCACCCCGCCGACCAGGAACAGCGCCCCGAACCAGTCGATCTTGACCGACCGCTTGACCACCGGCAGCCGCAGCGTCCGGCCGAGCACGATGAAGGCGATCACCGCGATCGGCACGGTCACCCAGAAGCACCAGCGCCAGCCCAGCCAGGGCGTGTCCACGATGAGTCCGCCGACCAGCGGTCCGCTGACCGTGGCGACCGCGAAGGTGGCGCCGATGTAGCCGCTGTAGCGACCGCGTTCGCGCGGGGACACCATCGCGGCGATCACGACCTGGATCAGTGCCTGCAAGCCGCCCATGCCGATGCCCTGCAGGGCGCGGAAACCGATGAGCATCTCCATCGACTGCGCGAACCCGCCGAGCACCGAACCGGCCGTGAAGATGGTGATGGCCAACTGGTAGAGCAGCTTCTTGCTGAACAGGTCGGAGAGCTTGCCCCAGATCGGGGTGGACGCGGTGGAGGTGAGCAGCATCGCCGTGACCACCCAGGTGTACTGGCCCTGGGTGCCCTTGAGATCGGCGATGATCCGGGGCAGCGCGTTCGACACGATCGTCGAGCTGAGGATGGCGACCAACAGCGCCAACATCAGACCCGACATCGCCTCCAGGATCTGCCGATGCGTCATCGACGATTCCGCGGTGGGCTCGGCGCGCCCGTCCCGCCGGACCGGCACTGTCGCGTCCGGCGCCGTCTCCGTCGAGGTGGTCATCGAGTTCCTTCCTTGGTCGCGGAGTCGGTGGCGCAGACCGCGTCGCCGATCGTGTAGCGGCGGATGTCGGCCATCGCTTCGCCCAGCAGCCGGGCGAGGTCGCGCACCTTGGCGTCGTCCCAGTCGGCCAGCGCTTCGCCGATCCATTCCGCTTTCTTGCGTTCCAGCGCGGCAACCGCGCGCTCGCCTTCGGCGGTGGCGCGCAGCAGCACGACTCGCTTGTCCGCGGGGTCGTGTCGACGGCTGATCAGGCCCGCCTGTTCGAGCTGCCCGACCTGGCGGCTCACCACGGACGCGTCGACGATCCGGTGTTGGGCGAGGTCGGAGGCCCGGCATTCGCCGCGGTAGACGAGTTCGGTGAGCAACCCGGCGGCGGCGTAGGGCACCTGCTCGGTGGTGAAGTGCCCGCGCTGCATGGCTACCTGTTTGAGGCCGAGCAGGGCGCGGAGTGGTCCGAGCAGTTCGCTGCAAGTCTCTTGTGTTGGTCCCATGGCCCATTCCTTTAGTTGCTGCACGCAACTATAAAGCGGGTTAGTTGCATCGCACAACTTGTAGACCTGTGACCCCCCGCACCGCAATGACGCGGGTACCTCCCCATGCCACCCGACACCCCGCAGATTGGCGCAGCGCTCAAAACGAGCCTCGTCAGGCAAGCGGCGTAGCCGCTTTCGGCGGTGAACCGCCACCGCGACGAGCAACTGAAGGCTGCTTGAGCCGTCGCAAGCGCCGCAGGCGCTTAGCCCACCTACGCAACTTGCACCGCCGCGGGTTCTCAGACGTCTTCTCGCGAGGACAGCCCCGACGCCGCGTATCGGACATACATAAGTCGGGGATCCCGGAGACGAGAAGACGTCTGAGGTTCCGCTACTCGCACCGCCACGCAAGCCACTCCGCGAGCTCTCTTAGAGCTCAGATCATGGTGTTGAGTTTGCCGAGTAGTCGGGCCAGATCCTTGAGGTCCTGGGTGGACCAGCTGGCGAACTCGCCGTGCAGGTGCTTGCGGCGCTCGGCGCGGACCTTGGACAGCCGCTCGCGCCCCAGGTCGGAGAGCTGGATGCGGCGGGCGCGGCCGTCATCGGGGTCGGGCACCCGCTCAAGCAGGTTCAGGTCCACCAGGGTCGCGATCTGCCGACTCACGGTGGATTTGTCCAGCCCGGTGCGGTCCGCGACGTCCATGCCGCGCAGTGGCCCGGCGTCGTCGACCATCAGCAGCAGGCTGTAGGAGGCCGGGTCCAAATCCGGGTGCACCCTCGCGGCGACCTCGGTCGACAGATTCCGGGCACGGCGGAACATCATCACCAGTTCGCGCTCGACGGTTTCCGCCGCGGCACGCCGGTCGACGCCCTCCTCGCGCACCACGCCCGCCGAACCCCGCGCCTCGTCCTCGATCACAGCTCTCCCGCCCGCGCCCCCGCAGGTCGGCGGAGGCGCCACCGTCGGCCCCGCACCCCAGAGTGCCTGAAACCAACGCTAGTCCGTTTCGCCCACTCTATGAACGGGCCGGATAGGACCGGGTGGCGGATCGCGGGGACGTCAGCTCTCGGGGCTGCCCACCGGCTCGGGCTGGTGCCACGGCCGGGGCATGCCCTTGGCGCCGAAGTAGTCGCCGCCCTTGCGCTTGACGTCGTCGGTGCCCCAGCTGCGCTGACGCAGCACCGGCACCATCCGCGGGATGTGCTTGCGGCAGTGGATGTACGCCTCTTCGACCTGCACCACCACCCAGCGCTCGGGAGTGCGGCCGCGGTCGAACTCGGCGGGCAGCGCCGGGTGGATCGCGCGCAAGTCGCCGTCCTCGACGATGCGGGCCTTGCCGTTGACGTGCAGGCCGATCAGATCTGTGACGAAGTCCACCAGCAAGATCCCGATGTGCGGGTTCTCACTGATGTTGCCCAGGCTCGCCAGCACGCCGTTGCCGCGGTACTCCGGGTAGCACAGGTGCCGCTCGTCGAGGACCTCGATGAAGCCGGGCGGTCCGGCGCGCAGGCTGGCGTCGCAGTCGCCACGGGCGTCGGAGGTGGCCACGAACGCCATCTCCATCCGCCCGATGAACTCCTTCATCTGCGCGTTCAGGTGGTCCAGCACCTGGTCGTCGTAGAACTTCCGGGCTCGTTTCTCGGTGCCGTAGGCGCACTGCAGCAGGTGTTCGCCGGTCGAGCCGGGCAGCGGGTCCGGTCCGTCTCCGACGAACGGATCGCGCGGCGGGGCGGCGGGGAGCAAGTCGTGGTGTTGGAGCGGGGTGGTGACCAGCCAGGCATCGTTGCAGGTCGGCAGGTCGGAGAGCTCCAGGTCCAGCAGGGCGGCCTCGGCCGTACCGGTCGGGGTCGGGTGATCGGGGGTCACGCGGGTCACCGTGTCACGTCTCCCTTTCCGCCAACAGGAGTGGATACTAGGTTCCCCCGACAGGTCCATGCATTATCTACGAGTAGTAGTTAAAAAGCACTCAAAAGTGGCATCAAGGCACACGCGTCCCCGAGCACGAGTTAGGGTCCACCTGACGTCGGGGAACGCTTGCAAGTAGTGGTGTGCCTGCCTGGGTACGACCGCCAACGTGGAGAAACTACCCCGAACCATGACAGCGAACGCCGTACTGAGCCCCGGACCACCCCCGAACCGCGAGCCATCGAACTCCGGTGTCAGCAAGATGGTTCGCCTGATCCGCGAGAGCTTCGCCGTGGTGGAGCCGCACGCCGACGATGTGGCGAGGTTCTTCTACGGCATGCTCTTCAGCCTCTCCCCGGCCACCCGCGAACTGTTCGCGGTGAACATGGAAGTGCAGCGCAGCCGCCTGTTGCGGGCGCTCGTGCACGTCATCCAGATGGTCGACAAGCCGGACGAGCTGCTGCCGTTCCTGCACCAACTCGGCCGCGACCACCGCAAGTTCGGCGTGGTCGCCGCGCACTACGAGGCGGTGGGCACCGCGCTGCTCGCCGCGATCAAGAAGTACGCCGGTGACGCCTGGACCGACAGCGTCGAGCGCGCCTGGGCCGAGGCGTACACCGTGATGGCCTCCGCGATGACCGAGGCCGCCGCCGCCGATGACGGCCCCGCCTGGTACACCGGCCAACTCGTCCACCACGAGCGGCTGAGCTGGGACGTCGCGGTGGTCCGCATCCGACCCGACCACCCGGTGCCGTACCAGGCCGGGCAGTACGTGAGCGTCGAGGTGCCGCAGCGGCCCCGGCTGTGGCGCTACCTGACCCCGGCGAACGCGCCGAACGACGAAGGGATCATGGAGTTCCACATCCGGGCCGTGGAAGGCGGCTGGGTCAGCCGCGCGCTGGTCGGGCACGCCCGACCCGGCGACCAGTGGCGCATCGGCTCGCCGATGGGTCGGCTGACCGTGGACCGGGAGACCTCGCCGGACGTCCTGATGATCGCCGGTGGCACCGGGCTGACCCCGATGCGCGCGATCATCGACGACCTCGCGCAGTACGGCGACAACCCGCGCGTGCAGCTGTTCTACGGCGGCCGGACCCGCGAGGACCTCTACGACCTGGAGAACCTGCAACGCGTCGCGATGCACAACCCGTGGCTGACGATCACGCCGGTGCTGGAGAACGACCCGGCCGTCTCGGGTGCCGAGCACGGCACGCTCGCCGAGGTGGTGACCCGCTACGGCGCGTGGCAGGACTGGGACGTGCTGGTCAGCGGTTCGCCGTCGATGATCCGCGCAACGGTCTCCCGGATGCTGGTAGCCGGTACGCCGCTGGACCACATCCGCTACGACCCCTTCACCCTGGACTGAAAAGGTTGTCCCCCCAGGCAAAGGGCATCAAACCGAGCAAGAACGCGAAGGTTGACGCAAACCTCACCCGCCACCCCCACGAGGAAGACGCGACAAGAGGAAAAGACGATAAGAGGCGGCAAGAAGCAGACAAAACGTAAGTTTCGGCAGGCAAGCGGCGAAGCCGCTTCCAGCGGTAAACCGCGACCGCGACAAGCAACTCAAGCCGACTGAGCCGTCGCAAGCGCCGAAGGCGCTTGGCCCACTCTCGCAACTTGCACCGCCGCGGGTTCTCAGAGGCTTTCTCGCGAGGACAGCCCCGACGTATCGGAATACATGATGTCGGGGATCCCGGAGACGAGAAAGCCTCTGAGGTTCCGCTACCCGCACCGCCACGCAAGTCCTCTTACTTGGAAAAATCAGCGGCGGCGTTTGCGCTCTGGTTTCCAGACCACCAGGGCCGTTTCCTGGCGGATCGGGACGAGGTCTCGGCGGTAGGACGCGTGCACCTGGGCCGCGGCTTGTTCGGCTGCGACGTGCGCGGCGGCCACCTCTTCCGCCAGTTCCTGGACCTTCGCGCGCAGGGCGTCGACCTCGTTCTCCAGGTCGATGATCCGCTTGATGCCCGCCAGGTTGACGCCTTCCTCCTGGGAGAGGCGTTGCACCTCGCGCAGCAGCGCGATGTCGCGGAGGGAGTAGCGGCGACCGCCCGCGGGCGTTCGTCCGGGCGAGACCAGGCCCAACCGGTCGTAGCTGCGCAACGTCTGCGCGTGCAGCCCGGAGAGCTGGGCCGCCACCGAGATCACGAACATCGGCGTGTCCTCGTTGGCCCCCGGCGGGAATCCGAAGCCTGGATCGGTTGGGCGACCGGCCATGACTACCTCCCGAGCATCTCGTTCAGGTCGCGACGCGGATCGTGGTCGGCGGTCGCCTTCGCGTAGTCCGCCAACGCCTCAGCCGCCTTGCCGTCCAATTTGGACGGAACGGCGACCTGCAACGTCACCAGGAGATCCCCGCTGCTGCCGTCCTTCTTGCTGGCACCCTTGCCGCGCACTCGGAAGGTGCGACCGCTGCCGGTCCCGGCCGGGACCTTCAGCGACACCTTCCCGTCCAGGGTCGGCACGGTCAACGTAGTGCCCAACGCCAGTTCGGGGAAGGTGACCGGCACCGTGATCGTCAGGTCATCACCGGAACGTCCGAACACCCGGTGCGGATTGACGTGCACCACCACGTACAGATCACCGGCGGCAGCACCGTGCCGACCGGGTTCGCCCTGGCCCGCCAACCTGATCCGCTGCCCGTCGGACACCCCGGCCGGGATCCGCACCGTCAGCGTGCGGCTGCGGGTGCTGACCCCTTCGCCGTTGCAGTCCGGGCACGGCGTGTCGATGAGCGTGCCGCGACCTCGGCAGTCCGGGCACGGCTCGCTGAACGCGAACGCGCCCTGGTTGCGGGTCACCAGCCCGGAACCCGCGCAGGTGGCGCAGGTGCGGGGCCGGGTACCCGGCTTGGCGCCCGAACCGTGGCAGGTCGGGCAGCTCACCGGGCTGGACAGCCGCAACGGCACGGTCGCACCTCGCACCGCTTCGGCGAAGTCGATGCGCACCTCGGTTTCCACGTCGGCACCACGGCGCGGCCGGTTCGTCGTGGTGGCACCGGGACGGCGGTTGCCGAACAGCCCGCCGAAGAGGTCGCCGAGTCCCCCGCTGCCACCACCCTGCGCGCCGCCGAAGAGGTCACCGATGTCGAAGCCGCCGGGTCCGCCGAAACCGCCGAAACCGCCCTGGCCGCCGAGACTGCCAGCCCCGAACAGCTTCCGCGCCTCGTCGTACTGCTTGCGCTTCTCCGGATCGGAGAGCACGCCGTACGCCTCGGAGACGGCTTTGAACTTGGCTTCCGCCTGGGCGTTTCCGGGGTTGGCGTCCGGGTGGTTCTCCCGCGCGAGCTTCCGGTACGCCTTCTTGATCTCGTCGGCCGAAGCCCCGGAGGAGACGCCCAGTTCGGCGTAGAAATCCTTGTCGAGCCATTCCCTGGCGCTCACCGGACGCCCCTCCCTTCGGTCCTGATCAACCCTGTTCGGCTTGGTTCTCGCCAGCTGCGGGCTCGGCCTCGGCCGCGGGCTCGGCGGAGGATTCCGCAGCGGGCTCGTGATCGGTCACCGCGACCATCGCCGGACGCAGCACCCGGTCGGCGAACCGGTAGCCGCGACGCAGCACGGTCGTCACGGTCGGGCCCGACACGTCGGGGGAGGTGGTGTGCTGCACCGCCTCGTGCACTGACGGGTCGAACTCATCGCCCTCCTTGCCGAACGGCTCCAGCCCGGCCGAGTTCAACGCCGTGATCAGCTTGTCCGCCACGGCTTTGAACGCGCCGTTGAGGTCGCCGTGCGCTTCGGCGCGCTCCAGGTCGTCGAGCACGGTCAGCAGGTCGCCAGCCACCGACGCCTTCGCGGCCGCGATCACCGCTTCTCGGTCGCGTTCCACCCGCTTGCGGTAGTTCGCGTACTCCGCGGTGACCCGCTTGAGGTCGGCGGTGAGCTCGTCGACCTGCTGCTGCAACCCGGACTTCTCGTCCTGGGCCTGCTCTTCCGCGGGCTGCGCGGCGGCCTGGACGATCTCCTCGTCGAGGGTGCCGGACATGCTTTCGGCCACCTGCGTCTCTTCTCCATTCGGAGCAGGGACCCGGCGCTGGCCGGTCACGGGGTCGATACGACGCCGATCCCGGACCACCACCGGCTCCTGCTCACCTTCGTTGCGCGACATTTCCGGCCTGTCCGCGGTCACTTCTTCTTCTCGTCCTCATCGTCGACGATCTCGGCGTCCACGACGTCGTCGGCGCTCGACGAACTCGCCCCGGCCGCGTCGCCAGCCGCGCCCGCACCGGCACCGGCAGCTGCGTTGGCTCCGGCGTCGGCGTACAGCGCCTGGCCGAGGGCCTGGGAATCGGTGGCGAGCTTCTCCACAGCCGCGGAGATCGCGGCCACGTCGTCGCCCTTGAGAGCCTCGTTGACCTCGTTGATCGAGGTCTGGACCTTCTCCTTGACGTCCGACGGCAGCTTCTCGTCGTTCTCCTTGAGAACCTTCTCGGTCTGGTACACCAGCGTCTCGGCCTGGTTGCGGGCCTCAGCCTCCTCGCGGCGCTTCTTGTCCTCATCCGCGTGCGCCTCGGCGTCCTTGACCATCCGGTCGATGTCGTCCTTCGGCAGCGCCGAGCCGCCGGTGATGGTCATCGACTGCTCCTTGCCGGTGCCGAGGTCCTTGGCGGAGACGTGCACGATGCCGTTGGCGTCGATGTCGAAGGTGACCTCGATCTGCGGCATGCCGCGCGGCGCGGGCGGGATGCCGGTCAGCTCGAACATGCCGAGCTTCTTGTTGTGCGCGGCGATCTCGCGCTCACCCTGGAAGACCTGGATCTGCACCGACGGCTGGTTGTCGTCGGCGGTGGTGAAGGTTTCCGAGCGCTTGGTCGGGATCGTGGTGTTGCGCTCGATGAGCTTGGTCATGATGCCGCCCTTGGTCTCGATGCCCAGGGACAGCGGGGTGACGTCGAGCAGCAGGACGTCCTTGACCTCACCGCGTAGCACACCGGCCTGCAGGCTGGCGCCGACCGCGACGACCTCGTCCGGGTTGACGCCCTTGTTCGGCTCCTTGCCAGCGGTCAGGTCCTTGACCAGCTCGGTCACCGCGGGCATCCGGGTGGAGCCACCGACCAGCACCACGTGGTCCATTTCGGCGAGCTTGATGCCAGCGTCGCGGATGACCGCCTCGAACGGCTTGCGGCAGCGCTCCAGCAGGTCGGAGGTGATCCGCTGGAACTCGGCGCGGGACAGCGTCTCGTCCAGGAACAGCGGGTTCTTGTCCGCGTCCACGGTGATGTAGGGCAGGTTGATGTTCGCGGTGGAGGAGCTGGAGAGCTCGATCTTGGCCTTCTCGGCGGCTTCCTTGATCCGCTGCATGGCCATCCGGTCCTTGGTCAGGTCGATGCCCGACGAGGACTTGAACTTGTCCACCAGCCACTCGACGATGCGCTCGTCCCAGTCGTCGCCACCGAGGTGGTTGTCGCCGCTGGTCGCGCGCACCTCGACCACGCCTTCGCCGATCTCCAGCAGCGACACGTCGAAGGTGCCGCCACCGAGGTCGAAGACCAGGATGGTCTGTTCCTTCTCGCCCTTGTCCAGGCCGTAGGCCAGTGCGGCGGCGGTCGGCTCGTTGACGATGCGCAGCACGTTGAGCCCGGCGATCTGCCCGGCCTCCTTGGTCGCCTGCCGCTGGGCGTCCTCGAAGTAGGCGGGCACGGTGATCACCGCGTCGGTGACGTCCTCACCCAGGTATGCCTCGGCGTCCCGCTTGAGCTTCATCAGCACGCGGGCGCTGATCTCCTGCGGCGTGTAGGACTTGTCGTCGATCTGCACCTTCCAGTCGGTGCCCATGTGCCGCTTGACCGACCGGATGGTGCGGTCCACGTTGGTGACCGCCTGGTTCTTCGCTGGCTGACCGGTGAGGATCTCGCCGTTCTTCGCGAAGGCCACGATGGACGGCGTGGTCCGCGAGCCCTCGGAGTTGGCGATCACCGTCGGTTCACCGCCCTCTAGGACGGAAACGACGGAGTTGGTCGTCCCCAGGTCGATGCCGACCGCTCGCGCCATGCTGAATTCCTCCCGACTTGATACCTGTGCGCCCAAACGCCATCACGAGCCCTTGAGCCTTGCTCACTCAAGTTTTACCCACCGCGCGTCACCACCGTCAAACCGGATTGAGCGCGGCGTACTCAAGCTTTCTGCCAGCACAACGGCTGACCAGGGACGGGAGTTCCCCACCTGGAGCGCGAAGTGATCTGGGCGACATGTCGACGGATCGCCATGTCGACATGCCGACCGCGCGGTCAGGACGACTGGACGACGATGTTGCCGCTGCCGGTGGACAGCTCCAGCCGCTTCGCGGCGGCCGGATCCTGCGGCACCTGGATGTCCACGTCACCGCTGCCGGTGTCGGTGTCGACCCGGTAGCGCTCGTCGGGCACGGTCAGTTCCACGTCGCCGCTGCCGGTGGACACCTCGGCGGACTGCGGTCCAACGAGGTGGAGCTCCGCGTTGCCGGACTGGGTCGTCGCGACGATCTCCGCGCCGCGCAGGTCGCGCCCGTCGATGTCGCCGCTGCCGGTCTCGGCTTGGACGTTACCGCCGAGCCCGGCGAGGGTGATCTCCCCGGAGCCGGTGTGCGCGTCGACCGGACCATCGACCTGGCTCACCCGCACCGACCCGGAACCGGTGCGCACGTCGACCGGGCCGTCGATGTCGCTCACCTCGACCGAGCCGGAGCCGATCTCGGTCCGCACCGACTGCATGCCGACCACGCGCAGCGAACCGGAGTCGAGGTTGCCGCGAACCGGCACCGGACTCGGCAACGTGACCTGGTAGTCGACGCTGCAGTTCCAACCGCACGCAGTGGCCAGCACGAGCGCGCCGCCCTCGACGCGGTGCTCGACCTCGTCGCCTTCGCTGAAGAACGCAGCTCCCCAGCGCTGCACTCGCTGGGTGATCTCGGCACGGCCGCCGGGCACGTAGCGCACCTCGACATCGCCGGAGCCGTTGGCCAGCTCGACGCCGTTGATCCCGTCCAGCGCGGTGGTGCGCTCCTCGGCGGATGCCAGCGGCCCCCAGGTCAGCGCTGCTCCGCCGAGCAGCACCAGAACTGCCCCGCCAACCGCGAGTCCCACCCGAGCCATGCCAATCCCCCTGTCGCTGGCTGACTGTTCGCGCGACCGAAACTACGCACCACATCCGGGCCGAACATCAGGGACACCCCCGAAACAGCCCGGAAGTTCCCCCGAACACGACGTTCGCAGCAAGCCGCCCGGCGGTGCGCCGGACACGTTATTTCCGCAGGTAGTCCACTGGGTGCAGGAGGAAGCGCAGCGTTGGTTCGAGTTCTTCAGCGGTGGGCGGCTCATCGGCTATCAGGCCCTGGAGGAGCAGTCCGTCGATCGCCGCGAACAGTGCGCGGATCACCGGGGGATCGCCACCAGCACCGTTGTTGATGGAGCCGGAGGCGATCTCGATCCAGCGGCGGGCGGCCGGGCGCAGCGCGGGCCGCTTGGCCGCCAGCAGGTACAGCTCGTATTCGCCGAGGGTGCGTTCGCGGTGCTCACGCACCATCTCGACGATCAGTTCGGCAACCGCCCTGGGCCACTCGCGGTTGTCGTCGACCCGCTCACGCAGCCGGTCCATGTCGGCGATCATCTTCTCGCAGCTCTCCAGCAACGCGGCCACCAGCAGTTCGTCGATGCCAGCGAAGTAGTAGGCGATCGACGCCGGTGGCACCTCGGCCTCGCGCGCGATGTTGCGGTGACTGACCCCGGCCACGCCGTCGCGGGCGACGACCCGCAGCGTCGCGTCGATGATCGCGCGGCGGCGACGTTCTCCCTTGGCCCGGCGACCGTCGGTCTCCGCGTCGGCGCGATCGAGGTTGCGGTGTGCGGCGGTCAATGCGCGCCGCCCAGTTCCAGCGCAAGCACCCCGCCGATGATGAGCGCGATGCCACCGATCTGCACCGCGGTGATCGACTCGCCGAGGAACACCGCTCCGATGATCGCCACCAGCGCGACCCCGGCACCGGCCCAGATCGCGTAGACGACGCCGACCGGCAGGCCCAGCTTGAGCACCGCGCTGAGCGCGGCGAAGGCCGCGAGGTAGCCGACCACGACCAGGATCGACGGGACCGTCCGGCTGAACCCGTCGGACAGCTTCAGCGAGACCGTGGCGAGCACTTCGCTCAGGATCGCCACCGCCAACATCAAGTACGCCACGCCGCCTCCAAGAAAATTGAACGATCGCCCTACTTCTTGAGCATACGGATGCCCGAACCCGCCAGGCACGCGGAATTTCAGTGATCCGCGTCCGGCTCCTCGGATTTCTTGTCGTCGCCGCCGGAGATCATGGTGGCGACGTTGATCGCGGCCCAGATCCCCATCGGGAAGATCGGCCAGAAGAACAGCGGCTGACCGGAGGCGATCGAGGTCACCAGCCAGATCCCGACCAGGATGAAGGTGACGCTCGCCCAGTCGCGCCACTCCTTGACCATCTTGCGCTTGCGCCGTTCGCGCTTGACGACCTCCGGCGACGGCTTCGCGGGCACCGGCGCGGGCAGGTCGGTGGTCAACGGCTCCAGTTCGCCGAACGTGGTCGCCGCGTACGCCTGCTGCAGGCGCTCGTCGTATTCGACGATGGTCAGCCGTCCCTCGTCGAGCGCCGCGCGCAGCCGTTGCGCGACCGCCTCGCGATCGGCGTCCGAAGCGCGCATCGCTCCGCTGCCCGGCTCCGTCATCGCAGACCCCCTAGTTCGCTCCAACTGGTGAAACAACCGAACGAACCGTTCACCCGATCAAATACGTGGCGAAAATCGCACCGCCGATGGCAAGTCTGCCGCGACCGATGTCCACGGCGTTGCAGTCCCGCGAAATCGTGCCGCCACGCCGCACGCGTCCAACAGCGACAACTCGCGAAACCCCAGCAACGGCACCACATCTCCCCGCAGCGGACCGGACGTTCGGAGACCCAGGATATCCGAGAAACCTGTACAAATGCACAACTAGTTTTTCGCCCGGCGGTCTCGCAGAATCATCGACTGTTCCCGACTCACGCCCCCAATAGTTACCGGCGGGTAATAGGGCGTACGCTCCCCAAACGGACAACACTCGAACAGGAGGCCGCGAGCATGGGTGCCCTGCAGCTCGTCCTGGGCCTGATCTGTCTCGCCGTGACCGCGGTCGCGGTGGTGCTGGTCGTCAGGACCGTCCGGCGGATGGTGTCGGCCATCCGGCTCGGCCAACCGGACCCGACCAGGAGCGGCCCGTTCGGCGCCCGCTTCGGGAACATGGTCAAGGAGATCCTCGGCCACACCCGGATGCTGAAGTGGGGGCACGTCGGCGTCGCCCACTGGTTCGTGATGCTCGGCTTCCTCGGCCTGAGCCTCACCGTGCTGGAGGCGTACTTCGAGGTCTTCTACCCGCCGTTCCACTTCCCGGTGCTCGGCTCGTGGTCGCTGTGGAACCTGGTGGTGGAGATCCTCGGGGTGACCACCATCCTCGGCGGGCTGTGGCTGATCGGCGTCCGCCAGGCCAACCACCCGCGCCGCGCGGGTCGGGTGTCGCGGTTCCAGGGCTCGAACTTCTGGCAGGCGTACTTCGTCGAGGCCGTGGTGGTGCTGGAAGGCGTGGGCATCATGGGCCTGCGCGCGTTCAAGTACTCCTCGGGGCTGTTCGACGCACCGGTGTGGGCAGCTCCGGTCACCTACGCGGTCGGCGGCATCCTGCCCGCGAGCACCGCGGCCGTGTCGGTCTTCGCCGCGTTCAAGATCCTGTCCGCGATGATCTGGGTGATCGTGATCGCCTCGAACATCACGATGGGCGTGGCCTGGCACCGGTTCACCGCGTTCTTCAACATCTACTTCAAGCGGGAAGCCGACGGCGAAGTGGCGCTGGGCGCGGTGAAGCCGATGATCAGCGGCGGGAAACCGCTGGACTTCGAGGAAGCCGATCCGGACACCGACGTCTTCGGCGCGGGCAAGGTCGAGGACTTCTCCTGGAAGGGCTGGCTGGACTTCACCACCTGCACCGAGTGCGGTCGCTGCCAGTCGCAGTGCCCGGCCTGGAACACCGGCAAGCCGCTGTCGCCGAAGCTGCTGGTCACCTCGTTGCGCGAGCACGCCTACGCCAAGGCCCCGTACCTGCTGGCCGGTGGCCGCAAGGACATGGCCGGGGACGAGGTCGGCATCACCGGCGACGACGCCGAAGCGCGGCTGGCCAAGATCGACGCGCTCGCCCTCGCCGAGGCGGAGCGCCCGCTGATCGGTGGCCCGGACGAGCTCGGAGTGATCGACCCCGACGTGCTGTGGTCGTGCACGTCGTGCGGGGCGTGCGTGGAGCAGTGCCCGGTGGACATCGAGCACGTCGACCACATCGTCGACATGCGCCGTTACCAGGTGATGATCGAGTCGAACTTCCCGACCGAACTGGGCGGGATGTTCAAGAACCTGGAGAACAAGGGCAACCCCTGGGGCCAGAACGCCAAGGACCGGCTGGCCTGGACCGACGGCCTGGACTTCGAGGTGCCGGTGTTCGACGGCGAACTGGCCGACGACGTCGAGTACCTGTTCTGGGTCGGCTGCGCCGGTGCGTTCGAGGACCGCGCCAAGAAGACCACCCGCGCGGTGGCGGAACTGCTGCACATGGCCGGGGTGAAGTATGCGGTGCTCGGCCCGGAGGAGACCTGCACCGGCGACCCGGCGCGACGCGCGGGCAACGAGTTCATCTTCCAGATGCTCGCGCAGCAGAACGTGGAAGTCCTCAACACCGTTTTCGAGGGCCGCGAGCCCGGCAAGCGCAAGATCGTCGCGACCTGCGCGCACTGCTTCAACAGCCTGGCCAACGAGTACTCCCAGCTCGGCGGCGACTACGAAGTCGTGCACCACACCCAACTGCTGAACAAGCTGGTGCGGGAGAAGCGGCTGGTGCCGGTCGCGCCGGTCGCCGAGGACGTCACCTACCACGACCCGTGCTACCTGGGCCGCCACAACAAGGTCTACACGCCGCCGCGCGACCTGGTCGGCGCCTCCGGCGCGACGTTCCGCGAGATGCCGCGGCACGCGGACCGCTCGATGTGCTGCGGTGCCGGTGGCGCGCGGATGTGGATGGAAGAGCGCATCGGCAAGCGGATCAACGTGGAGCGCGTCGACGAGGCGCTGGGCACCGCGCCGTCGAAGATCGCCACCGGCTGCCCGTTCTGCAAGGTGATGCTCTCCGACGGCCTCACCGCCCGGCAGAGCGAGAAGGTCGCCTCGGAATCCGTCGAGGTCGTCGACGTCGCGCAACTGCTGCTGTCGGCGGTCAAACGCGGCCAGTCGTCCACAGAGGACACTCCCGACCCGGCCCCCACCGGCAGCTGACGCTGGAACGTCGCGGCACCACAGGGTGACAGAGACTCCTCACCTGAATGGGGTCGGGGGGGGGGGGGAACCGGGGGGGGGGGGGGGGGGGGGGCGGGCCCCCCCCCCCCCCCCCCCCCGCGGCACCCGCGGGGCGCCCCCCCCCCCCGGGGGGGGGCGCCCCCCCCC
>NZ_JALBWV010000023.1 GCF_022678645.1 Saccharopolyspora soli | reverse complement strand
GGGGGTTCGCCCATGGGGGTCGGGGTGGGGGGGGGTTGGGGGCCCCCCCGGGGGGGGCCCCCCCCCCCCAACCCCCCGGGGGCCCCCCGGGGGGGGGGGGGGGGGGGGGGGGCCCCCCCCCCCACCGCATGTCTTCCATCCTGTCCCGACAGTTCGAGGATTACGAGAGATGCACCCGTTCAGACCGCGTCCGACCACAGCCGGAACCCCCGTCCACGTCGTTGTCGTTGTGCTGCTGGCTGCGGTCA
Organism: Saccharopolyspora soli; assembly: GCF_022678645.1. Taxonomy (GTDB): domain Bacteria; phylum Actinomycetota; class Actinomycetes; order Mycobacteriales; family Pseudonocardiaceae; genus Saccharopolyspora; species Saccharopolyspora soli. Next base: position 121,625 of record NZ_JALBWV010000023.1, on the reverse strand, counting down.
GCCTCGTCGCAGCGGGCGCCGGATCCGTTGCGGCAGCCCAAGACGACGTGCCCTGGGAGGTGCGGACGGCCGCCAACGAATTCGGGTCCGACCGGAACAACTACAGCTACACCCTCGACCCGGGCGGGCAGCTGGCGGACGGCCTGGTGGTCGTCAACCACGGCACCACGCCGCTCGACCTGGCCGTCTACACCGCCGACGCGTTCACCACCGACGCGGGCCAACTCGATCTCGTCAGAAAGGACGCGACTTCGACCGGCGTGGGTGCATGGGTCCACACCGACCGCGACCACGTCACGATCCAGCCCGGCCAATCCGTCGAGGTGCCGTTCACCGTCGCCCTGCCGGACAACGCCACGCCCGGCGACCACATGGGCGGCATCGTCACCTCGCTGACGCGGCCCGGCGATGGGAATGCGGGCACCGAGCAACGTGTCGGCATCCGGATCCGCCTGCGGGTAGGGGGAGAACTCAAGCCGAACCTGTCGGTCGAAGACCCGCAGGTGCACTACTCGGGCACGCCCAACCCGATCGGGACGGGCGACGCCACCTTCACGTACACGGTCCACAACACCGGCAACGCCATCCTCACGGCTCGGCAAACAGCGTCGATCTCCGGCCCGTTCGGGCTCTGGCGCGTCCCTGCGGAACAGATCGACGACTCGCCGCCGCTGCTGCCGGGCGAAACCTGGAAGGTCTCGGTGCCGGTCCGCGCAGTGACTCCCGCGCTGCGACTGACCGGTACGGTCGCCCTCGTCCCGCTGCTCGCTGACGCGTCTGGCTCGATAGCCCCGCTCCCCGTCATCGAGACCACGACACACGCCTGGGTCAACTCCTGGGTACTGCTGCTCGTAATCGCCCTGTGCGTCGTCGTGGTGGCTCTTGTTGCACGGCGCCGCCGACAAGCCAAGCGGAGCGGGGAAACTCGCGCCCAGGGCGACGACGAGCTGGCGCTGCGCGCCCGGGAGACCGCCGACCAATAGCCGCCGAATCACAGCTGGACCCGGATCGCCCTGCGCGTCCGCACACCTTTCAGTCCACTGTGGATAATTTGGGCCACCGCGGTGTCGTGCTGCGGGTGCAAGTGGATCAGGTGCAGGTCCGATGGCGAAGGCCGACACCGCAAGCGCGCGCAGAGCTAAAGGACGCGGGCGTCCGTGCGTAGTATTAACACGTAGCAAGCGCGGACAACTGTTGCGCGGAAGAGGAAGTGGTGAGTCGTGTCACTCAAGGACGACGCCTTTGCGGCGCGTGCCCAGGGCTGGCGCACGCTCGCCGCACTGCACGCCCGGATCGAGGCGGAACTGGAACGGGTGCTGTCCGCCGAACACGGCCTGTCGGTCTCCGAGTACACCGTGCTGGACGTCCTTTCCCGGCAGGACGGTTTCCACCTGCGCATGCACCAACTCGCCAACGCCGTCGTACTGAGCCAGTCCGCCACCACCAGGCTCGTCAACCGGCTTGAGGACCGCGACCTGCTGCAGCGCTACCTGTGTCCGACCGACCGGCGCGGCATCTACACCGAATTGACGCCGCAGGGGCGCGCCCTGCTCGAATCCAGTCGGCCCACCCATGATCGGGTGATCAACGAGGCGCTGGCCGAGGCTGCCGAGCTGCCCGAACTCAAACCCCTCGTCGAGGCGCTAGGAGCCTGACCAGCGAGCAAGTGTGGTCAGCGGGTGGATCGCGAAGTATTTCTTGAACGATTCCGTCCGCCTGCTCGGCGCGCGCAGCGCCGTACCGTATGGCGCATGCAACATCATCCGGCACTTGCCGATAGACGGCGTGTGCAATTATTGTCGATGCCCGTAAGGTGCTAGTGCAAGCCGCCTACGGAAGGTCGCTCCAAATGCCTCTCGCGCTCCTGGCCCTGGCCATCGGGGCCTTCGGTATCGGCACCACGGAGTTCGTGATCATGGGGTTGCTGCCCGATGTCGCGGCTGACTTCGGTGTCTCAGTGCCCACCGCTGGCCTGCTGGTCACCGGTTACGCCCTCGGCGTCATGCTCGGTGCCCCGATCATGACCGTCGTGGGGACCAAGATTTCCCGCAAGAACATGCTCATGCTCCTGATGGGCCTGTTCATCGTCGGCAACGTCATCTCCGCGATCGCCCCGATGTTCGCCGTCATGCTCATCGGCCGCGTTGTCGCCTCGCTCACCCACGGCGCGTTCTTCGGTATCGGCTCGGTGGTCGCCGCTGAGCTCGTCGCACCGGAGAAGAAGGCGGGCGCGATCTCGATGATGTTCACCGGTCTGACCGCTTCCAACGTCGTCGGTGTGCCGCTGGGCACCTTCGTCGGCCAGAGCGCGGGCTGGCGCACCACCTTCTTCATCGTGGCCGCGCTCGGTGTCGTCGGCCTCGCCGGTATCGCCAGGCTCGTCCCCGACATGCCCAAACCCGAGGGGGTGCGCCTGCGCCACGAGCTGTCCGCGTTCAAGAACGTCCAGGTCCTGCTCGCCATGACGATGACGGTGCTCGGGTTCGGCGGTGTTTTCGCGGCCATCACCTACATCGCGCCGATGATGACCGAGGTCGCTGGCTACGCGGATTCCTCGGTCACCTGGCTGCTGGTCCTGTTCGGCCTCGGCATGGTCGTCGGCAATCTGACCGGTGGGAAGTTCGCCGACCGCAAGCTCATGCCGATGCTTTACACCGCACTGGGCAGCCTTGCCGTCGTGCTCGCGCTCTTCACCGTGGGCGCGCACAACAAGGGGACCGCAGCCGTGGCGGTTTTCCTGGTCGGAGCCCTCGGTTTCGCCACCGTACCGCCGCTGCAGAAACGCGTGCTGGACCAGGCGCACGGTGCTCCCACGTTGGCGTCCGCCGCGAACATCGGTGCCTTCAACCTCGGCAATGCCCTGGCGGCTTGGCTTGGCGGCATCGTCATCGCCGCTGGCTTGGGCTATACCGCGCCCAACTGGGTTGGCGCCGCCCTGGCCGCCTCAGCCCTCGTCTTCGCCGTGATCTCCAGCGCCCTGGAGCGCCGCGCCGCGCCGCGTGCCCCCGTCGAACAAGGCTCGGCCTACGGCGAGCAGCACGCTGAGCCGATCCACCGCTGACTTCCAACGACATCGAGGCGGCACCGCTCGTCGCAACGGTCCCTGTCGATGAAGGAATCATTGAAGGAGGAATCCCTGATGAAAACCACCACCGCCCAGCTGACCATTCAGGACGCTGAGGTCCTCATCGCAGCTGCCCAGCACGCTGCCGATGCCGCCGAGGTACCGGTCAGCGTCACCGTGCTCGACGCCGGAGGGAATCTGCTCGCGTTCCGCCGTGACGACCGGGCGGTCCTCATTTCTGGTGAGACCAGCACCCGCAAGGCTTATACCGCGCTCCAGTTGGATGCCCCGACCGCTGACCTGGTCGATCTGGTCAAGCCCGACGGCCCGTTCCACAGCCTCCCCACGGCGCTCGAACGCCCCCTGTTGTTCATCGCCGGTGGAGTCCCCGTCCACCGAGACGGTCGCCTCATCGGTGCCGTCGGTGTGGGAGGTGGTGCTCCCGAGCAGGACCACGGGTTCGCCACGGCTGCTGCCGCGACCCTCTGAAACAACGGATTGCCGGGCCAGTCAACCGATCCAGAGAGCGTCGACTGGCCGTCGGCCCAACAGCCACGAGCATCTGACCGAGGTTTTCGCCATGAGCATCAAATCACTGCTGCGGGGCCGCATCGGCTTCGGCACCGCCCCGTTGGGCAACATGTTCCGCGCCATTCCCGAAGATGAGGCGGCCGCCACCGTGCAGGCCGCCTGGGACCAGGGCATCCGCTACTTCGACACGGCACCGCTGTACGGCGCTGGCCTCGCGGAGATCCGACTCGGTGACGTCCTGGCTCAGCAGCCACGCGACGAGTTCGTCCTGTCGACCAAGGTCGGTCGGATAATCCTCGACGAGACCGAGGATCCCGCGAGCCGGGCGCTGGGCGAGAAGGGCGCCCTGTTCGAGCACGGTCGCCCCAACAAGATCGTCAACGACTACAGCGCGGATGCCACCCTGCGGTCCATTGAGGACAGCCTCAAGCGGCTCAAGACGGACCGGCTCGACATCGTCTGGGTCCACGACGTCGCCCAGGACTTCTACGGCGACGACTGGGTCGGCGTCTACGACAGCGCTCGTACCGGCGCCTTCCGCGCGCTGACCCGGCTGCGGGATGAAGGCGTCATCAAAGCCTGGGGCCTGGGGGTGAACAAGGTCGAGCCGCTGGAGATGACGCTGGACCTGGACGAGCCGCATCCGGACGCGTTCCTGCTGGCGGGCCGTTACACCCTCCTCGACCACGAGCGCGCACTCCAGCGGCTGCTGCCCGCAGCTGTCGGCCAGGACGTCGACCTCGTCGTCGGCGGCCCCTACAGTTCCGGCATCCTCGCTGGTGGCAGCCACTTCGAATACGCCGAAGCGCCCGCCGAGATCGTCGAGAAGGTCAGCCGCATCAAGAAGGCGGCGCAGGACCACGGCATCGGCATCAAGTCCGCCGCCCTCCAGTTCGTGCTGGCCCACCCGGCCGTCGCCGCGGTCATCCCCGGCGCGACCCGCCCCAGCCGCATCGCCGAAGACCTCGGCGCCCTCGCCGAGAACGTCCCGCCCGCCTTCTGGAAATCCCTGCGCGGCCAGAACATCATCGCCGCCGACGCACCAGTTCCGAACAGCTGATCCGGGTCCCACGAGGACGAGTCAAAGCTTCCGCCATCGCGTCGAAATGGCGGAGATCGGCTTGAACAGGAAGTTCCTGCAGTTCGCCCCAGACAAGAAGGGAATATCCATGGACACCACAACCACTATCGGGCTCACGAAAGCAGCGCACGTCGGCATCTCGGTGTCCGACCTCGACGCCTCGATCGCGTTCTACCGCGCATTGACCGGAGTCGAGCCGGTCGTCGCAGGTGAGACGGCCGACAGCGTGGCGTTCGGACACGCGCAGGGACTGTCCAACGCGCGCCTGCGCTACGCGACCATCAACCTGGAGAACATCGGCATCGACCTCATCCAGTTCCAGGACCCCACCGGCGAACCAACTCGTGGCGCGGCCAACCGCCCCGGTTCGATGCACCTGTGCCTGCACATCGATGACGAAGACTTCGATGCTGTGCACGTCCGCATGAAGGACGCGGGCTACGACTTCCTCGGTGACGACTACACATTCGTCGCTGGCGAAGTAACGCCCGACGCGGCGCTCGGAACCAGGGTCGCCTATTTCAACGACCCGGACGGGACGAACCTCGAAATCATCGCTCCCAAGGGCGGTTTCGCCAACTGAAGGCGCGCTGACAGAGCGGGATCACGAGCGCTCAAGGTGGTGCCTGGCAAGTCGGATCTCTTCACGCACCTCGTATTCCAAGCGGCGCCGAAAAAGGGGCTCAAGGAACCAGCACCACCTTGGGAGCTGATCCACAGCTTCGCCCGTGCGGCGGTCATCATGTTTGTCCACTGCGGAGACCGTGGACTGCTCCGAGAAAGTAGTAATCGCACATTGAAGAATCGGAGCTGGGAGAACGGGTCGCAAGCGCGGTCAGCACCTGCCATACTAGGTTCCACCGGGCGCCAGGAAATCGGTCCAGAACAACTTACTTCGGTAGGACGGGGTGCTATGTTGCGTCTTCGTGCACTGGAAGTGGCCGCCGTTACCCATTGCAATCTGATGTGCGTCGGATGCAATCACTCAAGTCCGGTATCAGAGGTCAGCTTTGCCGACGTAGCAGCAGTCGACCGGGACTTCTCCGGGCTGGCAGAAGTTATCGAGCCCACCTATGTGCGGGTCGTCGGCGGCGAACCGTTGCTCCATCCACGGTTGGATGAGTTGATAGGGGCACTCAGATCGGCGATGCCAACTTCGATCCTCCGTGTTGACACCAACGGTACGAGACTCGGGAAGGTGCCGACTCCGTGGCTCGCTGACATCGATGAGTTGCAAGTGTCGGTGTATCCCGGGGCCGCGGTACTGAACACGACGCTTCGGGAGCTCGCCGCCGAATGCGCCAACGTCGGCACCGCCCTGCTGGTCGCACGCTTCTTCGCCTTCCGGGCGAGCCGGCCGATTCGGCCGTTGGGAACCGCCGAGACGCTACAAGTCTTCGAGACGTGCCAGATGGCCCATGCGAATAGCTGTCACGTCGTCCAGGACGGGTATGTCTACCTCTGCCCGCCGTCGGCACCATCCGCCATCGGGCGGCACCAGGATCCTTCCTGTCCCATCGAACCGCGGAGCACGCTGGAGATTCGGCTGAGTGAATTTTTGAACCGCGATGAGCCACTTACCAAGTGCCAAGATTGCCTTGGTACGGTCGGCACGCCCATTCCGCATACCATGGCTTCCCGCAAGACATGGGTCGAACTGAGTTCACGCGGGGAGATTGACTATGCTCACATGAGTGCCCTGCGGCAGGATCCGCATTCCGACAACTTCTGCTCGGTCGGCGAGGTCTGGTCGCGGGGTGCCCGCGATCTCGCCTGAGCCGATCGGCGAGGTTCGCCTGTTGACCGATGTATCGGAAGGACGGCTGACCGTGCAACAACTCTCGTGGTGCGACGTCGAGACGCTCACCTCGGCACTCGCTGACACCGTCAAAGCGACCGACATCGGGTTTGACCACATCGTGGCCGTTTCCCGTGGCGGTTTCGTCCCGGCCCGCCTGCTGGCCAGCGCTTTGCGGGTGTCACGCTTGGGCAGCATCGGCGTCCGGTACTCAGACGCCCAGCGGAAGACGCCGGAGATCGTCGCGTCGGCCAGCGGTCTGCGCCCCTCCGACAAGGTTCTGCTCGTCGAGGATGCCATCGAGAGCGGCCGAAGCCTGATGCATGCTGCCGAGGCCATCCAGCCCCAGGTGGAACTGTTGAAGACCGCGGCGTACTTCCGGCAGCCCACGTCCATTCCGGACCTGGACTTCGTGGTCGAGGAACGCGTTCAGCTTCCGCGCTTCCCGTGGGAATGACCTAGCGCGGACTTGGCGGCCTCCACGCGTGGCATCAGATCGTTCAAGATGTTCGAATTCTTCCGTTCCTTGACAACGGAAAGCGCTTGGTTCCAGGACGCCAGTGCCTCGGCGGGTTTTCGCAGGAGCCATTGCGCCTTGCCCATCTCGATCATCGCCATCGCCTTCCACCACCGGTCCGAGACTCGATCCAGTACGGGTATCGCCGTGCCCAGCGCGCCCATGGCGCTGTGGCCATCGCCGGAGTCGGCGTGGGCGCGGGCCAGGTGCACCAGTGCGACGGCTGCCCGCCGTTGGTCACCAAGGCGTCTCATCGTCGCCAGGCTGGCATCCAGTTGAGCAATAGCTGTCGCGTAGTCTTCAAGATCTCGGTGTACGTCCCCGATCCAGATGCCGGCATTCGCCTCCCACCAGTCGTCCCCGTGGCGCCGGAAGATCGGCATGCACAGGTCGAATTCCCGCAGTGACCGGTGGGATTCCAATTTCAGGTGGTAGATGTCCGCGAGGTTCGCGGTCACGTACGCCCACGCGTGGTCGTCCGAGATCTCGGCGTAGATGGCGCGTGCCTGTTCGAAGAACGGGATTGTCGCGTCGTGAGTGCCGAGCTGATGGACCTTTCCAATCGCGCAGAGGCATGCCGCCTCGATCGACCGAAGTCCGTGTTGGTTGGCGAGCGCATGAGCTTGTTCGAACTCCGACATCGAGTCCGACCACGCGCCCAGGAGGTGGTGGACCCGGCCGAGTTGGAACAGGAACAGGCTGTGTGCGGCGGCGTCGTCGAGTGCGGAAGCGGCGGACATCCCGCACTTGGCGAGCGACTCCCACTCCCGCCAGTACGAGCGTTCCTCGCAGAAGGCGCTGAGCGAGAATGCCAGTGTGGTGACGTGCTCCAGATGTCCGTCGAGCAGCATCTGGTTGGTGATCAGGAGCAAACTCGGGAGTTCCGTCTCGCACCAAAGCGTCGCCTTCGCGGTGGAGTCCAACGCAACGGCCGACGGCTGTTGATCGTCGGGCAGCCGCAGCGCCGGAAAGATGTTGTGCCGAGGAGCGCCGTGCCGGATCCACGAGTCGGCGGCCCGAGCGGTGGCGGCGTATGCGCCGCCGACCTTCTCCAACGTCGCGGCGGTCACCGCCGCGCTGTCGGGACGTGCTGCCAGCTTTTCCTGGGAGAACTCGCGAAGCAGGTCGTGGTATCCGTAGCGGCTGCTGCCGATCGGGTCCGGCCCGAGGAATTCGGCCAACTCCTGCTCCAGCAGTTCGCCGTGACTCGTGCGGGTCGCGTGCAGCTCATCGGTGTCGAGCAACTCGAAGATCCAGTCAGGAAAGGTTTTGATATTGAGCGCCCCGAGCGACGCGAACAACAGGCTCGCCTGCTCTGAAAGCGCGACGTAACTGATCTCCAGCGTCGACCGGATGGCGCGTTTTCCGTTGGACAGCTCCGGCAGCAAGGTCTGCTGCTTCAACAAACGCTGCACCAACTCGTGCACCGACCAGTGCGTGTTGGCCGCCAACCGTGCCCCAAGGATCCTGATCGCGAGCGGGAGGTACGATGCCAGCTCAACCAGCTTCTTGGTCGCATCCGCTTCACGGTCGATGCGCTCCCGGCCCACGATCTCGCGCAGCAGCTCGATGGATTCGTCTTGCGCCATGACGTCCAGGCGCAGCCTGGTGATTCCGTCGACTGCGGCCAGCCGCGCCCGACTCGTGATGAGCACGACGCTTGTTGACTCGCCGGGAAGCAACGGCTGCACCTGGGCCTCGGACTGGGCGTTGTCCAGCAGGATGAGTATGTGGCGTCGACCGAGGATCGAGCGGAACAGACGTGACCTGTCGTCGAGTGAGATCGGCACGGCATCCGGGGCCACACCCAGCTCGCGCAGCAGTGCCCCCAGCACTTCGTACGGGTCGAGCGCTTCGGCTTCCGGCCCGCGGAGATTGACGTAGATCTGACCATCGGGAAACGAATACGCCACTTGATGGGCGACATGTATCGCCAGCGCGGTCTTCCCGATGCCGCCCTGCCCTGAGATGGCGGTCACCAGCACAGCTTTCCCGCTTTTCGGTGCCCGAACGAGAGTGCGGGATAGCAAACCCACCTCGTGGCTTCGGCCGGTGAAGTCCAGCAAATCTCTGGGTAGTTGGTTCAGCGTCGGCCGCCGCGACGAGGCGTTCATGGCGGTGCCGCGGGCCTCCAACGACAGCACGACCTGGATCGAGGTCAACAGTCCGACGACCAACGCCGCGACGACTCCCAATACGATTCGGGTCTCCGTCGAGAGCGCGTCGGATTCCGAGAACAGCGACAGGTATGCTCCGGCACCGGCGAAGACAGCGATCGCGACGAAGCGCAGCACCTGGGCGGAACGCCTCCTGGAGGTCGCTCCGGATCGCGCCGCAAGCCGCCGCAGAAAGGCCGGTAGCTTCATACGAACTCCATCCATCACTGTGTGGACCATGCGGCAGCGTGACCATACCGACGTGGTGCGCCTACCGGTGTCAGTCTCGTAGTGGGACGGGGAAGGCCACCGGGCTGCGGTGGCCGTCGGCGTCGATGGCGCGGACGCCGAAGAAGACATTGTCCTTGGACAGGTCGACGATCGCCGTCGTGGTGTCGCCGACGTCGATGCTGTGCGTCCAGTCCGGGGCGGTGGTCTCGCGCCACACCACTTCATACCCGGCCAGGTCCGGTTCCGGCCCGCGCTCCCACACCAGTTCCGTGTCGTTGGTGAGCTGCGAGGTGCGCACCGCGACATCGGTCGGCGCGCCTGGTCCCTGGGCCAGCGACCAGATCGCGGCCAGGTTCACCTTGGCGACCCGGGCGATGAAACCGAAATCGCAGAACTCCGGCAAGTCCCCGTAGCGGACGCCGTCCTCTTCGCGGACGTCTTGGTGCTGGTGCCGGAAGTCTTCGTTCGGCTCGGTGAAACGCGCTGCCGGGTAACCCTTTTCGAGGAACGGGATGTGGTCGCCGCCGCGCAGGAACCGGTCCCGGCGGTAGATGACGCGCACCTGCATCCCGGTGGCGTCGCCTGCGGCCACGTCGGTGACAAACCTGGCCAGCTGTCGGGAAGGCGAGTCGTTCTCCCCGCCGACGGACCGCCGGATCTCCCCTTGCTCGGGTGTTTCCGCGGTGGGCACGCCCTCGGCGAACAGCCGGATCGTCCGCGGGTCCTCGGTACCATCGTCAGCCCGGCTGGACCCCACGATGTCGTCGGTGAACATCGCCCGCACGTCCGCGCCTGCGGCGGCGAACTGCTCGGCCATGTGCTGCGCGCCGTAGAGGCCCTGTTCCTCAGCGGCCACCGCCGCGAGCACGACGGTGGACTCCAGCGGGGTGCTGGACAGCAGCCGGGCGAGCTCCAGCACGACCGCCACACCCGAGGCGTCGTCGTCGGCCCCAGGGGCGTCGCTGACCGCGTCCATCACGTCGGAGGCCCGCGAGTCGTAGTGCCCGCTGACCACGTGCACGCGCTCGGGTTGGGCGGTGCCGCGAATCGTGGCCACCACGTTGGTGATCCGCGTCGTGACCGGGATCCGGTCGGCTGGCTCCTGGTCGTAGGACTGCAGCTCGACGGTCATCCGCCCCTGCGACTGCTCGGCGTAGGACTGCATCTCCGCGTGAAGCCAGTCGCGGGCAGCGCCGATGCCCCGCTGCGGATCGTCCTGACTGGACAGCGTGTGCCGGGTCCCGAAGCTCGCCAGCTTGCGCACCACGTCCTCGATGCGTTGCTCGTCGATCTCGGCGAGCAACGCGCGCAGCTGCGCATCCGGCCGCTGTGCTGCGATCGGCTTACCGGGCGGCAGCTGCCCGTTCGCGGTGGGACGCAGGTCAGCGGCCTGGGCGGTGCCGGACAACGCGACGGCACCGGCGATCCCGGCGGAGGCGGAGAGGAACGCGCGACGACTGTGCCCTGCGGATGTGCGACCGCGTGAGGAATCCATGAACAAATTTCTACGCGCCTGGAAGCAACCGAAGAAGTCACCGAACGGCCCAGAACGTACCCCCGCTCGGGTCGCTCAGGAGAGAATCACGGGGCAGGGGTCAGTCCTTGGACTCGAAGAGCTTCATGAGTCGTTTTTCGGCTTGGCCCAGGTGGTGGTCGAGGTGTTTGGCGGCTTTCTCGGGGTCTCCGGCTTCGATCGCTCGGAGGATTGCCGCGTGCTCTTTGGCCACGCTCGTCGGGTTCACCGTGCGGTGCGCCTTGTACTGGCCCATCGTCAGGTGCACTTCGCCCAGGATCAGTTCGTGCATGCGGGACAGGCGACGGCTGCCTACCGCGGCCACCAGCGCCGAGTGGAAGGCGATGTCCGCCTCTACCTGATCCTCGAACAATCGGTCGCGGGTGGCGTATTCGATCGCGGTCTGGGCGCGTTTGGCCTGGGCGGGCACTTCGCCGGTGCGGGCGAGCGAGGATACCGCCGCGCGTTCGATCGTCGCGCGGCTGAAGAACAGGTCGCGGATCTCGCTCTGGTCGAGGGTCGGGACGACTGCCGTCTTGTGGGCGGTGCGCCGGAGCAGGCCGAGTGCGGTCAGGCGCTCCAGGACTGCTTTCGCGGTGGGGCGGGCCACTTTGTACTCGGTGGCCAGCCGCATCTCGGTCAGCTTGGTTCCTTGCGGGATTTCGCCGTTCACGATCCGCTTGCGGACAGACTCGTACAGGGCCTCGGTGAGCGAGGCCGGGCCGAGTTCGAGGCTCACGTCATTGGTCACGGCAGTACCCTTCCTTGGTAAGACAAGTGTACTGGCCATCCGAGCTGCGCTCAGTAACCGGCCGCCTTGTCGACCACGTTGCGAAGGGGCTCTCCGGCGACGAACCGCCGCAGGTTGTCTGCCGCGATCTCCGCACCGCGCCGCGCTGTCTCCCGAGTGGTGGCGGCGTTGTGCGGTGTGATGATGACATTCGGCAGGTGCCAGAAGGGGCTGTCCGAGGGCAAGGGTTCGACTTCGTGCGCGTCGAGGCCCGCGCCAGCGATGTCGCCACGGCGCAGGGCGTCCAACAGCGCGTCCTCGACCGCGATGCCGCCGCGCGAGATGCAGATGAAGAACGCCGTCGGCTTCATCGCGGCGAACGCCTCCGCATCGAAGCCCCCGGCCGTCTGTTGCGTGAAAGGCGCGGTCACTACGACGAAATCCGACGCGGCCAGGAACTCCGCGAACGCTTCAGGGCCGTACACCCGGTCGACCTGTGGCGCGACCAGGTCGGCGCGGCGCCGGAGGCCGAGGACCCGCATGTGGAACGCTTTCGCTTTGGCTGCGAGATCGAGTCCGGAGTTGCCGAGGCCGTAGATACCAACAGTGCGGCCAGCCAGTTCGCCGTGCACGAAGCGATCCCACCTGGCGTCGGCCTGCGCCCGCAGCCACCGGGTCGCGTCGCGGTTGAGCATCAGCATCAGCATCATGGCGTGTTCCGCCAACGGGACGGCGCCGTTACCAGCTGACGAGGTGAGCACCACCTGGCTCGCCAGCATCTCGTTGGTCAGATCCGCGTCGACGCCAGCGGCAGGACTGTGCACCCAGCGCAGTCTCGGGGCCTGGGCGAGAACCTGCGGTGGCACCCGCCCGATCACCGCATCCATCGAGTGCCACACATCGGCTGCGTCCGCGAGGTCGGTGACGAAGCGCAGTTCGGCTCCGGGAGCTGCGGCGCGCAGCGGCTCGGGCGAGTGGTCGCCCACGACTACGACGATCATTTCAACCCCGTTGTGGCGATGCCGCGGATCAGGTACTTCTGCGCGACCGTGAAGAAGATCAGGACTGGCACCAGCGACAGCAGCGACATCGCGAAGAGCATGCCGACGCCACCTTGGCCGCTGTCGGAGTCGACCATCGAGCTCAACGCTACCGGCACCGTGTAGACCTCGGGCCGGGTCAGGTAGATCAGCGGCACGAAGAAGTCGTTCCACGTCCAGATGAACGTGAAGATCGTGGTCGTCACCAGGGCCGGGTGCATCAGCGGGAGGATCACGTGCCAGAACGTGCGGAACGGGCCAGCGCCGTCGATCCACGCGGCTTGGTCCAACTCGCGGGGGAGCGTGCGGATGAACTGCACCATCAGGAAGACGAAGAAGGCGTCGGTGCCGAGGAACTTCGGGATCAGCAACGGCCAGTACGTGTTCACCATGCCCAGCTGGGAGAAGAAGATGTACTGCGGGATGACCAGCACGTGCAGCGGCAGCATGACCGAGACGAGCGTGATCGCGAAGTACACCCGGCGCATCCGGAACTGCAGGCGGGCCAGCGCGTAGGCGGTCAGCGAGCAGGAGAACAGGTTGCCCGCGATCGAGCCGACGGTGACCACCAGCGAGTTGAGGAAGAACACCGAGAACGGCTGGTTGAGCGCGTACCAACCCTCCTTGAAGTTCTCGAAGGTCACTTCGCTGGGAATGATGCCGGGGTCGGTGAGGATCTCGTTGGCCGGTTTGAGCGAGCTGACCACCATCCACACCAGCGGGTAGATCATCAACGCCACGAAGACGCACAGACCGGTGTGCTTGAGCACGGACCGGATCTGCCGACGGGCGATCGGTGGGCGGCGGTTCGCGAGCACGACCTGCGGGGACGCGGAGTTGGTGGTCATCAGTTGTCTCCGTAGAAGACCCAGTACTTCGACAACAGGAAGTGAACCGCCGTGATGGCGGCGATCGCGGCCAACAGCACCCACGCGAGCGCCGACGCGTAGCCCATGTCGTAGCTGACGAAACCCTGCTGGTAGACGTACAGCGTGTAGAACAACGTGGAGTTGGCCGGGCCGCCGGTGCCGTCGCTGACCACGTGGGCCTGGGTGAAGGTCTGGAAGGCACCGATCGTCTGCAGGATGAGGTTGAAGAACACGATCGGCGTCAGCAGCGGCAGGGTCACGTGCCAGAACTGGCGCACGACGTTCGCGCCGTCGACCCTCGCCGCCTCGTACAGCTCGCCCGGGATCTGCCGCAGGCCCGCTAGGAAGATCACCATCGGTGAGCCGAAGGTCCACGTGTTCAGCACGATCAGGGTGAGCAGCGCGGTCTTCGGGTTCTGCAGCATGCTCCCGGTATCGATGCCCAACAATCCGAGCGCCTGCGGGATGAGCCCTTGGTCGCCGAAGATCACCCGCCACAGGATCGCGATCGCGACGCTCGTGCCCAACAAGGAGGGCAGGTAGAACGCGCTGCGGTAGAGGGCGAGGCCGCGCAGCCCCCGGTCGAGGATCAGCGCGAGCAGCAGTGCGAACGCCAGCTGGAGCGGTACGGATACCAGCACGTAGACGAGCGTTACCCGCACCGACGCCCAGAACTGCTCGTCGCCTGCCATGCGCCGGAAGTTCTCCAGCCCGGTCCACTCTGGAGAGTCGAGGATGTTGTAGTTCGTGAACGCGAGGTAGAGCGAGGCCAGCAGCGGGATCGCGGTCACGAGCAGGAATCCCAGCAGCCACGGGGTGAGGAAGACGTGCGCGGCCTTGCCCTGGCGGTTCATGTGGAACGCGCGTCGGCGCGGATTCGCCTGTTGGTCCTGGGCGGCGCCTCGGGTCATGACGGTGGCCATGTCACTGCGCGCGTTCGATACCGGCGTTGATCTCGTCTATCAAGGTCTTGGCACCGTCGGTGACGTTGGTGCGGCCCAACGCGATCCCCTCGCAGACGCGGGACATCGCGGTTCGCCAGGTGCTGGATCCGGGCGGCGCCTCGTACCGAGGCTTGCGCTCGACGGCCCGGTCGCTCTGCACGACGGCGAGCATCTCCTTCTCGTTGGGATTGGCGTTGGGCAGCACTTCTTGCGCGATCTTGGGGTTCACCGGTGCCCCCATCGTCATGCCGACCGTCCGCAGCATCGCGATGTCGTTCGTGTTGTAGTTGATCATCCTGCCGGCGGCTTCGACCTTCTCGTCGTCGATGCCCCGGTAGATGGCCATGCGCGGGAAGTACAGGAACTTGTGGCCGGACGCGGCGCCTGGTGCGGTGGGCGCGGGGCGCAGCCGGAACGTGTAGTCGGGGAACATCGTGGCTTCGTCGATGATGTGGTTGGAGTTGCCGAAGTTCAGCAGCACCTTGTCACCGACGAGCTCCCAGTCCGGGTCCATGCCCTCCTGCTCGCTGATCGACAGGGTCGCGCCACCCTGGCGCAGCTTCTCCCACCAGTCCAGCCAGCTCGCCAGGCCGTCCACGGTCCAACCGAGCCTGCCGTCTTCGGTCCACAGCTGTTCGCCGCGCTGCCTCAGCCAAGCCTCGAAGGGGAGATCGCCGTGCGGCGTGTACGGCAAGCCCTTGCGCTTGGCGGCATTGTTCTTGCTGTAGTCGAGCAGCAGTTGGGCCAGCGCGTCCCAGGTCCAGCCCGGTCCTTCGGTGGGAATCGTGACGCCGTCCTGGTCGGCGAAGGTCTCGTTGTAGCGGACTACGGGAACGAAGACGCCGAAGGGCATCGTGTTCAGCTCGCCGCCGATCTTGAACGACTCGACCTCTTGCGGGGCGTAGGCCGACAGGTCGAGCGTCGGGATGTCGTCGAGTTTCCGGTACAGCTTGCTCTTGTGGTACGTCAGCACCTGCGGTGAGGCGATCCAGAAGATGTCCGGCACCTCGCGAGCGGCGATCTGCGTCGTCATCCGCTCCTGGAACGCGTTGTACTCGGCGAACTCCGGCTGGACGAGGATGTCCGGGTGGGCCTGGCTGAACTGCTTCAGCGCCTCGGTGTAGTTGCGCTGGCGGATGTTGTCACCCCAGCCCCCGTAGCGCAGCGCGAGTTCGCCGCTCGCGGAGTCGCTGCCGCAACCGGCCATCGCGACCGAGGAAAGCCCGGCCGCCGAAAGCATCGCGAATTGGAGGAATCTCCGCCGATCAACTCTGATCATTCCGCTCCCCTTCCTTGGGGGTGGCCGGTGCGGGCGTACCGGGTACTGCGATCGGCTGACATTGTTAGATCGGAATGACATGACAGTCAAGACATCATGAATAGTTGTTAGACAATTATTCCCCCGGAGTAGTCGGCATCACCGCAGCGCGACGCGGACTTCGGGCCGCTCGATCCCGTGCCGCTGTCCTGCCTGCGGGGCGGGTGCCGCAGCTGGTCGGCTCCTGCCCGCTCTCTCCGATGTGATTGTTAGACAAGATTGCATGATGGGCAAGAGGTGGCTAGTCTCTGGCGAGCGCCGAGGACGCCTCCGATGGAGTGTTCGTCGGGGGCGAATCCGCTGTGCAGCAAGGGTATTTCACATCAACCCGATCTGATCGCAGTGCTGTGGATCTCGTCGAGGAGTCCTTCGTGAATAACCGGCAATTACCGTGGTACTGACGTGTGCTGAGGTGGGGGCAGACCAACCTCACCGAGGTAGATCCGGTTCGCTACGACGCGGGTTTCTGGCGTGCGCACTGGCGCACGACGTCGGTCCAAGGGCTGATCGTCAACGCGGGTGGGATCGTGGCCTACTACCCGAGCGACCTGCCCCTGCAGCATCGCGCCGAACACCTCGGAGACCGCGATCTCTTCGGGGAAATCGTCGAGGACGCGCGCCGTGCCGGTACGCGGTCCACGGACCGTCCACAGGAGACGAACCGACTATCAACGGCGACCGCCACGAGGTGTTGGACGGCCTCGATGACACCGACATCGTCGCTTTCGGGGGACGATTGGAGGAAGTCGTCGCGGACGCGGAGGCCATCGTCCCACTCACCTTCATCCCCGCATTCCCGATCTTTCCGCCCGAGACATCGTGGATGCGGCAGTCCGCGACCGACCACCCGGCGCTCGTGCTGCCTCCAGTGGCCCAGAGCGCGGGCCGAGTGGCCTACCGCGCGAGCGACCTGGACCGCTGCCTCGGACGCGACGACCAACGCGATCATGCAACGCTGCTCGCCAACATCGTCCGGTGGGCGGTCGGCGAGGACATGCCGTTGGCGGTGTCGGGCCCCGGCTTGGTCGACTGCAACCTCTACCGGCAGAACGCCAGGAGAATCCTCCACCTGGGAAACGTGGGTGCCACCAGTCCGATCCCCGGACGCCAAGCCGATTTGGTGCCGGTCGGGCCGCTGCAAGTGCGGGTACGAGCGGACATGCCGGATGGCGACACCAAGATTCGCTTGCTCGTCGCGGAAACCGATGTGCCAGCCAACGCCTCGGACGGCTGGGTTTCGTTCACCGTGCCGCGGATCGTCGACCACGAAGTGGCGGTCATCGGGTGAGCGTGTCCCGGATCAATCGGTGGAAAGTCGCGGCGAGTCGCCGCGAACGTGATCGCCTGAGGGTGTAATACATGAACCGTTGACAGACAATCTTCACTGGGAAAGACTTCCTGCACACCACCTGATGACGGAGGTATACGACGACATGGCGGTGATCGGATTCGTAGGTCCGGGTGTGATGGGCCGACCGATGGCAGCCAACCTGGTCGCAGCGGGGCACGAAGTCCGGGTTTACGGCCGATCCCCGGAGTCGCGCGTGCGCGCCGAATCCACCGGCGGCATCGTCGCCGACTCGGTTCGCGATGCCTGCGCTGGCGCCGAGGTCGTCTGCACGATGCTGCCCGACGGCCCGGCGGTGCTCGGCGCCATCTCTGGAGACGACGGAGTGCTGGCGTCGATGACCCGTGGCGCGGTGCTCGTCGACCACAGCACGATCAGCCCGGCCGAAGCGGTCGAAGTCCACGAGTCCGCGGCCGCCGCTGGCATCCGGTGCCTCGATGCGCCGGTCAGCGGTGGCGAGGCCGGTGCGGTCGAGGGCGCGCTGTCCATCATGGTCGGCGGTGCGCAGGAGACCCTCGACGAGGTCCGACCGCTGCTGGAAGCGATGGGCACGACCGTGGTGCGGGTGGGCGGGGCAGGTGCGGGCCAGGTGGTCAAAGCCGCCAACCAGCTCATGGTGGCTGGCCACATCCAGATGCTCGCCGAAGCGCTCGTGTTCCTGCGCGCGCACGGAACAGATCTGTCCAGCGCGCTCGACGTGCTCGGCGGTGGCCTGGCGGGCAGCACCGTGTTGCAGCGCAAGCGCGCCGCGATGCTGAGCGGCGATTTCACCCCTGGGTTCCGGATCGCGTTGCACGACAAGGACCTCGGCATCGTCAGTGCCGCGATGCGGGAACAGGGGCTCGCCCTGCCAGCCACCGCACTGCTGACCTCGCTCGTCGCCGCCGTGCGGGCGCGAGGTGGGGCCGACCTGGACCACTCCGCTCTCTACGGGCTGACCCTGGATCTCAACGGAATGGCGGCGACGGACTGAACCGGGCCGGGCGGGCCGTCACCAACCGCTGAACGGGAAGGAACCGACGTGGACAGTGACGGTGTGCGCACGGCGACAACCGATCTGTGGTGGCAGCGCCCGTTCCGGATGTTCCAGACCAACATCCGGGAGATCGATGCTGGCCTCGACGTGGCGCGGGTGCTCGACCAGATCGAGGACTACGGCGCGGACGCCTGGCTGCTGAGCGTTGGCGGGATCATCTCCAACTACCCGACGAGGTTGCCGCACCAGAGCCCGAATCCAGTGCTGACCGAGCGCGCCTCGGGCGATCTGCTCGGTGATGCGCTGGCCGCGGCGCACGCCCGCGGCGTGCGGGTGCTGGCGCGGATGGACTTCTCCAAGGTCGCCCGGCCGATCGCGGAGGCCCACCCGGAGTGGTGCTACCTAGCCCCCGACGGTTCCCGCCAGGTCTACAACGGACTGACCAGTGTGTGCCCGAGTGGGGTCTACTACCAGGAGAAGGTCGTCGAGGTGCTCGGGGAGATCCTCGGCTCGTACGAGCCGGACGGGTTCTTCTTCAACTGGATGAGCTACAACGAGGTCGACTACGCCAAGCGGTACCGGGGTGTGTGCCAGTGCCTGTCCTGCCGGGCGGCGTTCGGCCCAGAACTCGGGGGCACCCTGCCGACCGGGCCGGACTCGCCCGGCTATGCGCGGTGGCAGCGGCTGACCAGCGCCGCCCTGGAGACCCTGCTGGGCCGGATCCGCGAATTCATCGCCGCCCGGCGTCCCGAGGCGCCGCTGGTCATGGGGAACACCGCGGACATCGTCTTCCACGAGGCGAACAACGCGATCGGTCGGCCGCTGTGGCCGCACCGGACTTCCGAGCACGTCAGCGCGGCCCGCAGCTACCATCCCCAGGTGCCGGTGCTGGTCAACTGCGTGGCGTTCCTGGACATGCCGTACCGGTTGGTGAGCGAGGAGCCGCGGCTGTTCGAGCAGTACCTGCTGCAGGCGGTCGCGCGCGGCGCCATCCCGTCGACCTACATCATGGGCACGCCGGACGAATTCGACTACGAGTGCCTGCCCGCGGGTTCGCGGGTGGTCCGGTTCCACCGCGACCACCAAGACGTCTACACCGGCTTGGTCCCTGCCGCGCGCACCGCGCTGGTCCGGCCGGATCCGCTCAAGCCGACGGCGTCCGACCCCGTGCACACCGAGGCGGAGTTCCGCGGCGCTTGGACCGCGCTGCTCGAACGGCACATCCCGTTCGACGCGCTGCCCGAGAACCGGCTCGCCGAGCTCGGTCGGTCCCGCGCGCTCGACCGCTACGCCCTGCTGGTGCTGCCCGACCTCGGAGTGCTGGAAGAAACGGTGGCGCGGGAGCTCGATGCGTACGTGCAGCGGGGTGGATCGCTGCTCGTCACCGGTTCCACGGGTCTCGACGCCGAACGGGCGCAACTGGAATCGGTCGGGGTCGCCGAGCGATTGGTCACCATGGACACGCCGGAGATGACTTGGTCTTCGGCTGTGGTGCGCGAGGATTCCTCGGCCGTGCTGCCGATGCTCGGTGCCTTCCACGTCGTGCGGGCGAGGGCGGGCGCCGAGGCGCGGATGTCGGTGCTGTCCCGTGCGCCGTACGGGCCCCCGGAGAAGTGCTACGGCCACCTGCCGCTGGACCACCCGGCGCGGCTGGACTTCGCGCACGGCGCTGGCCGGACCATCGCGCTGCCGTGGACGCCCGGCCGTGCCTACCGAGACGTCGGCCTCGGCGGGCTCGGTGCTGTCCTCGCCGATTCGGCCCGCGAACTCCTCGGTGACCGGCTTGAGATCGACACGGATCTGCCCGCCCAGGTGGAAGTCGTCGTGGGACGCTCGGACGCTGGCCTCGTGATCCACCTGCGCAACCTGACCGGACTTCGCCACCAGTCCTTCGGCGACCCCGTCACCATCTCGGCGGGACACCAGATCACGTTGCGCGGCAACGATATCTCCGCAGCGCGAACGCTGGTGGCGGGAGCCGAGCCGAGCAGCGAGTCCGGTGACGGCCGCATCACCATCGAGCTGCCCGAGATCGGGCTGTTCGAAGTCCTCGTCCTTTCCTGAGCGCGGGGAGCTGCGACGGGCTGCCCGTCTCTCTCCAGGTGACGCTTCAACGGCCTCACCCGATCGACCGCAGGCCGTCCACTTCGGAATGTCTTGCCGCAGGCGGATTTCCCCGCATGCGGATCTGGTCTGCCGCTTCTGGAATTCATGTATGACTTGTAAGATTGTCTAGCAAGTAAGAACTCGCGCTGATTGGGTGTGACGGGGGTGGTCGTGCGGCGTGCGCCGCTGCGAGCCGATCCGCGCACTCTCCAAGAGCAAGGAGGCTGGGATGACGATCGAGGCTCCCGTGGCGGGCGACGTGGCGAACGCTGACGAGCCGTGGTTCCGCCGGGCACGTCGCTGGACGCAGCTCACGTTCGCCGAGGACAACCCCTTGCACTTCGACCGGGAATTCTGGGTCGACGTCATGCGCCGGACGCGCTCGAACGGCGCGTGCATCAGCGCTGGTGGATACATCGCGTACTACCCGACGCAGGTGCCTTTCCACTACCGGAGCAGGCACCTGGGGGATCTGGACCTGTTCGGGATGGTGAACGAGGACGCGCGCCGACTCGGAATGGGTGTCATGGCGCGGGTCGATCCGCACGCCATCCATGCAGACGCCGCCGAGGCGCACCCGGAGTGGATCGCACGGGACGAGCACGGCCAGCCCATCGAGCACTG
The DNA here is from genome assembly GCF_022678645.1 of Saccharopolyspora soli. Lineage (GTDB taxonomy): Bacteria > Actinomycetota > Actinomycetes > Mycobacteriales > Pseudonocardiaceae > Saccharopolyspora > Saccharopolyspora soli. Next base: position 100,779 of record NZ_JALBWV010000023.1, on the reverse strand, counting down.
GGCCTTCCCCGGTATCTGGTTGACATGCCCGTTCAGCACCTACTACAGCGAGTTCGTCGTGGAGGTGACGCGGGAGATCGTGCGCCAGTACGGCGTCGACGCGATTTTCGCGAACCGGTGGGAGGGCAGCGCGGTCATCTCCTACAGCGACGGCGCGCGGCGGCAATACCGCGCCGCCACCGGACACGAGCTGCCCACCGGTTCGGACCGCACCACGCCGGAGTGGGCCGAGTTCTTCGCCTGGCGCAGCGACCACCTCAGCCGCCAGATCGTCGAGTGGGACCGCGCGGTGCGGGAGATAAACCCGAAGGGGAACTTCATCCCCAACCGCGGCAGTCGGCTCACCCGCGATCTCAACGCCGAGCTGATCAAGCACATGTACCCGGCGTTCTTCGTCGACAAGCAGGGGCGTTCGCCGGGTGAACCCATCTGGATAGCAGGGCGGGTGGGCAAACGCGCCCGCGGCATGTACCCGGATCGGCCGGTGAGCCTGATCAGTTCGGTCGGCCCGGAGATCCGCCACCGCTGGAAGGACTCGGTCGCCGCCGGGCCGGAGTTGGAGGCGTGGATCGTGGACGGTTTCGTCCACGGTGCGCTGCCGTGGTTCACGAAGTTCAACGCGCGCGTTACCGACCGGCGATGGGTGGAACCGATCGCCCATGCCTTCGAACTCCACGCTCGCGCCGAGCAACTGTACGGGGACAAGACACCCACTGCCCGCGTCGCCCTGCTCGACTCCGCCTCGCCGTTGACCGCTCGTTCCGCGCTGAACGCTCACACCGGAGAAGACGCAGCCGAGAACGGACTTTGCCAAGCATTGATCGAAGCGCGCATCCCGTTCGAGTTCCTCGACGCCGACTCGGCCACCGAAGATCGGATCCGGGCGTTCTCCGTCGTCGTGACCCCGGCGAGCGCGGACCTCAGCGCGGAACAGGTCGCCCTGCTGCACGACTTCGTCACCGCTGGCGGCAGCGTCATCGCGGACTCGGATGCCCTGCGCGGCGAGGACGGATCGACGAACGGACTGGCCGACCTGTTCGGCGTCGAGGTGACCGGCGCGACGCGGCACGAGGTGCGGAACAACTACGTGGCAGTAATGGATGCGGCGCATGAGGTCGCCGCACCGTTCGCACCCGCCAACCGCATCGTAGGGGGTAGCTCGATCGTCCCGATCGAGGTGACTTCTGGAGTCGCCGTGCCCTTCCGGTTCATCCCGGATTTCCCCGACGTGCCAATGGAAGAGGTCTACCCCCGCGAGGCCCCACGCGATCCGGCTGTCGCCCTCCGGCGGCACGCCGGGGGCGGTCGGACCGCCTACACCGCATTCAACCTCTCGGCGTTGTTCTGGGAGACGTTGCAGTCGGATCACGCCGAACTCCTGGCGGCGCTCGTGCGCTGGGCTCTCGACGGGGACGAGCCGGTGGCAGTGACCGGTGACGGTCTGGTCGACATCGCCGTCCGCGAATCAAACCGCGGTGTGGCCGTGTCGATCGTCAACCTCGACAACCCCAAGGCCATGCGAGGCCAGATGCGCGCGTTCCAGCCGATCGGCGAGCAGACGGTGACTGTCCGGGCGCCCGAGTCGGCCACGTCGGCGACGGTCCGCACCCTCAGCGACCCGAACCCGACCGAGATCGGCATCAACGCAGGCGCCATCGAGGTCACCGTGCCCGGCGTCGAACTCCTCGAAGTAGTCGAGGTCACCTGGGCCGGGGCGCCCTAGTCGTACTTTCCCTGGAGGTTGCGAACCGATCGTAGAGTTAGATCGAAGATTGATATAGTGTCGGCATGGATGCAGTCCGTGCCGTAGAGCGGCTGACCCGCTCCATCGAGGACTTCAACTCGTTGTTCATCCGACTTCCAGCCTCGGGTCGGTTGAACTTCTCTGCGCTCTCGGTGCTGCACACCCTGTCGAGGGTGGGGCCGTGTCGGCTGAGTGACCTGGTCAGGACGGAGCAGATCAAGCAACCGGCGCTCACGTCGGCGGTAGCGAAGTTGGAACGCGACGGACTTGTCGAACGCAGGCCCGATCCGTCTGACGGGCGGGCCTCGATGTTGTCTCTCACCGCGGATGGTCAGTCGATTGTGTCCCGACGCCATGCCGATCGTGCGGAGCGGCTGCGCAGTCTCATTGATCGACTCTCGCCTGCTGACCGCACGCGGCTGCTGAGCATCGCGGGCGTGCTCGACCAGATCGTTCAGCTCGCCAACGAGCAAGACGGAAAACCCGATGAAGGAGCGGGGAAGTGAGCACAAGCGTGAACGCACTATCGCCGACGCCGATCGCCATTGAGGAGCGGGTTCTCGAAGATCTGCGGTCGCGGCTGCGCGCGACGATCTGGCCGGAAGATGACGGGAACGAGGACGGGCGGTACGGCGTCCCCAGGGCCTTGCTCCAGGAGCTGGCGCAGTACTGGGCCGAGGAGTACGACTGGCGAGCCGCCGAGCGAGCGATGAACGCCTACGAGCACTACCTGGTTGATGTGTCCGGCACACGCGTTCACTTCATGCGCAAGCCGGGCGTCGGGCCCGATCCCACCCCGCTGATCCTCAGCCATGGGTGGCCCTGGACCTTCTGGCACTGGTCGAAAGTCGTCGACCGGCTCGCAGACCCGGCCGCATTCGGTAGCGACCCGGCGGAAGCTTTCGAGGTGATCGTCCCGTCATTGCCGGGCTTCGGGTATTCGACACCCACCCAGCCGGACATGAACTTCTGGAAGATCGCGGACGTCTGGCACGAACTGATGACCCAGACGCTCGGCCATACCCGGTACGCCGCGGCGGGTTGCGACGTCGGTGCCCTCGTCACGGGACAGCTCGGTCACAAGTACGCCGACGAGCTGTACGGCATCCACATCGGATCAGCCCTGAAACTCGACCTGTTCACCGGCGACCGCGCGTGGGATTTCTCCGGTGGCCGACCCATCCCGCCCGAGCTACCCGATGAACTGCGGCAGAGACTGGTCGAAATCGAGCGACGGTTCGCTGTGCACCTCGCCGCACACGTGCTCGCTCCGAGCACACTCGGGTACGGATTGGCCGACTCCCCGGTCGGCATGCTGGCCTGGATCCTCGAACGATGGATGAACTGGTCCGACGACGGCGGAGACATCTACACCGTGTTCACCCGCGACGACCTGCTCACCCACGCAACGATCTACTGGACCGGCAACGCCATCGCCAGCTCGATCCGCACGTACGCCAACAACAATCGATACCCCTGGGCGCCCTCCCACGACCGGACGCCAGTCATCGAGGCACCGACCGGGATCACGTTCGTCGACTACGAGAACCCGCCGGGAATCAACAGCTCGAAAGAGCGCATCGAGTCGTTTCTGGCGAGCGACCGCACCGCTTGGTACAACCACGTCAACATCGCCGCCCACCCCAACGGCGGCCACTTCATCCCCTGGGAAATCCCGGAACAATGGACCACCGACCTGGTCCAGACCTTCAAGTCGCAGCTCGCCCCGCCACCAGCGTGAACACCACCCACTCCAACGCACCGCCGACCCCCGGAGGCAGACGGCTTTCAGCAGTTCCCCATGCGCATGAGGGGGTCGTGAGTGCGAAAACGGGCTGGAACCGGCTTTCGCGCTCACGACCCGGTGCGTGATCTGCGACCGCTCGACACCGCGCCGTTCACGGCACTCGGTCGTGCGATCATCAACTACATGAACGCCGAGCCGTCCGTGCCCCACATAGACCACACCGTTCCCAGCGTCGCCCGTGGATACGACCACTGGTTGGGTGGCAAGGACAACTTCGAGGTCGATCGACAGGTCCTCGCGGCCGTGGAAGCGATCGTGCCCGAAGCCCGACCGCTCGCCGTGGAAAACAGGAAATGGCTGATCAGGGTCACCCGGTTCTTGAGCTTGCACGCCGGAATCGACCAGTTCCTCGACTGCGGGTGCGGGTTGCCGACGATGCAGAACGTGCACCAGGTCGCCCAGCACAACAACCCGGAAGCCGCCGTGGTCTACGTCGACAACGACCCCACGGTCGCCGTCCACGCCCGAGCCCTGCTGGAAGACAACGATCGCACCCATTTCTGCGTGAAAGACCTGCGGGAACCCGAGGAGCTGCTACGCGACCCGGTGGTCACGCGGTCCCTGGACCTCGACCGGCCGATCGGCCTCATCCACGCGGGCACGCTGCACCACGTGTCCGACGAGCACAATCCCCACGACATCATGCAGCAGTACATCAGCGCGCTCGCCCCAGGCTCGTACGTGGCCATCTCGCACTTCAGTTGGCCGCCGGATTCCGACCACCACCGCGACATGGCCCGCGAGATCGAGAAGACGTTGCACGAGAAAGTGCAGTCCTGCTGGTGGCGCAGCAATGACCAGGTCGAAGGATTCTTCGACGGCCTCGAACTGCTGGAACCTGGTCTCGTCCCAACGGTGGACTGGTGGCCCGACGGTCCGCCGCTGACGCCGACGGCCGAAATCACCAACCTCATCTACGGCGCCGTCGGCGTCAAGCGCTGAAACCGACCACAGCCGAGAACGTCTGCGCTCGTCTGCGAGGTTCGTCCACCATGCGGGGCGCGACTCCGAACTCCAGTGCCGTCCGCCCTTCTGCCACCGGACCTGAGCTGTGGAGCACGAGTCCGCAGTCAGCGGTTAGCCGCTCCCTGTCGTCGCAGCGGCTGTGCCCTCGGGTCCGATCATGATCAGCGAGTTATCGTGGGCTCGGCGGAGTCGATCGGCTCTTGGCTGATCAACCGCCCTTTGGAAATGGGCGAAAGCGCCGAAAGGAGTGTCCAAGGTGGATGAATCAGGCAAGGACGTGGAGTTCAGCCCGACGGACTGGGTGCGTGACCAGACGGGGAAGATCCTGGAGACCGGGACCACCGCGGGCATCGAGATCCTGGGGTCGCCGGTCGTGCTGCTGACGCTGCGCGGCGCGCGGAGCGGCAAGCTGCGCTACACCCCCGTGATGCGGGTGGAGCACGGCGGCAGCTATGCCGTCGTTGCGTCGAAGGGTGGCGCCCCGACGCATCCCACCTGGTACTACAACATCAAGGCACATCCCGAGATCACGCTGCAGGACGGGACCACGACCAAGAACTACGTCGCTCGCGAGGTCGACGGAGCCGAACGAGCCGAGTGGTGGGAGCGGGCCGTGGCCGCCTACCCGTCGTACGCCGAGTACCAGGAGAAGACCGACCGGCAGATCCCCGTGTTCGTGCTCGACCCCAAATGACGGGCTAGGGCGGGCTAAGGCCTGTTCCGGAAGTGGATCAACGGGATGATCCACTTCCGGGGTGATCTCGGGGTGTCGGGCATGGGTGTCCAGGATTCCGCGGGAGCCGGTTGGTCGTGCCCGCGAAGTTCACGCGGAATATGGCATTAGTTGATCAAAGAGGTCTATGGTTGGCGCATGCCCGTTGCACCGCCAGAGCGGAATGACGCACCCTCGAATGAAGGTCACCCCTGGTGGACGCTGATCGGGCCCGGATTTGCCGCGATTATCGGCCTGTTCATGCTGACCGCGGTCTACCGCGCCGATTTGATCTCTCCCGTTCAAATGGGTCTTGGTTTGTCGGGCCCGGAGTTCCTGATGATGGGCATCGTCGCGTATCTGATCGCGGCCGCGATCGCCTTTCCGCTCGGATTCCGGCTCGGCGTGCGTTTCCTGATGGCGGTGACCTTGCCTGCGATCGGCGTCATGTTCATCGGTGTGCTGCTGATCGCGTTCAGCGGTGGCGCTGGCATGTTCCTGGTAGGGCGTGTGCTCACCGGGCTCGGCGCGGGCGCGGCTATCGGAGCGACCACGGCGTTGGTGCGGGGGATCAAGGAACAGCGGAACATCGTGGCCGCAGTGGTGGCGGCTCTTGGTGTCCTGGCTGTGGTGGTCGCCCCGTTCATCAATCAAGTGATTTCGGGCGCGCTCAGTTTTCGCTGGACGTTTCTGGCGGCCGTGCCGTTCTTGTTCGCTGCGCTGATCGCCAGTGCCGTCATCGGGATCGTGCAGTTCGTCGTGGCCAAGCGCCCCGCCCAGCCGGGCCCATATGGCATGCCCTATCCGTCGCCGGGACCTCAGCGCTGAACCGAAACGGGGAGCGGTCGACTCCGCTCCCCGTCACCGACGCGGGTCAGTGCGCTCTGGCGACCGCGTCGATCTCGACGATGCTCTGGTAGGGCAGTTCGTGGACACCGATCACCGTGCGGGCCGGTCGGGGATCCTGCCAGAGGTCGAGGAACTGCTGGTTGGCCGCGTCGCGCAACGCGATGTCGGTGACGTAGTAGGTCACCTTGACCACGTCGGCGAGGTCGGCACCGACCGTGGCCATCCGCTTCTTCATGTTCTCGACCGCCGCATCCAGCGCCGCCCGGCCGTCCGCGACCACGGTGCCGTCTTCCAACACCGGCAGGGAGCCCGAGACGAAGACGAGGCCACCCGCGACGACGGCTTGGCTGTACGGGTGTTGCGGATCAGTGCTCATGGATGGGCTCCCTGCTGGTCGTGGTCGAACTGTTCGGTCTCGGTTCCGTCGAGCAACACCTTGGCCAGCAGCCTGGGGTCGGCCGAGCCACCACTGAGGATGGCGACGTGCTTGCCGGTCGTGGGCAACCGGTTGTCGGCGGCGAGGTAGGCGGCGAACGCTACCGCGCCGCTGGGTTCGGCCACCAAACGCGCGTCGAGCGCGAGACGGCGCATAGCGTGCAGGATCTCGTCCTCCGCGACCGTCACGATCCCGTCCAGGTAGCGTCGGACGTGCTCCCAGGGCAGCACGCCCAGGCCGGTGGTCCGCAGTCCGTCGGCCACCGTTCGGTAGGTCGCCTCCGGCTCCCAGACCACCCGGCGCTGCTCCCGCAGGCTCTGCGCGGCGTCCGAGGCGAGCTCCGGCTCGACGCCGATGACCAGCGTCTCGGGACGCAACGCCTTGATCGCGGTGGCCACCCCGGAGGACAGCCCGCCGCCGCTGACCGGCACGAGCACCACATCGGCGTCCGGCAGATCGGCCATGATCTCCAGGCCCACGGTGCCCTGGCCAGCGATGATGTGCGCGTCGTCGTACGGGGGCACCGGGACGTAGCCGTGTTCGTCGGCCAGCTCGAATGCGCGGGTGTCCCGCTGGTGCGGTGGCACGATCACGATCTCGGCGCCCAGTCGCTCGACCGCGGCCACCTTGTTCGGCGGTGTGGTGTCGGGCATGACGATCACCGCGCGCAGCCCGAGTCGGCGGGCGATCCAGGCGACCGCCCTGGCGTGGTTCCCGCTGGAGTGGGCGACCACGCCGCGCTCGTGTGCTTGCGGCAGCAGGATGCTGATCTTGTTGTACGCACCGCGCAGCTTGAACGCCGAGGTCGGCTGAAGCGACTCGGGTTTGATCCACAGCGGTCGGTCCGGTTCGGCGGAGTCGAAGGGCAGCAACGGGGTGCGCAGCGCGGCCGAGGAAATCCGCTCGCTCGCGGCGCGGATATCGGCCAAGGTCACCAGTTCGGTCATCCGAGTCGTCCCTTCACAGCCTTGCCCGGCCTGGCCTCCGGCAGGAGTTGGCCGCCACGGATCACGAATTCGCCGCCGACGAGCAGATGATCGACGCCCACCGACGGATGCCAGGGCTCTTCGTGGGTCGCCCGGTCGGAAATCGCGGCGAGGTCGAACACCACCAGATCGGCGTCAGCGCCCACCTGCACGCGCCCCTTCCGGCGCATCTGCGGTGCCACCCCCGCCAATACCGTGGCGGGCTGCAGGGTGCAGCGCCGCACCGCTTCGAGCAGGGACAGCAGGCCCAGTTCGCGCACCATCGTGCCCAGGAACCGGCAGAAGGTTCCGCTGGTTCGCGGGTGCGCGGAGGATCTGGGTGGCAGTGGCCAGGCGTCTTCGACGAGTTCGCCGTCCGGGGAGGCGAACGGGATCGCGTCCGATGCGATCGCGGTGTCCGGCAGCAGCAGCGACCGCTGGAGCACCGACCAGTCGTCCGGGTCGTTCTCGTCGAGGTAGTGGATGGCGACCATGGCGCCGGGGTCGGTCCGTTGGATCTCCAGCAGCCTCGCGTCGTCCCTCGGCCGCTCACCGGTGCACAGCAGAACCAGGTTGCTCGGCTTGATACCCAACCTGGGCAGGTTGTCCGGGTGCAGGAAGGGCACGCCGATGGTCGTCATCCCGGCCCCGTACGGGTAGGCCTCGGTGGTCACCCGCAAGCCGTGCTCCCGAGCACCGGCCACCACCGCGCCGACTTCGTCGATGGCGCGCAACGAAGTGCTGTTGATGTGGCAGAGGTGCATGTGCGCGTTCGTGCCGGAGGCGGCGGCGACCACCTCGGCGATCCCCTCCAAGGCCGTTTCCGGATCATCCGGGTTCTTGAACCGCGCGTGGGTGAACGTCGGCACGTCGTACCTCGCGGCGAGCCGCGCCAGCTGGAAGTACTCGTTGCGCCCGGTCTGTGGCGCGTAACCGAGCAGCACACCGATGCCGAGCGCACCCTGGTGCAGTTGGTCCTCCACCTCGGCGAGGACCAGTTCGAGTTCCGTCCGGCTGGCCCTGTCGCGCCAGCGCGGTCCACCGCAGAACTCGGCGAAGCCCTCGAAGCCGCCAACGGGTTCGACGCCGTCGAACACCCGCATCCTGGCCATCGCCCAGGACGCGGCGTAGCCGAAGTTGATCGGACGTCCCTCGTCGCCCGCCCGCTCGTACACTCGGCGCACCGGCGCCGCGCCGGACTCCAGCTCCAACGCCGTGGTGACCCCGTCCAATGCCTGCATCCGCAACGAGGACACGGTCTGCGCGTGGCTGTGCAGGTCGATGAAGCCCGGTGCCAGAACCCTCCCGGACACGTCGAGCGTCTTCCGCGCCGGTACTGGTTCGGAGGACACCGAGGTGATTCGCCCGTCGGTCACCCCGACGTGGCGAACCGCGTCGAGTCCGGTCTCCGGATCCAATACGCGAGCGCCGTTGAACAGGACGTCGCACTCGGCGACCTCTGTCGGTGCGGTCACTGGCACAACTCCTTGCAGCGGTGAGTTTCGTGCTCAATCATCGGGCAGCAACCGAATCCGCCCCCGCACCGCTGGGATCCGACACCGCACATCCCGGCGTGCAGGAAACCGAACATCCTCGGGAGTGCCATGAACGCCTCCGCCGCCCTGCGGGAGGGCGACCTGGAACTGATCGACGCACTTCAGGTCAACCCGCGCGCGTCGTGGGCCGACGTTGGAGAGGTGCTCGACCTGGATCCCGTGACGGTCGCCCGCCGCTGGAAGCGCCTGTCGGACGCCCGGCTGGCGTGGTCAACGGTCGCGCTCGGGCAGCGGCAGCTGCACACCATGAGCGTGGCGTTCCTCGAACTGACCTGTGAAACCGGCGCAGCCATCGAGGTGGCGAGCGAACTGGCCAGGCAGCCGCACATGTTCACCGTGCAGCACGTCGCGGGCTCCTACGACCTGTGGACCATCGCGGTCGCGCCGAACCTCAACAGCCTCTCGGAGTACGTGCTCCACCAGTTACCGCGACAGCCGGGCATCACCCGAGTCCGAACCCACATCGCGACCCGTGCCTTCGACCTGAGCATGCGGTGGCGGCTGCGGGTGCTCAACTTCGAACAGGTCGAGCGCCTGCGCCAGTGCCCGGCGAGTCCCGCGACCGCGCGTCCGATGGACGAATACGACCGCCGCCTGTTCACCGCGCTGAGCCTGGACGGCCGACGTAGTTTCACCGATCTGGAAGCGGAACTCGGGATGACCGCCCGCACGGTCCAGCGCCGGATCAACCGGCTCACCGCGGTCGGCGACATCGCCTTCCGCTGCGACCTGGCGCGGCAACTGGCTGGCTGGCACGCCTCGGCAGTGCTGTGGCTGGAGATGCCCGACGACTACCTGGAATCCACCGGTGAACAGTTGCTGCGGTGGCCGGAGACCCGGACCTGCGCGGCGATCGCCGGGCCCCACAACCTGCTGCTCACGGTCGGGTTGCACCAGGTGGCCGACCTGCACGGCCTGGTAACCCGACTGCGGACGCAGTTCCCGCACGCCACGATCGTCGACCGGCAGATCGTGCTGCGCCAGGTGAAGCTGTACGGACGGGTGCTGGATGCCACCGGCCGCTGGGTCTCCGCGACACCGCTGGGCCCATGGGCACTGGAAAGCACGGGCAGCCAGTGAAAACGCGGACCCGGGCGAACGAATCCCGCTCGGCCGACGCGTACGTCGGCTCGACTCGACGATCTGGGGCTCTTGGCTGTGCGAGCTGCGCGGGCTACGGTGTCAGCACGATCCTGCCGAACACCTCGCCAGCGGCCATCTTCTGGTGCGCCAGCACGGCCTGCTCCAACGGCAGCAGCTCGTGCACCACCGTGTGCAGCTCGCCGCGACCTGCGGCAGCGAACTGCTCGGTCCGCACGGGACGTCGATCGGGTTCGGCCACGGTGGCGGCGCTGAAGGTAGCGAACGACATCGACTTCTGGAACGCCGCCATCATCGTCGTGCCGAAGTCCGCTGGCGGTTGCCCGCCGACGGCGCCGACGGCCACCATGCGACCGTTCGGGTTGAGCTTGGCGAAGAAAGAAGGCATGTCCACACCGGCGACGATGTCGATGATGACGTCGTAGCCCGCGGGAGCGCCCTCGCCTCCCTCTCCGGAGCGGTCCAGCACGTGGGTCGCGCCGAGCTCGCGCAGGCGATCGCCGCGCTCGGCTGACGACGTCGTGACCGCCACCGCGCTGGCGCCACCACGAGCCGCGAGCTGGACCGTCATGATCCCGATGCTGCCAGCCGCGCCGCGCACCAGCACTGACTCGCCGGGAGCGAAGTGGGCGTGGGAAAGCCCGAAGTGGGCCACCACTCCGGAACTCCCGAGCGTCACCGCGTCAACAGCGGATAGGTTCGCGGGGAGGGGGAGGATCTCCTCGACCGGGGCGATCGCTTGCTCGACGTAGCCGCCCGCGCTGGTGAAAGCCCACACGCGTTGACCGATCCATGACGTGGCGACGTTGTCGCCGACTGCGGTCACGGTACCCGCTACCTCACTGCCGGGGATGTGGCCTTCCTTGAAACCGTAGGCAGCGAGAGCACCGCTTCGGATCACGGCGTCGACGCCGCCGACACCGATGGCCTCCGTGGCGATCAGCACCTGTCCGTAGGCGGGAGCAGGAGCAGGGAGGTCGATGACCGCCAGACCTTCGGGACGTCCGAACGCTTGGATCGCGACTGCCTTCAACGTCGTCTCCTCGTTTTGGGCTCCTACGCCTTCGGACGCTAACGGACGCCACCGTCCGGTTAGCTAAAGTGAGAGCGGTGACAGACCGTTTGCCTCACACCCTGCGCTCCGACGCCCTGGACAACCGCGAGCGCATCCTCGACGCGGCCCGCGCGGTGTTCGCAGCCGAAGGTCTGAACGTGCCGATGCGGGAGATCGCCCGGCGCGCCGGGGTTGGCCCCGCCACCCTGTACCGCCGTTTCCCAACCAAGCAAATGCTGGTCACCGAAGCCTTCACGGACCAGATGCGCGCGTGCCAGACCATCGTCGACGAGGGGCTCGCCGACGCGGATCCGTGGCACGGCTTCTGCCTCGTGATCGAGAAAATTTGTGAGTTGCACGCACGCGACCGAGGCTTCACCACAGCCTTCATGTCGACCTTCCCCGACGCGATGGATTTCGCCGCGAACCGCGAATACGCGCTCAACTCGATCGCTGTGCTGGCCCGCCGCGCCAAGGGCACTGGCCACCTGCGCCCTGACTTCGTCCTGGACGACCTGATCCTCATGTTCATGGCCAACAGCGGCATCCAGGCAACCTCACCGGCCGCCCAGGTCGCGGCATCCCGGCGCTTCGCCGCGCTCGCGATCCAGGCATTCCAAGCCTCCCCAAAGCACTCACCGCTACCGCCAGCGGCACGGTTGGCACCCGCAGCACCACGCAAGACCACCTAGGGCAGGTGGATCGAGGCGCCCGGACCGACGGGGAGACCGGTGAAGTAGAAGACCGCGAGGATGGCCGTCCACACCAGTCCGAACGCGGGCACGAACGGCAGCAGCCGGGACACCAGCGTGCCCAGTTTCAGGTCCGGCTCGTACTTCTTGGCCTCGCCCAGGATGAAGTACAGGAAGATGTGCATCGGTGAGACGGCCTGGGTGATGGAATCACCGATGCGGTGGGTGGCCTGGATGATCGCAGGTGACAGACCGAGCAGCATCAGGGCGGGCACCATCACCGTGGATTCCAGCGACCACAGGCCGGAACCCGAGGTGATCACGAGGTTGAGCACGGTGGACAGCAGCACGAGGAACAGCAGCGCACCGAAGCCGACCAGGCCGATGGACTGGGCCGTCTCCGCCAACTCCACCGCCAGGAACGTGGCCAGGCCGCTCCACGACAGCACGCTCAGCGTTTGCGCCACGATGAAGATGAGCACGATGAACCCGCTCATCTCCTTGATCGCCGCGGTCATGAGCTTGAGAACGTCGCGCTCGTCCTTGTCGAGCTTCCTCGCGCGTCCGTAGGTGTAGCCGAACAGGAAGAAGGACAGCGCGATGATCAGCACGAGGTTGTTCAGCAGCGGTGAGGGGATCAACGTGCCACCGGAACCGCGCAGCGGGCTTCCGGGCAGCAGCCAGGCCACCGCGACCAGCGCGAGGAAGCCGATGACGACCAGCGCACTGATCAGCAGTGCCCGCCGTTCAACGGGGCTCACCTGAACTGCGTCGCCGTGGTTCTCCGGCCCGTCCGCCGGGTGCCACGTCGGCAACCCCGGTTCCAACACCCGCGAGATCAGCAATCCGCCTACCAACGGGAGGAAGACCCCGGCTGCGGCACCGAAGTAGTAGTTCATCGCGATGTTCGTTTCGTAGCCGCTGATCCCCGGCAGGAGGGCGGCGGCTTTTTCGGTGATTCCGGCGAGGCTCGCGTCCAGGGTGCCCATCAGCAGACCACCCCCGTATCCGGTGGCAACGCAGGCGTAGGCGCCGATCAGCCCGGCGAGCGGGTGTCGGCCGACGGAGCGGAAGACCAACGCCGCCAACGGCGGGATGACCAGGAAGGACGCGTCCGACATGACGTGCCCCTGGCAGGCCACGAACGCGACGACGTAGGGGACCAGACCTCGGGGCACTCGCGAGAACACCAGGCGGACGGCCACTTCCAGCGCACCGGTGCCCTGAGCCACCCCGACACCGAGCACCACGGTGAGCACCGGACCGAGCGCGGGGAAGCTGACGAAGTCGTCGACCGCGTTGTCGAGCAGGTGCACCAGGCCTTCGCCGGAGAGGATGTTCTTGACCGAGGTGGGTTCCTCGGCACCGGGCAGTTGCACGGTCGCGCCCAGCGCGGCGGCCACGGCCGAGGCGACCGCGATCACCCCGAACAGCGCGACGAACAGGATGAACGGGTTGGGCAGCCGGTTGCCCAACCGCTCGACGATCCCCAACACCTGGTCGAGACGCGTGCGTCTCTCGGTTCTCAACATGCCGGTTCCTTCGCGCGGTTACGAATTCTGCGGGTGGCTCGGAAAGTTGGGAAACAGTGTGGGATCGGCTCGGGTGAACCTGGTTCTTTCGCTGGAATCCGACCATCCGCCCGGAAACGAGCAGGAAAACGGTCATGGGGTGGACGGATCGAGCCGCCAGGAGCCAAATCGCCCGTCGAACCACGACCGCGCCAACGACGATCGAAGCGCCGCACACGGGCACGTTCGACAAACGAAACGTAGCTTTTACCTGAAACAACTGTTCTTCAGCACAGACGTCATGGAGAACATGGGAAGCAGTTCGAAGCAGCACCTGATCGGCAGGGTGGCGGTCGGCATCGCGGTCAGCGGTGTACGCGTCCGTCGACGACGACTCCAAGATCATCGTGAAGTAGGACGTCCAATCCGAAATGATCACACTCAGCGTCGGCTACGACTGCGCGCCGGAGTGAGGCTTGGCGCGAACAGTCGGTCTCATCCGGTGATGGCTTGCCGGACCTCCGGGACCACTTGTTCGGCGAAGATCCGCAGTTGGCGCGCGTGGTCGTCGTTCGGCCAGTAGACGAAGGCGTTCATGCCGAACCGTTGGACGACGTCCACGAGTTGGTCGGTCCATTGGCGGATCGAGCCTTGGAAGGGCTCCGGGCTTTCCGAACCGATGATGCCGTTGAGGTTGTAGACCTTGCGCAGCGCGTGCGGGTCGCGGCCCGCCTGCTCGGCTGCCGCGTGCAGTCTTGCGACCGCTTCGCCCAGCCGATCCAGACCGAGGAAACCGAGCGAGGGCATCCAGCCGTCAGCTTTGGTGCCGGTCAGCCGGATCGTGCGCGGGCCGTAGGCGCCGAGCCAGATACCGAGCGCAGGGCTCGGTGCCGGTCCTGGGTGAACTCCGGAAAGTCGGTAGTGGCTGCCGTCGAACCGCACGGACCGTTGACCGCTCCACATCAGGCGAATGACTTCGATGGCTTCGTCCAGCGCGTCGACGGCCTCCTTCTTGTCGCGGCGGGGGCCACCCATCGCGGCGATCGCGTCCCAGAACGCTCCCGCGCCCAGGCCGAGCTGGACCCGGCCGCCGGAGAGGATGTCCAGGCTCGCCGCGGACTTCGCCAGCACTGCCGGTGGCCGCAGGGGCAGGTTGGCCACGGTCGGGACGATCGTGACGCGCTGGGTCGTCGCGGCGAGGTAGCTGATCAACGTCCAGGTGTCGTAGAAAGCGCGCTGGTAGGGGTGATCCTGCACAGTCACGAGGTCGAGTCCGCTCTCGTCGGCGCTGCGTGCGAGGTGCCGCGGTTGGTGCGGGTCTTGCCAGGTCGGGTCGATGTTCGCGCCGAAGAGGACTGGCAGGGTCATGCATGGCCTCCTGCGTTGGTGGTGAGCTGCCTCGAATTGTGTCGATGAAGCGCTCAACCCGCACGCCCGGTGTCCACCGACCTACCGTGCCTTTTCGCTGGACGTCGGCACGTGCAGCCGAGTGGCCTCGTCCGGCTGAACCGCGACGAGTTCTTCCGAATCCGGTGGGGACGGCAGTCTGGCCATCGTTTCACTGTCATGGGGCGGCGACGAAACGTCTCCGGATCTCGCCGATAGCCACCACGAAGGGCAACATCCAGTCCTCGGGCCGCAGGAACACCTCGGGATCGCCGCCGATTTAAACAGAGCTGGAAATGAAACACTCGACGTCGCCGCGCACTGGTGCCGTCGACGTGTCCTGGTTCCTAGTACTTGCTGGGAGTGGGTAGCGCCGATCATCGGCTCCTTGACTTGGCATCGCGCTGCCTCTGCCGCGGCGAACTGAATGGATGGTGTTCATGCCCCAGGACATCGCGTTCCACATGCCTTTCTCCGTCCGAATCAGTCCCGATATCGACGCTGCGCGTGACCGCGGCCTGCGGTGGGCGCGGCAGCGTCGCGCTCACGCGCGAATTCGCATCATCCATGCTTTGCGGGCCTCCAGTAACCCGACCCCCGGCGAAGAGGGCGCGTTCGGCAAAGCCGGACGCGCTTTTTCGCGTCGTCTCCCGGTGGCGGGTCCGTGTGCGGGGACCGGTGCTGGAGCAATCGGGTGGTTCTTCCGGACTCGTCGTGGAAGCGGAACATCGCAGCAGAATTCCGCTCCGTGACTTAGCGGGATCGCTGGACCGCGTCGGCGGCGGAATCTCGTTCCGTGGGCCAGAACGTCCGAAGTGGACGGTTTCACGCCGTCTTCGGTCGTGGCCGTTATTCCTCCTTGACGCCCTTGTCGATACGTGATTACGCTCGTTCATCAAGTGATTTCTCTCTTCATAATATGAAGAAAAGAGAGTCGCCGTGAGCGAGAATGTCCAGCCGGTCCTCCGCTCGGAACACAACACGGACGAGCTTGTCGCATTCCGCGACGAGCAGCCACGTGGAATGGTGTCCTGCCAGGTCATCGCGGGTGCGCGCGATCTGGCCGGGGACGATCGGCAGGGCGGGCTGCGGGTGCGGAATGCCGCGCTCGGCCCACTGGTGCTGTCGCCGATGCAGGGCTGTTCCCCCAACTACCGCGCACCCGGCCCAGTGCGCTGCGAGTACGGCCGCGATGCCGCAGCCGATTGCCACCTGGCGCTGCCCGCGCGCCAGGTCGGTGACTTCGAACGCCAGCGCCGGGAACCACTCGCGGCCACCCACCACTGACGTCCGTCCACCACGATGCCGGAAAGAGGATGACAATGCTGTCAGCACAGGACAACGAGCTCCTGACCCGAGTCGGCCCCGGTACCCCGATGGGCGATCTGCTGCGCCGCTACTGGACTCCGGCGCTGCTCGTCAGCGAGGTGCCGACACCGGACGGCGACCCGGTCCGGGTGCGGTTGCTCGGGGAGAACTTGGTGGCCTTCCGGGACACCGACGGCACCGTCGGGCTGGTGGGGGAGAACTGCCCGCACCGCGGTGCCTCCCTCTACTTCGGACGCAACGAGGAATGCGGGCTGCGCTGTCCGTACCACGGCTGGAAGTTCGATGCGAGCGGCGCATGCGTCGACATGCCGAGCGAGCCTCCGACGAGCGTGTTCAAGGACAAGGTCCGGCTGAAGTCCTACCCGACGCACGAGTCGGGCGGCATCGTGTGGACTTACATGGGACCGCCGGAGAAGATGACGCCGTTCCGCGACTTCGGCACCGAGACCCTCGCCCCGGAACACGTCTCGGCCACCAAGCTGCACACCACGTGCAACTGGGTGCAGGCCATGGAGGGCAACCTCGACACCTCGCACATCTCCTGGCTGCACCAGTTCAACGGCGTCAAGGACATCCAGGACGACGGCAGCGACAAGCCCGGCTATCCGTCCAACCCGATGTCCTGGAAGTTCTGGGCCTACGACCGGGCGCCGCGGCTCGAAGTCGAGGACACCTGGTACGGGTTCAAGTACGTCGGGATCCGGACCACCCCCAACGGTTTCACCCACGTGCGGATGAGCGCGTTCTGCTACCCGTACCACACGGTGATCGCGACCGTGCCGTTCGGCTGCAGGCAGGGCCTGTTCGTGCCGATCGACGACGAGAACTGCTGGCGGTACAGCTTCACCACCCGGAACGTCGAGAACCCGAACAACATCGGCGGCGCCAACCTGTTCTCGGTGGCCCCGTTCAAGTTCGGCCGCGCCGAGGTGAACGGCAACGGCATCATCCCGCGGGAGTACACCGCTGAGAACGATTACGGCATCGACCGCGAAGAGCAGCGCCACCGGACCTTCTCGGGTGTCGCCGAGTTCGTCAGCCAGGACCTGATGGTCACCGAGTCGATGGGCCCGATCTACGACCGCGAGCAGGAGCGGTTGGGCACCAGTGACAAGGCGCTCATCCGGATGCGCCGACTGCTGATCGCGGCGGCGAAGAAGGTCGCCGATGGCGGCGAACCGCCAGCTGTCGCGGGCGACCTCGACTACCGCAGCATCCGATCCGCCGAGAAGATCCTCGAAGAGGGCGAGGACTGGCGCATACTGGGCACCAACGACGACCCGATGGTGCAAGAGATGGACGTCGACGGAATCCCCGCGACCCGATCCTGACCCGATAGCCCGTCCCGCACGGGCACGCTGGCGACGCACGCGCGGCAGTTCCCAGCCGAGTGCGTGCGCTCGCCCAACACCGACGCCTCCCGCGGTTGATCCGGCGTCCGAGGCCCCGGCATCGCTCCGCGTTCCAGCCACCCGTGCCGGAACGCGGAGCCCGTCGAAACTCAACGAGGAGTTTGCACGATGTGGATGCGATCACGCCTGTCGGGGGCCGTCACAGCCGTGGTGGTCGTGCTCAGCACCGCGCTGGTGATGACCGGTTGTGGTGCGGTGGGCCAGAACAGCGAGCCCAAGGAGCGGACTGTTCAGTCCACCAACCCCTACGGCGGCAACTTCGCGGCGGAAGGGACGCCGAAGCGCGGCGGAACGCTGTTGTTGGGCGAGGATCGGGAAATCGTGAGCTTCGACCCGACGGTCCAGAACACCAACATGGCGGCCAGCGCCGTCTACGACTCGCTGATGAGGCTGGGCCCCGGCGGAAAGGTCGAGCCGTACCTGGCCCAGTCGATGGACAGTCCGGACAGCGGGTTGACCTGGCGGTTGGTGTTGCGGCCAGGGGTGAAGTTCTCCGATGGCACTGATCTGGATGCCAATGCGGTGATCGTCAACGTGCAGCGGCACATCGACAAGGTGTCGTCGCCAGCCCATGCCCTGACCGAGCGGATCAAGTCGATGCGTGCGGTGGATCCGCTGACCGTCGAGTTCGATCTGGCGCAACCGACGGGTGATTTCCCCACGGGATTCGCCCAGCCGTTCTTCGGCGGGACGTTGGGGATGATCGTTTCGCCTGCGGCGTTGCAGAAGTACGGCAAGGACATCGGGAGCAATCCGGTGGGTGCTGGTCCGTTCAAGTTCGTCAGCTGGGTGCGGGACTCGAAGCTGGTTCTGGCGCGCAATCCGGGTTATTGGCAGGCTGGTAAGCCGTATTTGGACGGGTTGGAGTTCCGGCCGTTGCCGGACACGGAATCCCGGTACGCCTCGATCCAGAACGGCGACGTGGACCTGATTTTCGGCGGCTACATCACGGAGCTGTCGCGGGCCGCGGAGGACCCGAGGCTCACCGTCTACTACGGCTCGGGCAACGGCGCGGAATGGTTGTACTTCAACTTCACGCGGGCGCCGTTCAACGACCGCCGGATGCGCGAGGCCATCATCAGGGGCCTGGACATCAGGGCGTTGAGCGCCAGCCAGTACCGCAACCAGTTGGAGCCAGCGGCCAGCCTCTTCGGCGACGACAGCCAGTACCACGCGAAGGCGGCCTCGGACGCGTGGCCGACCTACGACCCGGAGAAGGCCAAACAACTGGTCAAGGACTACGTCGCGACGGGCGGAGATCCGAACTTCACGTTCAAGACGACGAACGCGCCGAACCGGGTCGCGTTCGGCGAGTTCGTCCAGGCGCAGATGGCCGCGATAGGCATCAAGGTCGACCTGCAGTACTACGACCTCGCGCAGTTCTCCTCGTCGGTGGTCCAGAGCAGCGACTTCCAGTTGACCAGTTGGGTCGGCGGGCCGTTCGACTCGGCTTACCCAGCGGCGCAACGCCTGCTCGGCAGCAGGGGCAGCGGCAACTACGGCAAGTACTCCAACCCGAAGATGGACGATCTGCTCAACCAGGCGATCTCGACCAGCGACCCGGCCCAGCGCAACCAGATCTACCAGCAGGTGGAACTGCTCGCGAACCAGGACCTGGCCCTGGGTTGGTACAGCCGTGGGTACCTGTCGACTATCACGAAGCCCGAGGTCAAGGGCATCGACCGGTACGTGTCCCGCGACATGTTCTACGCGACGACCTGGCTCGATCGGTGACGTTCACCGGCGGCCGGACGCCGCCGACAGCGCGGTCGGCGTGGACCGCGGTCCCCAAGAGGATGAGGTGTTCGACGATGGGTTTGCGACGTTTTCCATTGCGAGCGGCCGGTGCACTGGCGGCCGTGCTCAGCCTCGCCCTGGTGGCTTCGTGCGGCGCGATCGGAAAGGGGCCGGGCAACGACGCCGCCCCGCTGGCGGCGATCAATCCCTTCGGCAGCGACCATGCCGCGGAAGGCACGCCGAAATCCGGCGGCACGCTGCTGCTGGGCATGGACCGGGAGATCGTCAGCTTCGACCCGACCGTGCAGAACTCGAACATGGCCGCCCTGGCCGTCTACGACTCGCTGATGAAGCTGACGCCCAACGGGTCCGCCGAACCGTACCTGGCCCAGTCGATGGACAGTCCGGACGGCGGGTCGACGTGGCGGTTGGTGTTGCGGCCCGGGGTGAAGTTCTCGGATGGCACTGATCTGGATGCCGATGCGGTGATGGTGAACGTGCAGCGGCACATCGACAAGGTGTCGTCGCCAGCCCACGCCTACGCGGCGCAGATCGCGTCCATGCGCGCGGTCGGCCCCACGACCGTTGAGTTCGCGCTCAAGTCCCCGTCGGGAGCGTTTCCAATGGTGTTCGCCCAGCCGATCACCTACGGGTCGTTGGGGATGATCGTTTCGCCTGCGGCGTTGCAGAAGTACGGCAAGGACATCGGGAGCAATCCGGTGGGTGCTGGTCCGTTCAAGTTCGTCAGCTGGGTGCGGGACTCGAAGCTGGTTCTGGCGCGCAATCCGGGTTATTGGCAGGCTGGTAAGCCGTATTTGGACGGGTTGGAGTTCCGGCCGTTGCCGGACACGGAATCCCGGTACGCCTCGATCCAGAACGGCGACGTGGACGTGATCTTCGGCGGCTACAACGACGAATTGGTCCGCGGTATCCAGGATCCGAAGCTGAAGGTCTACTACGGGCCGGGCAACGCGGGCGAGTACCTGTACTTCAACTTCAACCGGGCGCCGTTCAACGACCGCCGGATGCGCGAGGCCATCATTCGCGCGCTGGACCTCAACGCATTGGGTGCGAGTCAGTACAACGGCCGACTGGTCCACGCGGACAGCCTCTTCGACGCCGACAGCCCGTACCACACGCAGGCGGCGTCCGACGCGTGGCCGAAGTTCGACCCGGAAAGGGCGAGACAGCTCATCCAGGAATACCAGGCGAGCGGGGGCAACCCGAACTTCACCTTCAAGACGACGACGGCCCGACGGCCGTTCGCCGAGTACATCCAGGCGCAGCTGGCCGCGGTCGGCCTCAACGTGAAGGTCGAGTTCTACGACCTGGCGCAATTCTCGTCGTCGGTCGTGCAGAGCAACGACTTCGAACTCACGACCTGGGTGGGGGCGTTCGACTCGCCCTATCCCGGTGCGATGCGGCTGCTGCGCACCGGCGCCAACACGAACTACGGCAAGTACTCGAATCCCCAGGTGGACGCCCTGCTGGACCAGGCCGCGAGCACCACCGACGAGTCCGTGCGGAAGCAGGCGTACCAACAGGTCGAGCTGATCGCGGGGGCAGACCTCGCGGTCGCGTTCTTCAGCCGCAGCTACCTGTCCACCATCACCAAGGCCGACGTCAAGGGCATCGACCGCTACGGGTCCCGCGACATGTTCTACGCGACGACGTGGCTCGACCGATGACCACCGCCCGGCCCGACGGCCGTCGAATCGCACTTCGCCACGGGAGGAATGTGCCGGTATGACCTACCTGATCGCCGAACCCTGTGTGGACCTCAAGGACCGCACCTGCGTCGACGTCTGCCCCGTCGACTGCATCTACGAGGGTGCCCGCAAGCTCTACATCAACCCGGCCGAGTGCATCGAGTGCGGCGCGTGCGAACCCGAGTGCCCGGTCGAAGCGATCGTGATCGAGCAGCAAGCCACCGACGAGGAGGCCGTCCACCTCGCCGACAACGCCGCGTTCTTCTACGACGTGCTACCCGGACGGGAGCAGCCGATCGGTGACCCCGGCGGAGCTAACGTGCTGGGCCCGGTCGACGCCGACACGCCGCTGGTCGCCGACCTTCCGCCGCGGTCGAGTTGAGGTCCACCGTGACCGACACGAGTCCGAAGGCAGCCGAGGACACCACTCGGTCCGCACCCGGCCCGGATGAGGCACCGGCCCGGCGCCGCAGCGTGGTCGCGCGCCGGGTCCGAAACCGGTTGGTGCACCTGCTGATCGTGCTGCTCGCGGTGACGTTCCTGTCCTTCGTCGCCGTCGATCTGCTACCGGGCGACGCCGCCGTCGTCGTGGCCGGGGACAACGCGACGCCTGCCCAGGTGCAGCAGGTGCGAGCCGAGCTGCAGCTCGACCGGCCGCTGCCGGTGCGCTACCTCGACTGGCTCGGCGGGGTGGTGCAGGGTGACCTCGGGCGGTCGTTCCGCACCGGCCAGCCGGTGGCCGAGGCGCTCGCGCAACGCATCCCGGTTTCCTTCGAGATCGCGATCACCGCGCAGATCCTGGCCCTGCTGATCGCGGTGCCGCTGGCGGTGTACTCGGCCTACCGTCCGGGGCGGCTGGTCGACCGGACATCGATGACGCTGGGATTCGGCGCCGCCGCGATTCCCCAGTTCGTCTTCGGCATGGTGCTGATCGTGCTGTTCGCGGGCGGGATGACCAGCATCCTGCCCGCCACCGGCTACACCGCGTTCTTCGACGACCCACTGGGCAACCTGCGGTCGATCATCCTGCCGTGCCTGACCCTGATGATCGCCGAGGCCGCTGTCTACCGACAACTGCTGCGCTCGGACATGATCTCGACGTTGCAGGAGAACTTCATCCTGATGGCCCGGTCCAAGGGGCTGAGCCCGCGGACGATCCTGCTCCGCCACGCGCTGCGGCCGTCCTCCTTCTCCCTGATCACCTTGTCCGGAGTGAACATCGGGCGGTTGCTCGGTGGCACGGTGATCGTGGAGACCCTGTTCGCGATCCCCGGTCTCGGGCAGCTGATCGTGCAGTCCGTGTTCAACCGGGACTACATGATCCTGCAGGGTGCGCTGCTGTTCGTGGCGGTCGCCTACGTCGTCATCAACATGATCATCGACCTGGTCTACCTGGTCCTGGACCCCAGGGTGCGTAGAGATGCGTGATACCTCGACCACCGCCGCCCCGTCGGCGGGAGACGTTTCGGTTCCGCAGACGGCCACGCGCCGCAACGGTGCTCGTGCCCCGCTGGGCTGGTGGCTGAGCTGGACCTGGCTCGGCGCGGTCGTCCTCGCGGCGGTCCTGGCCCCGCTGCTGCCGCTGTGGGACCCGGCGGTGCCCGACTACGAGAACGTCTTCGGCGGGATCACTCCGCAGCACTGGCTGGGCGGGGACACCCTGGGCCGGGACACCTTCTCCCGAGTCATCCACGGTGCCAGGGCGTCGCTGCTGGTCGGCATCTGCGCGGTGGGTCTCGGCGCGGTCGTCGGCGGGATACTCGGCATGATCGCGGGTTACTTCGGCGGTCGGACGGAACGAGTGCTAGCCCTCGTCACCGACATCGTGCTGGCGTTTCCGGGCCTGGTGCTGATGATCGCGATCGTGGCCATCCTCGGGCCCAACCTGACCAACCTGATCCTCGGCTTGGCGGTGCTGTCCGTGCCGACGTTCATCCGGTTGACCAGAGCGGCGACGCTCGTGGCGACCCAGCGCGAGTTCGTGCTGGCCGCGCGGGCGTACGGGAGTCGGCCACTGCGGATCATCGCGCGGGAGATCGCCCCCAACGTCGTCCTCCCGGTCGCCGCGGTCGCCTTCATCATGGTCGGCACGTTCATCGTCGTGGAGGGGTCGCTGAGCTTCCTCGGTCTGGGCATCCCGCCGCCCACGCCCAGTTGGGGAGGCATGATCGCGGCGGGTCGCACGGAGCTGATCGACTACCCGCACATCTCGCTGTTCCCCGCCGCGGTCATGTTCCTGACCGTGCTGTCCATCAACTACATCGGCGAGCGCACCCGGAAGTTGTTCGAATTCAGGGAGAGCAACCTTTGATGCAGCCATCGACGCAGCCGACGAGCACGGCAGGACGGCAGGACGACGACGCGGAGCTGTCCCAGGACCTCCTGACGGCCGAGGACGTCCAGGTGCGGTTCCACACCAAGGCAGGCGTGGTGCACGCGGTTGACGGGGTCTCGCTGACCGTCCGGGTCGGCGAGGTGCTGGCCGTCGTGGGCGAGAGCGGGTCGGGCAAGACCGTGCTGACCCGGCGGCTGATGGGCCTGATCTCCGGTGATCGCGGCACCGAGGTGTCCGGCGCGGTGACCTACGACGGCACGCAGTTGACCGATTTGGACAGACCCGGTCTCAGCCGGATCTGGGGCGCGGAGATCGCGCTCATCCTGCAGGATCCGATGACGTCGTTGAACCCGGTGAAGCGGATCGGTGCGCAGATCACCGAGTCGATCCTGCTGCACCAGAGCGTGACCAAGCGAGCTGCCAAGGCGCGTGCGGTGGATTTGCTCCGCTCGGTTGGGCTTTCCGAGCCGGAGCGCCGGGTTCGCCAGTACCCGCACGAACTCTCCGGTGGCATGCGCCAGCGCGTCACGATCGCGATCGCGCTGGCCAACAGCCCTCGACTGCTCCTCGCCGATGAGCCCACCACGGCGCTCGACGTCACGGTCCAGGCGCAGATCCTCGACTTGCTGGACGACCTGCGGTCCCGTCTTGGCATGGCCATGCTGCTGGTCACCCACGACCTGCGGGTGGTGCGCAGCCGCACGGACCGGATCGCGGTGATGTACGCGGGCAAGATCGTGGAGACCGCGCCGACGGCAGAACTCTTCGCCGCGCCGCGCATGCCTTACACGGAGGCGCTGATGAAGGCGGTGCCGCCGATCACGGGTCCGAACCATGCCCGGCTGCACGTCATTCCCGGACAACCACCGGACCTGCTCGACCCGCCCGCGGGATGCAAGTTCAGCACCCGTTGTCCCTACGCGCAGCAGCGGTGCCTCGCGGAGGACCCGCCACTGCGCGCCGTCGGGTCGGGAGACCACGCGTTCCGATGTTGGTATCCGCTGGGCAGTCCGGAATGGGAGGACGCACGGCGCCGGAACGTCGAGCGCGGCAAGACCGCGGCGGGCATGCCGGTCGACGAGAAGGTAGCGCTGACTTGAGTAGTTCTGTGTCGACCTCAGTCCTCCTCAACCGCACCCCAGGGGACCGTGACGCAAACCAGCCACAAGAAACCACGAAACGCGAGATTGAGCTGGACGCAACCACCACTGTGAATCGCGGAGAGGCGGAACTGTCATGAGCGAAACGCAGGACCTGGACTTCGTGCTCCGCCTGGAAAATCTCGTCGTCGAGTTCCCGGCGGGCGACGGGCGCACGGTGCACGCCGTGTCCGGGATAAGTCTCGAGGTGCGCCGTGGCGAGACCCTCGGGCTGGTCGGTGAGTCCGGCTGCGGCAAGTCCACCACGGGTCGGGCGATCATGCAGCTGCTCCGGCCGACCAGCGGATCGGTGCACTTCGACGGTCGTGACCTGACGACGCTGTCCGCCGCGGAGATGCGCCAGGTGCGGTCGAAGATGCAAATGATCTTCCAGGATCCCATTTCGTCGCTGAACCCGCGGCGCAAGATTCCGGACATCGTCGGTGATCCGCTGGTGGTGTGGGGCCGCAAGGCGCAACAGTCCACAGTGGTGCCCGAGGTGCTCAAAGCGGTCGGGCTGGACCCGAAGCAGGTGGCCGACCGCAGACCGCACCAGTTCTCCGGTGGTCAGTGCCAACGCGTGTCCATCGCCCGCGCTTTGGTGCTCGAACCCGAGGTGCTCATCTGCGACGAACCGGTGTCGGCGCTGGACGTGTCGGTCCAGGCGCAGATCCTCAACCTGCTGGAGGACATGAAGCGGCGCTACGGCCTCACGCTCGTGTTCATCGCGCACGACCTCGGCGTGGTGCGCAACATCAGCGACCGCGTCGCGGTGATGTACCTGGGCCGGATCTGCGAACTGGGCGACACCGAGGCGGTCTTCGACGAGCCGGTGCACCCCTACACCCGGCTGCTGGTCTCCTCCATCCCGTCCGTGGAAACGACGAGCGACGGCGAAGTCGGCGCAGGCGAGATGCCGTCTCCGATGTCACCGCCCAGCGGCTGCCGATTCCGAACGCGCTGTCCGCTGGCCACCGAGCGGTGTGCGACCGAGGTGCCGGAGATGCGCGAAGTCGCACCGGGTCGCCTCGCCGCATGCCACCACCCGATCCTCGACGCTGATGTCGCGGAGCGGGTGCAAGCGGCGCCGACACCCTCGGTGGGAGGCTGAATGCTGGTCCACAACGGCGTTGTACGCCGCACAGCCAGGACCACATCAGCGACGTGCCTCATCCGATTGCCCGATCCCAGCGCGATGACGCGCGGCTCCCGGTGATGGGGGCTGGGGCGGTCCAGGAGCGACGGTGCGGACGTCGGCGCAGCGGTTGGTGGATCGTTGCGGGCGGTGCGATCCTGCTGACCCTGCAGAACGGCTTGATCATCAGTGCGTTCGGCGCGTACTTCGTCGCGATCACCGAGGACACCGGCTGGGATCCGCGGGTGATCGCCATCGGGTTCGCGATCGTCCAGCTGGGCAACGGAGCCCTCTCCCCGGTGACCGGTTGGTGCTGCGACCGCCTCGGGACCCGCGCCGTGGTGCAGATCGGCACCACGGTGACGGCGGCGGGATGCGCGCTGGCCAGTCGGGCGGACGGGGGCGGGCTGTTCGTCGGGGCGGTATGCGTGATCGCGCTGGGTTGTTCGGCGGCGGGCATGACGCCGCTGACCGTCGCGGTGG
This sequence comes from Saccharopolyspora soli, assembly GCF_022678645.1. Classification (GTDB taxonomy): domain Bacteria; phylum Actinomycetota; class Actinomycetes; order Mycobacteriales; family Pseudonocardiaceae; genus Saccharopolyspora; species Saccharopolyspora soli. The sequence continues at coordinate 74,721 of NZ_JALBWV010000023.1, read as the reverse complement.
TTCAAGCCCTCGCCGAACGCCGGACTCTGGCACTGGGCCTGCTGCCCAGCGGCGTGGCGTTGGGCGGGCTGCTGGTTCCCGCGGTCGTCTGGTCTCTCACGCTCATGGGCTGGCGCGCGACTTTCCTGACCGTTGCGGTAGCGATCGCAGTGATCGGCCTGGTCGCGGGCGCGGTGCTGCCTACCAACCGCACCAGCGATGTCTCGCCGCCCGGTGAGGAGGTGCCGTCGACTCCGGTGCCGGGGCACGATCTGCGCAGCGCGGTGCGGACGTCGGCGTTCTGGTTGTTGGTCGCGGGCCACGGCTCCGCGCTGATGGCGGTCGGCGCCGTGAACCTGCACCTGATCCCGCTGATGACCAGGGACCGGGGCTTCTCACTGGCCGTCGCCAGCGTCGCCGTGGCGGCGATGTCCGTGGCCCAACTGGTCGGACAGATCATCACCGGAATGATCGGGGACCATTTCGACAAACGGCGCTTCGCCATCTCGTGCATGGTGGTGCAAACCGCCGTGCTCGTCGGCTTGGCCGCGCTGCCGGGCGTGGCCGTCGTGGCGGCAGCGGTGGTCCACGGTCTGGCTTGGGGGCTGCGAGGTCCCATCATGAACTCGCTGCGCGCCGATTACTTCGGGCTCGCCTCGTTCGGCACCATCATCGGCTGGTCGATGGGCTTCGTCTCGTTGGGCATGATGTCCGGCCCGCTGCTGGCGACCGCGATCGCTGGCGGCGTCGGCGGGTACCCGGCCGCATTCGGCGCGCTGGCCACGATCACGGCGCTCGGCACGGTTGCTTTCCTGCTGTTGAGACCGCCCCGGCTGGCGAAGCCGGTGACCGCGGGCGTCCGAGATCGGGTCGGACGCGGATGAGGCACGATCCACAATGGATGGAGAAGCGCGGATGACCCGTCCTTGACTTGTGATCTGGGTTACGCTAACTTTTTCACGTCGCGCACAAGTTATTCATGATGTGAAATTCGAAGTCGCGGCTTTCCAAGTCGGTTCGATCGCGTGATGGGCAACGCTCGGCGGCGAACTGGAGCGTGATTTCTACCGTGACCACTCTCCTGCAAACGCTCGTAAGCGGCATCCTGGTCGGCGGCCTGTACGGGCTTTTCAGCAGCGGCCTGACGCTGATCTTCGGCATCACCCGCGTCATCAACTTCGCGCACGGCGATTTCGTGACCCTGGGCATGTACGGCGCCGTGCTGCTGTTCAGCGGCTTCGGGCTCAGCCCGCTGGTCGGGATCGTGCCCGTTGCGGTCTTCTCGCTCCTGCTGAGCGTGCTCGTTTACCAGCTGATCGTGCGAAGAACGTTGGCCATCAAGGGGATCAGCGCGGTGGACGCGCAGCACGGCCAACTCGTCCTCACGCTGGGTCTGTCGATCCTGCTCGCCAACGGGTTGTTGATGATCTTCGGCCCGGCTCCGCGAGCCGTGCAGGGGGTCCTGCCCGCGGTCTACAACGTGTTCGGCGTGTTCATCGCCGAGGCCCGGCTGGTCTCGTTCGGGATCGCAGTGGTGATCTTCCTGGTGCTGTACTCCGTGCTGACCAGGACCTTGTACGGGAAGGCGATCCGGGCCACAGTGGACGATCGGGACATGGCGGCGATGGTGGGGATCGACACGCATCGCGTCTACGCGGTGACCTTCAGCGTCGGGAGCATGCTCACCGGTGTCGCCGGATGCGTGCTCGCGACGTACTACCCGGTGACGCCGTCGACCGGCGGCAGCTTCCTGGTCATCGCGTTCGTCACGGTCATCATGGGCGGGCTCGGCAACATCGTCGGCGCTTTCGTCGCCGGTCTGCTGGTTGGGGTGATCCAGCAGATGACCGCCATCTACGTCGCCGTCGACCTGCAGGATGTCGGCCTGTTCCTGGCCTTCGTGCTGGTCCTGGCCCTTCGTCCACAGGGGATTCTCACCGGTCGGAGGGCGCGGGTATGAATGCCACCGGCCGACGCGGACTCATCGTCCTGCTGCTGATCGCGAGCTTGCCGTTCTGGTTCATCCAGACCAACTACATCCTCAGCGTGGCGACGCTGACGTTGATCTTCATGACGGCTTCGCTGGGCTGGAACGTCATCAGCGGGTTCGGCGGGCAGATCTCGTTCGGGCACAGCATTTTCTTCGGGATCGGCGCATACACCACGGCCATCCTGCAGACCCGGTACCACGGCAACGCCTACCTGGGCGTGCTGCTGGGTGTGGTCCTCGCGGTCGTCGTCGCGGTGCTGTTGGAGTGGGTCACCATGCGGCTGCGGGGCATCTACTTCTCCTTGGCCACTTTCGCCCTCACACTCGTGTTCGGGATCCTGGCAAGCCATTTCGCGGACTTCACCGGCGGTGACGTCGGAATCACCCTGCCGCTGCTGGGGAACAATCCCGGTGCGTTGTCATTCACCAACAAGCTCGTTTACTACTACGTGGCTCTCGCGCTGGCAAGCGCGGCTTTCGTCGCCTCGTGGATGGTGCTGCGGTCCCGCCTCGGGTTGCAACTGCGCGCGATCCAAGCCGATCAGGACGCCGCCCGAGCCTGCGGCGTCCGGGCGCTGCGGGTGAAGACGACAGCCATCGCATACTCCGCCGCGCTGGCTTCCCTGGCGGGGTCGCTGTACCTCCAGTACGTCCAGTTCATCGATCCCAACAGCGCTTTCGGTCCCACCATCGCGACCCAGATCGCGCTGATCGCGTTCGTCGGGGGCGCGGGCCAGCTGTGGGGGCCGGTCATCGGCGCCGCCCTCCTGGTCCCGTTGCAGCAGTTGCTGAACTCCCAGCTCTCGGCCTACCCGGCCGGGTTCAACCTGGTCGTCTACGCGATGGTCGTCCTCGTCGTCCTCTGGATCGAACCGCGGGGACTGATGTCTATTCGCTGGGCGAGGCTGTGGCGCGCTCGGCACCGCAAGCGGGACACGCCGCAGTCCCATGTCGAGCAGCGTGCCGCGTCGTCGAGGAGCCGAGCATGACAACGGGCGCCGCATTGCTCCAGGTTCGGGATCTGACCGTGCGTTTCGGCGGGTTGACGGCTGTGCACGAGGTGAGTTTCGACGTCGGTGCGGGGGAACTGCTGGGCATCATCGGGCCGAACGGGGCGGGGAAGACGACGATCTTCAACGCGATCGCCGGAGCGTGTCGGCCGAGTTCCGGCACCATCCGGATCGACGGTGCCACGGTCGCGGGTCGTCCACCGGAGAAAGTGGCGCGGCTGGGCATCGCCCGGACCTTCCAGTCGGTGCGGCTGTTCCGCGCCATGACGGTCGCGGAGAACGTCACGCTGTCCGCCGTCTTGGTGTGCCGTTCGATGGGCGCCGCGCGGGCGCAGGCCAGCGAGGTCATGGCATTGCTCGACTTGGAATCCTCGCGGGACAAGGAGGTCGACGCGCTGCCGCTGGCTGACCAGAAGCGCGTGGAGATCGCCCGTGCGTTGGCGCTCAAACCGAAGGTCCTGCTGTTGGACGAGATGATGAGCGGCCTCAACCCCGAGGAGACGCGCGACATCATCGGCCTGATCCGGCAACTCAACGACAGGGGGCTGGCCGTCATCGTCATCGAACACGTCATCCAGGTGATCAACGAGTTGAGCCATCGGGTGCTCGTCCTCGATCACGGGGTGCTCATCGCCCGGGGAAGGCCGCAGGAGGTCATGAGCGATCCACGAGTCGTCGAGGCGTACCTGGGACGGAGCGGTTCACGCACCTCGGGGGAGTCCGCGTGAAGTCGCCGTGGCGGATCCGCGCGGACTCCCGCCGAGCACCGGAGCCCGCATCATTGCGCGTTCAAGGTCTGTGCGTCGACTACGGCAGCATTCGTGCACTCGCCGACGTGTCCTTCGAGCTCCATCCCGGAGAGTTCATGGGGGTGCTCGGCGCCAACGGAGCGGGGAAATCGACGTTGCTCAAGGCGATCTCGGGGCTGGTCCCGCCGACGGCGGGCACCATCAAGCTGGGCGAGTTGTCCTTGCCCGACCTCGCACCGCACGATGTCGCCGCCGCGGGGATCGCGCACGTTCCGGAACGTCGGCGCGTCTTCCCCTCACTGTCCGTTGTGGACAATCTGACGCTTGGCGGGTACACCACGTTGCCCGATGTCGCCCGCAGGGAATTGCTCGACGACGTGTTCAGCCTGTTCCCGAAGCTGGCGCAGCGGCGCACCCAGCTCGCGGGGTCGCTCAGCGGTGGCGAGCAGCAGATGCTCGCCGTGGGCCGCGCCCTCATGTTGCGGCCCCGGCTGCTCATGTTGGACGAGCCGTCGCTGGGCCTCGCACCCGTGGTCGTGGAGGAGATGTTCGATCGCCTCGACCAGATCCACCGCCAGCTGGACGCGTCCATCCTGTTGATCGAGCAGAACGCGACCAGGGCGTTGGAAGTGATCGAGCGAGCCGTTGTTCTCACCACGGGCCAGGTCAGCGCGACCGGAACGCGCGAGGAGGTGATGGGCAGCGAGTATCTCCGGCAGGCTTACTTCGGCCGTTGATTCCCGGCATTGCGGTCGTCCGGAAGCGGAAAGCGATCGAGGTAGTGCTGGTATTCCGGTTCCACGTCGATCTGGAGCCCTTCGAGGATCCGGACCACGGCGTTGTAGAAGGAAATAACCATGACGAGATCGACGAGTCCCTGGTTGTCGAGATGCCGGGTCAGCGTTTCCCACGTTTCCTCGTCGACCCGTGTGCCGCCGCTGAGCTGGCGGGCGGCCGACAGCACCGCGGATTCCACTTCACCCAGCCCGTGTTCGTCACCGGCGGTGGCCGCGATGAGTCCGTCGATATCGTCGTCCGTCACGCCGAATTGATGTCCGATATGAACGTGGTGGCTGAATTCGTAGCGGCTTGATGTCAGATAGCCGACCTGCAGAATGGCCAGTTCCCGCAACCGGGGATCCAGCTCGCAGTGCCAGCGGATCCACTCGCCGAGCACCGAATGGCTGCGCAGCGCACCGGGGCTGTTCGCGAGCGCGCGGAAGAGGTTGATCGGCCGTTTCAGCAGCGGTCGATCAGCTGCCGAAAGGTCGGATTCGGAAAGGTACGGAACCAGTGCCATGGATTGGCGCTCCCTCGCTGGCAGGGCCTGGACGGTTCTTGACGTGCTGCGGGTCCATGATTACTGTCCTTCATAAAATGATGCAAGTATTCATAATATGAAAAAGAGGGCGCGCGGATTGGTGTGCCGCGGGTGGTCGTCAGGCAAGCGGCGGCGAGCCGCTTCCTTCGACGCTCGCGGCTTGCGCCGCTGCGGGTTCACGGTGGCCCACCCCTCTGGGGTTCTCCCCGCGAGGACAGCCCCGACGTGGTGTATTGGACATACATGAGTCGGGGATCCCGGAGTCGAGAAGACCTCTGAGGTTCCGCTACCGGCACCGCCACGCAAGCCAATCCGCGCACTCTAAAAACTCGCGGTCGATCTCGGTGTCGGTGACATCGGGCGTTGACGGTGCGCGAAGGGATCGCGATGAGTGATCTTCGACTGTCGGGCAAGGTGGCCATGGTGGTGGGCGCCGGACAAACACCGGGACGGACGATCGGCAATGGGCGGGCTACCGCCATCTTGTTCGCGAGGGAAGGCGCCCGCGTCGTCGCCGTCGATCGCGACCTGGATGCCGCTCAGGCCACAGTGGACCAAATCGGCGCCGAGGGCGGCGAAGCGTTCGCCGTGCAGGCAGATGTGACCAGCGAGACGGACATCACGGCGATGATCGCGGCTTGTGTCGACCGCTGGAACCGCCTGGACATCTTGCACAACAACGCCGGCATCAGCATCGCGGGCGGGGACGCCCCGATTTCCGAGATCGATGCAGCCGCTTTCGACCGCGTCACGGCGGTCAACCTCCAGAGCATGGTCATCAGCTGCAAGCACGCGCTGGCGGTCATGCGACGGCAGGGATCCGGTGCCATCGTCAACATCTCGTCGCTCGCGGCTGTGATCAACTACCCGTTCGTCGCCTACCGCACGTCCAAAGCCGGTGTCATCACGATGACGCAGCACATCGCGATCACCAACGCGCGGTACGGCATTCGGGCCAACGTCATCCTGCCCGGACTGATCGACACTCCGATGGCGATCGAGAACCGCGTCGGACGCGGTGGCGCGACCCGGGAAGAGGTCATCGCGGAACGGAATTCCCACGTCCCCTTGGGAAACAAGATGGGCACGGGCTGGGACGTCGCACGCGCCGCGCTCTTCCTCGCATCGGAGGAGGCTTCCTTCATCACCGGCGCGACTTTGACCGTCGACGGCGGCCAGAGCCTGGTGACGGGCTGAAACGACCGGCGGGCACGGGGAAAGGGAGCACCTTCATGGCCATGCGGGAACTGACAGACTTGCACCAGGTGTGGCGGATGCGCGCCTTCGAGGAGAAGGTCCGCGAGCTCCGGCTGGCCGAAGAAGTGGTCGGCTCGGTGCACCTGGGGATCGGGCAGGAGGCCATCGCGGTGGGTGCCGCGGGGCTGATCGGCTCGGACGACGCGGTGTTCGCCACGTACCGGGGCCATTCGTGGGCGCTGGCGTGCGGAGTGCCGCCGGAGAACCTGTTCGGGGAGGTGCTGGGCAGAACCTGCGGGATCAATGGTGGTCGGGGCGGTTCCGCGTACCTGACTGCTCCGCGATACCGCTTCTTCGGGGAGAACAGCATCGTCGGGGCGGGAGCTCCGATCGCGGTTGGCGCGGCGCTTGCTGGCCGCTACGACCACAGCAACCGGGTCGTGCTCACGGTGTTCGGCGATGGTGCGATGAACCAGGGCGCGGTCCACGAGGCGATGAACTTCGCGGCGGCGATGCTGCTGCCGGTGGTCTTCCTGTGCGAGAACAACTCGTGGTCCGAGCTGACCCCGATCTCGGACATGGTCGGCGACGACAGGCTGTACCGCCGGGCGGCGGCGTACGGCCTGCCCGGCGAACGAATCGACGGCAACGACCCGGATGTGGTCCGGACCCACCTCGCCAGCGCTTTCGAGCGCGCCCGGACCGGCGGTGGCCCGACGCTGTTGGAGGCGATGACCGCGCGCTTGGTCGGGCACTACATCGGCGATGCCGAGCAGTACCGGCGTCCCGGCGAACTGGAGGAGGCGCGGCGGCACGAACCGGTGACCAAGCTGACCGAGCAGGCACGTCGCAACGGCGCCGCCGATGCCGATATCGAGCAGGCGGAGCTGGTGGCCCGCGAGGAAATGGAATCCGCCGCCGCCGAAGCGCTTCGGTCCGAACATGCCGATCCCGCGACCGCGAAGGACCACCTCTATGCCTGACACAACGCTGGCCAGCGAGAAGTTGACCTACGGTGAAGCCGTCCGCGCTGCCTTGCGCCGCTGCCTGACCGAGTTGCCGGAGACCCTGTTCTACGGCGAGGACGTGGCGAAACCGGGCGGGGTCTTCGGGGTGACCAGGGGACTGCACCGCGACTTCGGGGACCGCGTCTTCGACACGCCGATCAGCGAGTCAGCCATTCTCGGCTCCGCGGTGGGCGCGGCCATGCTCGGCCGCCGTCCGATCGTCGAGATCATGTGGATCGACTTCGCGATGGTGGCCTTCGACCAGATCATCAACCAGCTTGCGAACGTGCGCTACGTCAGCCAGGGTTTGCTCCACGCACCGGTGGTCATCCGCACCCAGCAGGGCTCGGCACCGGGAGCGTGCGCACAACACAGCCAAAGCCTGGAGGCGCTGTTCCTGCACGTCCCCGGTGTGCGCGTCTGTCTACCGTGGACAGCGCAGGATGCTTACGATCTGCTGGTCACCGCTGTGCACAGCGACGATCCCGTTGTCGTCATCGAGAATCGGACGCTCTACAACGCCGGGAAGCAGGAAGTCGTGCTGGCGGGCCCGGTGCAGCGGATGGGCGAGATCCGCGTGCGCCGCGCTGGCACGGATGTCACTGCGGTGACGTGGGGAGCCATCACTGCGAAGGTGCTGGAGGCAGCTGAACTCCTTGCGGGGGAGGGGATCTCGGTCGAGGTGGTGGAGACGCCTTGGCTCAATCCGTTCCCCACCGACGAGGTGGCCGCCAGGGTGAGCGCCACCGGTCGGCTCGCCGTGGTGCACGAGGCGAACGTCACCGGCGGCTTCGGCGCCGAGGTGGTTGTTCGCATGGCGGAGGCGGGCGTAGCGTTGCGGTCGCCCGCGCTGCGGATCGGGCTGCCCGACAGCCGCGTGCCCGCCGCGCCAAGTCTCGTGGCCGGGCTCATGCCGGACGCGCCGCGCATCGCGGAATCCCTGCGGAAACTGGTCCATTCCTGACACATCGCGTTTCGACCACCACAACGACGTGGAGGGACAGTCATGGAAGTTGTCCTAGGCGTAGACACGCTCTCTTACCACTGCCGACTGGAAGACGGCGACATCGCGCTCGAAGAGGTGTTCCGCGAGGTCGTGGACTGCGGTGGCAGCTTCGTCCAGCTCAACGCGCATCACCTCCGCGACCGCTCACCGGATCAACTGGACAGCCTGCGCGCGCTGGCCGCGGAACTGTCGCTGGGCCTGACCTTGTCAGGCGACGTGGTCGGGCGGGCCGCCGAGGGTGACAGCGTCGAGTCCGGCGTGCGTCGGGTGCTGCGCTGGGCGGAGCTGGCCGAGCGCCTCGGTAGTCCGTTCGTCCGCGTCTCCTCCGGCTTCTACCGCAACGAACTGCTCGGATTCCCGGAGCGGATTCGCGCCGAACAACGCTATGTGACCGACGTGCTGGCGGCGTCGGCCAGCCAGGCTCCGGGCCGCGTGCGGGTTCTGCTGGAGAACCACTCCGACTTCACGCCGGAAGAATACGTGGAGATCATCGAAGGAGTCGGTTCCGACCGCGTCGCCGTGTTCCTGGACGTGATCAATCCGGTCAGCATGCTGCGGGATCCCCTTCCGGTCGTGCGCAAACTGGCTCCGTGGGCACCCGCTGGCCACGCCAAGGACTACCGGCTGGTCTCGCACTACGTCGAAGATCGCTTCCACCGGCGAGGTTTCGACGTCCAGTACTGCTATCCCGGTGAAGGGGTCGCCGACCTCGAAGCCCTGGTCGGTGCGCTGGTCGCCACCCAGCAGGACGGGCCGTACCTGCTTTCCATCGAAGGGCTGGACAACCATCCTGGCGTCGCCGATCAGCGCGAGCGGCTGACCGCATCGGTGGCGTTCCTGCGGAAGTTGCTGGCTTCGGCCACGGCGGGTGAAGCGGCGTGATGGGCCGGACGGCGGCGGTGGTCTTCTCGTCCGCGTTGTTGCTGTCCACCTGCGGCTGCGGTGTCGCGATGCAAAGTCAGCAATCCGCGACGGCCGACTGCGGCGGTGAAATCTCCATCGGCGCCCCTTACCCGCTCACGGGTGTCTGGGCCGAGAACGGCCAAGGCTCCTTGCACGGCATGGAACTCGCCGCGGACGAGATCAACGCTGCTGGCGGCGTCAAGGCACTGCGCGGCGCCAAGCTCAAGATCGTCAGCGTCGACACCAGTTCCGACAGCCCAGGGCAGGCCAAGGCCGTCACGGAGAACCTGCTGCAACGGGAGAACGTTGCCGCGCTCGTCGGTTCCTACCTGAGCAGCATGACGTTGACGACGGTGGTGGCCGCCGAAACCAGGCAGGTCCCGCTGCTGACACAGTCCTATGTGGATGATCTGACGCAGAAGGGCTACCGCTTCCTGTTCCAGATTCCGCCGAAGGCGTCCACCTTGGGCAGCAAGACGATGGAGGGCGTTCAGGAGATCTTCGAGCAGCAGGGCAAGCAACTCAGGACGGTGGCGGTCGCCGGAAGTGACGACGCATCCACGAAAGCTCAGACGCAGGGAGTCGTCGACGGTTCCCGTGCGCTCGGATTGACCGTCGCGGACACGGTGATCTTCCGCAACGGGCTCAGCGACGCGACCTCCGTGGTGAGTCGGCTCGCCGACGCCCGGCCCGACGTGGTCGCGCTGGGCGGGAACGTCTCGGACCTTTCGCTGATCATCAAGGGGTTGCGGTCCCGGGGCATTCGGACACCGATCGCGACATCCGGCGGCGGGGGAGCATTGACTCCGCAATTCGCCCAGGCGCTCGGCCCCGAGGCCGAGGGCATCATGGGCACCGGCGCCTGGAACAGCGACCTGAAGCTGCCTGGTGTGGCCGAGGCCGCGGCCGCCTACCAGCAGCGGTTCGGGACTTTCATGCCCCAGGAGGCTGGCGAGTCCTGGGCCGCCGTGCACGAACTGGCCCAGGTCATGGACAGCGGTGCGACCTGCGATCCGGTCAAGATCCGGGACGGACTCGCTGGCACCGAGTTCGCTTCCGGCCCCGCTGCGGCCGTGCCGCCGGGCAAGGTCGGCTACGACGCCACCGGTGCCAACAGGTTCATCGAACCCATCCTGGTGCAGTGGCAGAGCGGGGCACTGCGCACGGTCCACCCGCCCAACGTCGCGACGACTCCGGCGCTGCCGCTCGGAGCCCCGTGATGAACCTCGGGCTGCATCCGGATCGGGCGGTGTGACGGTGGTCCGGGTCGCGATCTTCGGGGTGTCCCACTGGCACTTGGACCTGTACCTGCCGACGTTGCTGGCGATGGACCAGGTGGACATCATCGGCGTCAGCGACCCGTCGGCCGAGGTGGCACGTCGCGTCGGTCAACAACTCGGTTGTGCCTGGTCGCCGTCGTACGCACAACTGTCTGCGGACACTCGCCCGGAGTTCGTGCTCGCCCTCGGCACGCACGCGGAGATGTTCGGGGAAGCCAGCCACCTGCTCGACCACCGAATTCCCTTCGCGATGGAGAAACCCTGCGGTCTCAACGCGGCGGAGGTGCGCGCCCTGGCGAATCGGTGCGAGCGCGAAAACGCCTTCGCCGCCGTACCGTTCGTCTGGCGGCACAGTGAACTCCTGCAGGAGATGCGTGCCCGTTTCGATCCGTCCGCCGTCGACTACCTGTCGCTGCGGTGGATTGCCGGGCCGCCGACGCGGTATTCGGACTCCGGATGCGACTGGATGTTGGATCCCGCGCGCTCCGGTGGTGGCTGCACGGTCAACCTGAGCGTGCACCTCATCGATCTCACCCGCGTGATCTTCGGGGAGCACTCGACGCGGGTCGCGACGGCGGTGATGTCCAACCGCGCCTACGGGCTGCCCATCGAGGACTACTCGCTGGTCGTGCTGCGCAACGGGAAGCGAACCGCGCTTGTCGAGACGGGCTACCTCCGGCCCGGCAGGCACTCCGAATTCGACATGCGGTTCAGCATCAGGGCCCGCGACCACTACGTCATCGCGACCGGCCCGGAGGAGATGGAGGTCTTCGCGCCCGATGGCCGCCACGAGCGACTGCGTGCCCACACCACCAACGTCGCCCACTACCCGGTTTTCGTGCGGGATGTGCTGCGCAGGCTGGCGGCAGGCGAACCGCCGATGGCGTCCATGACGGACATGGCCGAGGTGATGGAGCTGGTCGCGGACACGTACACGATCGCCGCGACAACACAGGGAGGTTCGAGATGAGTGACCGTGGAACCGGTTTGCTGCTGGTGATGATCGACGTGGATCCGGAGCACGAGGAGGACCTCAACCGCTGGTACGACGAGGAACACCTCGCTGAACGCAGGGGCTGCCCCGGTTTTCTCTCGGCGCGCAGGTTCGTCGCGGTGGAGGGAGAACCCAAGTACCTGGCGCTCTACGAACTGGAGAACCCGGAGGTCCTGGACAGCGAGGAGTACCAGCGCCTGGTGCCGCCGACCGAGTGGACCCGTCGGGTGACCTCGCACTTCACGCACTTCGTGCGGAACGTGTACCGCGAGATCACGCCATGACGCTGCTCTTCCTGCATCCGGTGGGCCTCGACGCGCACAGCACCGAATGGCTCGACATCCCGGAGTTGCGCGCTGTGACGTTCCCCGGCCACGGTGCGCGCGCTCGCGCCCGGACAGGTCTGCGCCTGGAGGACATGGCGGACGAGATCGTGGGGTGGACGACCGGTCCGCTCGACGTCGTCGGCGCATCCCTCGGGGGCATGGTGGCACTGCACCTGGCGCTCCAGCATCCGAGCCGGGTGCGGTCGCTCGTGCTGTCCTGCACCACTGCCGCCGGTGATCCCGAGGTGATGCGCAGCCGTGCCGATGCGACAGCGGAACGAGGGTCGGCAGGCATGCTCGACGAGACGCTGACCAGGTGGTTCACCGCCGACGCACTGGCGCGCAAGCCGCTTGATCCGCAGGTGGCCTATGCGCGCGATCGTCTGATCGCCGCGGATGCGGGGGCGCTGGCGGACACCTGGCGGGCCATCGCTGGCCATGACGTCCGCGACCGCCTGCCGGAGATCCAGGCGCCGACCACGTGTGTCGCGGGGCTGGTGGACGTGTCCACGCCGCTGTCGGTGATGACCGAACTGGCCGAGGGACTGCCGCATGCCCGGTTGGTCACGATGGACGCGCCGCACATGGCGTTCCTGGAGAAACCAGGCGAGTTCAGCGACATCGTCCGCAGCCATCTGCGATGGGTTGGGAGCGTGGCCTGAGCGCCGACAACGGGCTGGGTCGTCTCCGGCAGCATGGCTCTGCGGGCGGGTCATGAGCCCGTGAGGGGAATTCGCGGTCGGAGTCGCCTGCATCTCGGTTCCGGTGTGGAGTTCCGGAACTCTGGTCGGTGCCTACACCATTTCCGCCCCGGTCCACCGCTACCGGGAGAACGAGGAGCACTACTTGGCCTGCCTCCGCGACGCGGCGACGTTGCTCGAAGCGGCGGATTGAGGCGAGTCCTCGATCTGGCTCTGGTCCAGCATCTCGACGGCTTGCCGCAGGCAGGCGAGATAATGCTCCTGTTGCCTGCGATACCGCTCCACGGGCCCGGCGATGGTGTACGAGCCCACCAGCACCCCATTGCTCCAGATCGGTATCGCCAGGCATGCCACCCCGATCGAGAACTCCTCGACATCGGTCGCGTAGCCCCGCTCCGCCACCTGTTTGAGCTCGTTGGCGAAGACCTCCGGGTCGACGATCGTCCGCTCGGTCACCCGCTCCAACGGGTGCATCGCCAGGTACCGCTCCCGGTCTCCCGGCTCGGCGAACGCCAGCAGGACCTTGCCGGACGCCCGCGCGTTGGCCGCGCCTCGATAACCCGGCCGAAGGTTCGTCACCTGCACCGCGTGCGTCCCGCTGAGGTGCGCCAGCACGACCGGATTGCCACCGCGCCACGCCGTCAGATAGGCGCTCTCCCCGGTGGTTTCGGTGATCCAGCGCAGCGGGGCGAGCAGTTCGGGTGACGGCACCGTCTGCTGCGCGTAGGCGATGGAGAGCACCTCCATGGCCAGTCCGAAGCGGTACTGCTTCCGTTCGTCCCTGACCAGCAGCTTGGCATCGACCAGCGTGTTGAGCAGGTGGTACACCGTCGGCAGCGAGGTGCCCAGTTCCTTGGCCAACCGGTTCACCGAGCGCTCGTGCTCGGGCAGCGACGCGATCAGCATCAGCAGACGTGCGGCTCGCGACACCGACCGGATCCGCGTCCCTTTCGTACTGTCCTCACTCATCCCGTCCCCACGATCCTCGCTGATGACATTCCCGGGCGGACGCGATCAGCGGTCCGGGCTGCGGATGGAGACCCCGCCATCGACCGGCAGCGTGCATCCGGTGATGTAGCGAGCCTCGTCCGACACGAGGTACAACGCGGCGTACCCGACGTCCCACCCGGTGCCCTCGACGCCCAGCGGCGAGGCAGCCCGGCGGCGGTCCCGCAGTTCGGGATCCATCCCGTCGGCGTAGACCATCGGCGTGTAGATCGGACCCGGCGCGATGCAGTTCACCCGGATCCCCTGCCCGGCGTGGTCGATCGCCATCGCTCGGGTCAACGCGATCACCGCTCCCTTGGCAGCGGTGTACGGCGTCAGGCCCCGCGGCCGGAACGCCGAGATCGAGGACAGGTTCACGATCGCACCGCCGCCGGTGTCGGCCATCACCGGCACCACGGCCCGGCTGGCGAGCATGATCGTCTTGACGTTGACGTCGAGCACCTGGTCCCACTGCTGCGGCGAAACATCGAGAATCGTGCCCGCGCCCTCGGTGCCGACGTTGTTGTCCAGGACGTCGATCCGGCCCCACCGCCGCACTGCGGCCTCGGCCATCGCCGCGCAGTCGTCCTCCGAGGTCAGGTCGGCCTGGTGCGGCACGGCCCGGCCGCCTTCTTCCTCGATCATCCGCACAGTGTCCCTGGCGGCGGAGATCTCCCGGTCCACCACCAACACGCTCGCGCCGTGCCGGGCGAACAGCACCGCCGCCGCACGGCCGGTGCCGATGCCAGCGGCTCGGGAGCCCCCGCCGGTCACGATGGCGACCTTCCCGTCCAACCGTCGCGGATTCGGTTCCGTCATACTGTGCCGCCTCCAGTTCCGCCTCTCCGCGATTTGCAGTGGTGGTTGCGTCCAGCCGAGTCTCGCGTTTCGTGGTTTCTTGTGGCTGGTTTGCGTCACGGTCCCCTGAGCTGCGGTTGGGGAGGACTGGGGTTGACACAGGGCTACTCATTCCAGGCCATCAGGCGGGCCGCGGTGCCGCCGAGCATCAGGGCCACCTCGTCGTCGGTGACCTGCAAGCCGTGCCGTGCGGCGATCTCCGGCAGGTCCTGCCAGGTCCGCACCCACCGGTCCAGCGGCATCACGGCGGACACTCCGGGACAGTCGCTGCCGAACACCACCCTGTCCAGCCCGATTCCGTGTTTGATCTCGCTCAGGTGGTGCACGAATCGGGCTTCGTCCTCCAGCAGAAGTCCCTGCCACAGCGACAGTTCCAAGTAGAGGTTCGGTTTCCAGCGCGCGATGTCCAGCGCCAGCGAGAACCAGCACCGCTGCCCGGCGTGCAGCGCCACGAACGTGGTGTCCGGGAAGTCGGCGGCAGGTTCGTCCAGGTAGATCGGGCTGGCCGGGGCGCTGATCAGCGGCGAGGCCATCGGCCCGGTGTGCACGGCGACCGGCACGCCGCGTTCGCCCGCCAGCTCGTACAGGGGTCGGCACACGGGGTCGTTTGGGTAGAAACCCGCGCAGGGGTGCAGTTTGAGCCCCTTGGCACCGGCGTCCAGCGCGTCGCGGAACAGCTCCGCCGCTTCCGGTCGGCGCGGGTCCACGCCGAAGAACGCGATGAAGTGGTCCGGGTCGTCGGCCGCCAGGTCGATTGCCAGTTGGTTTTCGGCCTGGATGGATTGGTCTCCTTCGCCGAGGCGCAGCCCGTAGTCGCCGAGCAGCAGGCAAGATCGGTCCACACCGGCTTTGTCCATCTCCGCGCGGATTTCCGCCGCGCGCTGGGTCACGTCCTGCGCTGTTGCGGCCGAGTGCTGGTTCATGCCGCCGGTGCCGGCGCGAGCGGCGATTTCGCGGACCGCCGAGTACCGCTCGAAGATGGACCACAGGTGCCGGTGCAGGTCGATGATCATCAGTTTCCTCCACCTCGTCTCGGATCGGCCCGTGTCGGACGGCGAACTCCGGTGTGCGTCCGGCACGGCGTCGACCGGGTTCCCCGACGGCGACTCCGCTGATTTCCCTGTGGAAGGCCGGGAAAGTGCGCGAGGACGTGCTCCGTGGCGAGACCCGCAACCGGCCTTCGATTCTTCAAATAGTGAAATATAATTGAATAATCTGAAATTACCCTAGTGATGGATGGCGACGGACGTCAATACCGAGGCGGGCACCTCCCCGTCATCGACGCGGCGGCGGAACCGCTTTCGTGCCACCGCATCGGCGCTGCTCCGCCCAGCAGGTGGCAGCAGCTCGGCGTCCGCGGATTCGATGGCGGAATTTCAAATAGTGCCAACAAGTTTGCCAGGATGAACGATGTCGTGTCAGTGTCCTGGTGTGGCGGCAACGACGACGGCGTTCGGGGTATCGCTGTTGGGGCTCACCCAGCAACCGGTCGGAGAGGACATGGCGGCGCGGTCGGCCGAGACGCTGCGCTGGGTGCACCACGCGCGCGACCACGGCTTCGACTACCTGACCACCGGTCAGCACTTCCTGACCACGCCGCTGCAACAGTTGCAGGCCGTGCCGGTGCTGGCCAGGCTGATCCCGGAAAGCGGCCGGATGCGTCTGGCGCCGACTTTGCTTGCGCCGCTGCACAATCCGGTGGACCTGGCCGAAACGCTGGGCTCGCTGGATGTGCTCTCGGGCGGCAGGCTCACGTTGTCCTTCGCGCTCGGCTACCGGGATGAGGAGTACCTGGCGTTCGGGGTGCGCCGCGCCGAGCGGGTCGAGCGGATGGCAGCGGTGATCCGCACCCTGCGGGCGCTGTGGTCGGGGGAGGAGGTCAGCAGCGACGAGCCGTGGTGGCAGTTGCGCAATGCCAAAGTGACGCTCCGACCGGCACAACGGCCGCACCCGCCGATCTGGATCGCCGCCAACGCCGACGCGGCGATCACCCGCGCGGCCCGCTGGGGACTCCCGTGGAACATCAACGCGCACGCCGACCTGACCACCGTGGCCCGTCAGGTCCGGTTGTACCGGGCCGCAGCCGCGGCGGCTGGACACGATCCGGACATCGCGTTGCCGATCGAGCGGGAAATGTACTGCGGCAGCAGTCAGGAGACCGCCTTCCAGGAGGCCGGTCCCTACCTGGCGGCGAAGTACGACAGTTATGCGCGATGGGGCCAGCACAAGGCGTTGCCGGGCCGGGACGACTTCACCGCGCCGGTGCGGGAACTGAGCCGGGATCGGTTCATCGTCGGAGATGCCGAGCACTGCGCGAGCGAAGTGCGCAGGTACCTGGATCTGGGTATCGGGTACGCCCACTTCCGGATGAACTGGCCTGGGATGCCGCTCGGGCAGGCCATGGATTCCATGTCGCGTTTTGCCGAGCAGGTCCTGCCCGAGCTCTAGCGCGACAAGATTGCGTTCCCCAGGTATGGAGGGCATAACGGTGACGACCGCAAACACCGCGCTTGGCCTTGTCCTGCGCGACCTTCCGGCGTTGGATGTCGAGCGCATCGCAGGTCTCGCCGAGCAGGCCGGTTTCACCGACATCTTCTTTCCGGAAAGCGGTCATGCCGCGCCGTGGCGGATCACCGGGCGTGATCCGTTCGTGCTCGCGGCGGCGGCGCTTCGAGCCACCAAGTCGCTGCGCGCGGGACCCGGTGTGGCGGCCACCGTGGTTCGGCCTTACTACAGCATGGCCATTGCGGCCGCCTCGCTGCACGAAGCTTCCTCCGGCCGCTTCGTGCTGGGTTGCGGGGTGTCCCATCCCGTGGCGATGCGGCGCCGCGGCGAGCCGTACCCGTCGTCGCCACTGACGCATGCCGCTGAATTCCTGGACAAGCTGACGGCGACCCGCGACCAGCTCACCTACGGTGCCGACTTCCCGGTTTGGCTCAGCGCACTCGGCCCGAAGATGCTGGAGCTCGCCGCGACCTGTTCCGACGGCGTCATGCTCAACTGGATGACCAGCGCGACGGCCAAGTCCGCCATCGAGACGTTCCACGCGTCGCGCCCGCACGCCAAGCCCGCGACCACAGTCCTCTACCTGCGCACCGGCGCACCCGATGAGCTGCGGGCGGAGGCCGAGCAGTACCTCCGGTTCGACAACTACGCCCGCCATTTCGACCGGCAGGACCTGATCACGATCGACGAAGTCACCGCGGGCACCTGCCTGCCCAGCGATCGGGAGTCGATGCTGGACGCGATCGCCGAATACCGCGGCATCGGCGTGGACGTGCCAGCTGTGTACCCGGTCGGACTGTCCCCGGAGGAGATCTGTCGGCTGATCGAACGCCTGGCTGGCTGAGTCGGCGCACTCCACCACATCGGAAGCCGTTCACGATCTTCTGGATTGAGCAAGGACTTTTGCTGCCGTAGGCACCCAACATGGTGGTTGTGCACAGGGTTCACTCCAGCCTCTCCGGCAACGAACGACCATGAGCGACAACCGCACCACCGGTTCGTCGCTCGTCGGTTTGGACGATCATTTGAGATCTCTGTGCTCAGGCTCACGGTCGCGTTGTAGCTGATCTGTGCGAGTGGATTCACGGGAAGTCGATCTCGGTCCGGATGGGCCGAGCGCGGGTGCCGTCGATCGTTGCCGGGTGCCCGTTCCGCGCGGGGCGCCGTTGCTGTCCCCAGCCCGTATGCATGCCCGCTACCAGTGCAAACGTCGCTCACGGCGAGGGCGTGTTGGCGGGTTTGGTGGGCTTGCTCTCCAGAGCTGCTCGGCTGTGTTGGGTGGGTTTCCGTAGATCAGCATTGGCGGCTACGGAACGGAGCTGGACGGATGCATGCATTGCTCTGATCGGGTGAAGAGTTTGAAGCATCCGTGACTCTTAGTTACGTTGTCCGGCAGCAGTGCATCACGATCCGGTCACGACGCCTTGCCTCGAAAGGCCACCGCGACCCCCCGGCGGCGGTGACCGGATCTTCCCCGACATGGAAAGGCGCACGTGTACAAACATCGCAACGCGGGCGGCCATACCCCGAAGGCCGCGGTCCGCGCATTCGTTCGCAGGTTCCACCCGACTTCGGGCGGCAGCACCCGGACTCGCATGGTCCTCTCGGTGGTTGTCGCCGGTGGCGCGATCGTGGCGATCGGTCAGCCGCTAATGGCCGCCGCGGGTCCGACCCCGGCGTCCGTCCCGGCACCCGCTCAGGTCCGGGCCGTCGACAACGCGGTGCCAGCCCCGGCAGCACCTCCGGCTCCAGCGGCACCTCCAGCTCCGGCGGCACCTCCGGCTCCAGCGCCGGAGGCGCAGAGCGCTCCGCAGCCAGTCGCCAAATCGGTCACCGTCGACTACCAGGCGCAGCAGACCGGCTACTGGTGCGGCCCCGCGGCGGCCCGCATCGCGCTGTCCAGCAAGGCCGACAAGCTGCCGGACCAGAGTGCGCTCGCGAGCGAACTCGGCACCACCGAGAACGGCACGGACAGCATCAGCCAGGTCGTTGACGGGCTCAACAAGGAGCTGGCGGGAACCGGCACCCAGTACGTCGCCAGGGACTGGGGCGGCCGTCCGCTGACTGCGGAGATGACCGACCAGTTGTGGTCGGACACCGTCCGCAACATCGACGACGGCAAGGCGATGGTGGCCAACATCGTCGCGGCACCCGGCAACCAGCCACCCGGCTACCCGTCGAGCCAGACGATCTACCACTACGTGGCGATCGTCGGATACAACGCGGCGGACAAGACGGTGCACATCTCCGACTCGGCCCAGTTCAGCGGGATCGAGGACTACTGGCTGAGCCTCGACCAGATCGCTTCGTTGATCCAACCCAAGGGCTACGCCGCCTGACCGGCCAGTACCCGCCCCGAATAGTGCAGGCCCGCCGATCTCCGGCGGGCCTGCACTATTTTCGGGCGCGTTGGTCAGGACTGCTTGCGTCGTTGGCGGTAGGCGCGCATCGACGCTTGGGAACGGCATCCGGAGCTGCAGAAGGCGCCCGAGGCGTTGCGGGTGCGGTCGAAGAAACCGAAGTGGCACGGTGGGTTGCGGCACGCCTTGACCCGTCCCCAGTCGCCGCGCTGGGCGAATTCGGTCACGGCCGCGAGAACCGTGCCGAACACCCCAGGCACTCCGGTCTGTTCCGAGATCAGCTCGGCTCCGTCGACGGTGATGACCGGCACCAGCGGATATCGCGCCGCGATGCGGCGCAGGTGCTGCTCTGCGGCGTCGACCGCGGCTGCGGGCAGGGATTCGTCTCCGGAATGCGCCAGCATCACCGTGACCAGCGCGTCGCGGAGTTCGCGGGCGCTGGCGGCATCGGCCGCCGAGGCGATCGGCTCTCCCGCCTCCAGGCCCGACTGCGCCAGCCAGGCGTTGAATCCCGCAGCGTCGCCGAACTGCTCCGTCCGCCCACCGGCGTCCGCCCGTGTGTTCACGAACCTCAACAGCAGGTCCACTGGCGCGCGTCCAGTCGGGTTCCCTGCGATGTCCGGCATGACCGAAGCCTACTGCTTCGATATCATCAAAACAAGGTGACAAGCAACATATGCAAGCAAATAGTTTGTGATGTTGTCGTCTATAAGACTACGGTGGCAACCATGACGAACTCAGCAAACACCGCCGCCGTCCGCACGTGGTTCATTACCGGCGCCACCTCCGGTATCGGTCGCGAACTCACCGCACTGGCTCTGGGGCGAGGCGACAACGTCGCCGCAGCAGCCCGCAAGGCCGATCAAATCCGCGACCTCGCCGAACGACACCCTGGCAAGCTGATCGCCATCGACACCGATGTGCGCGACGAAGCCTCCGTGCGTGCGGCCGTCGACCGGGCTGCCGCTGCCTTCGGCCGCATCGATGTGGTTGCCAACAACGCGGGCTACGGCCTGTTCGGCGCCGTCGAAGAGGCCAGCGACGTCCAGGCCCGTGCACTCTTCGACACCAACGTCTTCGGCGTCCTGAACGTCCTGCGAGCCACCCTGCCCGTGCTGCGCCAACAGAGCTCGGGACACGTTCTGCAGGGTTCCTCGTTGTACGGACAGACCGCCCATCCCGGCGTGGGATTGCTCGCCGCCAGCAAGTACGCGGTCGAAGGACTCACCGACGCGCTGGTCGCCGAACTCGCCCCGCTGGGTATCAAGGTCACCCTGATCCAGCCCGGTCCGACCTCGACCGCGTTTCTGTCCAACTTGGACCTGGCCGACGCGATCCCCAGCTACGACGAGACCGTGCGCACCACCCAGAAAGCCATCAGCGAACTGCCGCCGACGGCCTTCTCAACGCCGGTGCGCGTGGCCGAAGGCATCTTGGCCGCCGTGGACGCCGAAACTCCGCCACTGCGCTTGGCCCTGGGAACCTCCAGCGCCGCCGACATGCGCACGGCCTTGCACGCACGCCTCGCGGAGCTCGACCGCTGGGCCGACGTCTCCAACGCTGTCGACCGCTGACGACCCGTCTCGCGGAGAACACGCCAACCGCTTGGTCAGCCCTGCACTTCGACAAGGCGGACAGGGCCGAGCAGTCCGGACGGTTGCGGGGCCCATTCCTGCGGCGGCTGCTTCGTCCGCCACTGCATGTAGGCGGGGTTCGGGAGCTCGCCGCGCCGCGCGAGTGCGAGCACCCGATTCGCCGCCAGGTTCGTAACCTCGATCTGCAGCACGTTCTCGCCGGGCTCGACAGCGCCATTCACCGGGAGCCGGAACGGGATCGCCCAGGCGGTCCCGAGATCACGTCCGTTCAGCCGGACACGCGCGGTTTCCCGCACGTCGCCGAGGTCGAGCACCCAGCTTCGCCCTTCGGCTCCCGGCGGCGCCTGGAACCGCACGGTGTAGCGGGCGGTGCCGGAGAACTCCGATTCCTCGGCGTCGAGCTCGGTCCAGGAGACGAGCGATTCGAGGGTGCGCGGCTGCGGGATGCTCGGCCCACCTTCGAGGAATTCCACCGACCAGGACCCCGCCACGTCGTGCTGCTGTCCGGTCGGAACCAGCATCCGATAGTCGGGAACGTCCAGTCGCTGTCGCCGGAACGTCTTCAGGAAGAGGCTTTCTCCAGGAGCGAGCAAGACTCGGACGTGGGTTTCCCCGTTTCGCGGCTGGGATTCCGCCGCGCCACGCTCGTCCCGCAACGGATCGAGGGCGATGACCGAGGCGGCTTCGTTCCCGATGGCCCACCACCCATCCACGGCGGCGCTGGTCAGGTTCGCCAAGAAGAGGTAGTCCCCGCCGTCATGGCTTCGGCGCAGCACGTTGAGCCCCGAGTCGGCCAATGGCTCGCGGACCGCACCGGCCCCGGCCAAGCCCTGATCGAGTTCACCATCACGGGTGGCGATCACGACACTGCCCGCACCGACCTGGTGGACGCCACCGTTGCCGCGCGGCTGCGCGGTGAACTTCGACAGAAGTTCGCGCAAGCGCGCCCGACGGCTGTCCAGGTCTGCCAAACCAGGGACGTCGGTGGGCAAACCGCTGGCGAAGATGATCGTCGCACCCGCGGACGCCAGTTCGTGAAGGTGCTCAAGGGTTTCCAGCGGAATCAGCTTCGCACCGGGGACCACGACGGCCGAGTACGAGCAGTGCTCGTTCGAAACCTCGGCACTTCTCGCGGAGAACTCGCTGAGCTGCCGGTCGGACACCCAGTCGAACTGCCAGCCGCTGGTTTCCAGCGCGCTCGCGACAGCGTCGGCCCCGGTGGGATGCGGGTACATCCACGAGTTTCCGTCCCAGGTGTAATCCGGTGTCAGTTCCACTTCTTCCTCGGCGCCACCACCGCCGTCAGGACTAGCCCACAGGTCGTGCTGCGGCCAGTACACGAGCACGTCGTTGCCGTGCTTGCCGTTCTGCAGGATTGACTGGCACCGGGTGATGTAGGCGGTCAGCTCCGGCATGTGACGCCACCAGGTGTTGGCCGGGCGGAACTGGGTGCTGGCGTAGAACGACAGTCCCGGCCACGGGGCGTCCTCGGGGGAATATGTCGTGCCGTGGAACACCACGTGGTTGATCCCCGCCGCGAACAGCACGTCGACTTCGGGCTTCGCCTGGGACAACGACACGTGGTAGTGCTCATCACGCCACGTCATGGTCTCGGCTCCGACCAGCTTCCGGTCGTACAAGTGCGCCGCCGACGCCGCCATGCGCCACACCAGGGACTTCGGTGGGTGGCGGGGCTCCGCGCCGGCCCGCAGCCCTGGGATGGGGATGATCTTGCCGCCGGTGAACTCGGTCTCGGGGATGTCGGCCGCCGCGTACACGTCGAGAAGATTGGCGGGCGAGCCGTGCGCCTGGTTGCGGGTGAGCCATCCCCGGTCGGCGCTCCAATCGGCCCACTGCCGCGCGAATTTTTCGAGGAACAGGTCCGAGAAGCTCTCCCGGATGTCCGACAAGACGCGAGCGCGAGTGTCGGAGCTGTTCTGCGCGTCGAACACCTCGGCCAGGTGCGGCGTCAACGGATAACCCCGCAGGCGCGGGAACTCATCGACGATCCGGTGGGTCCAGTTCATCCGCTCCAGCTCGAAGGAGTCGTGGAACAGGGCCCGGATGCCGCGCCGTGATCGCCCGAGCGCATCGCCGAAGTGGGCCAGGTGGCGGTGGATCGCGTCGGCGTCGAAGTAGTCCGCCATCAGCCCCTTGCCGCCCGGCCCCGCCCGCTCCACCCGCTTCAGGACCCAGCCGCTGAACAGGCCGGTCAGCTGCCAGGTCCCCGGCGGCGCCGTCCAGTCCAGCTTCCGGTCCGCGCCCACCCGAGCCGTCAGGTCAACGGTGTTCCCCGTGCCGACCTCGCGGGCCACGAGCGCGGCCAGCGGCGGTTCGGGGATCGGTTCCATCGGCGGCCGAAGGTCCGGGCGGGACAGGCGTTCCTCGTCCACGAGGCCCGGGTGCGGCGGGTGGACGGTCTTGACCTCGGCGTCGAGCCGTTCGCCGGTTCGAAGCTCCCAGCGTTCGACCAGGACGCGTCCGGCGCTCTGGTTCGGGCTGATCCACGGACCCCCGAACGTCCAGCCCGACCCCGTTGTCAGATCGACTCCCAGGCCCCGGAGGTCGGCGTGCCGGATCGTGGTGTCCAGCGCATCGAGCCATTCCTGGCTCAGGTATGGGCGAATGCGGTCTTCGTAGCCTTGGGCTTCATAGATGGGTTGCACTTCGACGCCACCGAAACCGCTCCTGGCGAGTTCGTCGAGCTCGGCCCGCAACCCTTGCTCGGTCACCGCGCTGCCGTGCCACCACCAACGGGTCCACGGTCGCGTCTCCTGGTCGAAAGCAGGCCATCGCAAGTCGGGTGAATCGCCGAGGACGTCCGGGCCGGGAACCGCCGTGGCCGACGCGAGCAAGGAGCTGTTCGCGAGCGCCACACCTGCGAGTGCTCCGCCGTAGATGAATCGCCTGCGGTTGAGCATGACTTCGCACCTCCGTGATTGGCAGAACTGCGCACGTGGAAGCGGGGACGTCGAACGCGTCCGAACCCACCGGACCCGGCCGCATGCGTTTCGGCGATGTGAATTTATGAAACGTTTCATGAAATCTAGTCGGTCGCCGAGCGCGTCGTCAACGCCTGCGGCGGCCGAACTTGCGGCGGGCCAGCACCGTGCTCCCGCAACCTGTCGGGGGAGGAGACGGGACTTCGCCCGTTTGGCGTTGCGGTTGCGCCAGATCTCGGGCTCCGGCAGGCCGTGCTGCATCCATCGGGCGAGCGCGGCGACGACGAAAAGGCCCGCGTTGCTCGGACTGCTATCGATCAGGCCGAGCAACGCAACCGGTTGAAACGTTCAAGAGCTGCCCTGCGTGGATCGGGTTGCGGACCGGTGCCGATTTCGCGCGAAATCGCCATTCTCCTGAGAGGAGTTGGCGAGTTGCAGTCGGCGCCGTCATGTGAGGCGTACCACTCTCGCTGGCACGTCCCTGGGGCGGCGTTACCGCCCAGGCATTAGCTAGCTGACACCGTGGGCCATCATGAGGTGGCATCACGTTTGCGGCGTTAGCGCTCGTAGGGGCGCAGTGGGGAGGTATCTGCGATGACCGAACCGGGCCGGGCTGAAGAGTCGACAGGCGGAGAGTCAGCGGTTGGGGACAGCCCTGAGCAGCAGGACACGGACACGGCCCTGGCCAAAAGCCAGGGCGAGGCCATAAAACATGCACCGTCTGCAGAGGAGCAGCCTGCGGAGCCCACGGACACCGAAGTCGTCGACACCGAGGCCGCGGACACCTCAGCTGCCCAGCGGCGCGGGGGCAAGAAGGGCTTGCTCGTCGGTCTCGGCAGCGGTGCGCTCGCGGGCATCGTCGTCGGCCTTGCGTTTGTCGGGTTCGTCAAGCCGGACTTCCTCGTCGGACCGGGCAAACCGGACGGCAAGGCGTCGGAGGTCACCGCAGCCCTGGCCAGCAAGAACGCCGGTGGCCTGGAACAGGCCTCCTGTCGCAGTCCCGATGGAAAGCTTTCCCCGCAGCTTCCGCCGGAGGCGTTGCAGCTCATCCAGTCCGCCAAGCAGTCCGGTCCACCGCACCAGTCGCTGGACAGCGAGGCGCTGACACCCGTGGACCTCACACTCAGCGCGCAGGGCCAAACGCAGACCATTCCGGTCGACGTCGTGCTCGGCGTGACCAACGGCGAATGGTGCATGAAGGGCATCGCGCAGCGGCAGCAGTAGTCGGTCTCGTCCAGGTGCGGCTGAAGAAATCTCGACGCTGCGCTCGACGATCGGGTTGGCGGGCGAACCCGATCGTCGAGCTGGTGCTCAGCCGACGGTGGCCGCCCGCGCCTGTGCGATGAAAGTGTCGAGGACGCCGTCGCCGATCAGAGGTTGGCGGATTCCCCAGCGGTTGGTGTTGCCGGTCCGCACCGCCTTCGCCTTGCTGGTGAAGGCGTCGGCCGAGGCGGTCAACCGCTGCGCCGCCAGGCTGTCGCCGTGTGCCGCGGCCACCAGGGCGTCGAGCTGGTCGACCATGGCGCTGCCCCACAGCGTGGTGGCGTCCAGCCAGGGTCCCGCTTCGGCGACGAACGAGTCGGTTACCCGGCCGTCGCGGATCACGGCGGCCGCGTCGCGGATGCGCACGGCGTACGCGCGCAGTTCTTGTGCGGCGCGGAAGCGGTCGCCCGCTTGCCATTCGTGCCAGAACTCCGCCGCCTTCGCCGCGAGCACCGGAGCTTGCGGCTGCCACGGTGTCGAACCGAATGTCGGGGCCAGGTGTTCGAGGTCGGCGAACACCTCCAGTGCCGCGCTGGCCTGAGGATCACCGCCCGCCAGCCGAGCCAGCGCCAGCGGCCAGGAGCGTTGCGCTGCGTACCCCGCGTCGTTCCAGGCGAAGTCCGCCGCGCCGAACTCGGCGACCTCGCTGGCGGTCTCCTGGTTCATCGGGTTGGCGACGATTCCGCTCAGGTGCTCGGAAAGCCCCGCTTCCCGCTTGTCGTACGGCGCGAGAAGCAGCCGACCGGCGGACTGCTCGTAGTCGTTCACGGGGTAGTTGTCCCACAGGAAGACCTTGCGGCCGTAGACGGCCGAGACCTGCTTCGCCTCGTCGGTCGTGATGCTGGGCGGCACGACGTCCGTGCCGGTCCACTGCACGACCACCGAGGGGTCCAAGTGCTCGCGCAGTTCGGTCTTGTACGGCGAATCCGACAGGTCGCTGTACTCGGTCGGCACCGTCTGCAGCGGCCGCGCGCCCTCGTGGGTCTTGACGAAGTTCTCGGTGATCGTGTTGAGCAGCGACACCTGAGCGCGACCGGCCGCGGCCTGGCCGGGATCACCGAAGGCGGCCTGGTCGCCGTCGCAGTTCCACTTCGTGTACGAGATGTCGTCGAACGGCAGCGAGAACGACCGGACGCCGAGGTCGTAAACCGCCTGGAACTTCGCGATCACGGCGGCCACATCTGCCGGGGAGGAGAAGCAGATCGACACACCGGGCGAAAGCGCGTAGGTGAACTCGACGTGGTGGGCGCCCGCGGTTCGGACGAGGTCGCCGAGTGTGGCCAGCTCCTCCGGCGGATACGGATCACGCCACTGGTCCCGCAGGTACACGTCGTCCTTGGCGCTGTAGATGTAGGCGTTGGCCTTCACCTCGCCGAGGAACGCGAGCTGCCGCAGCCGATCGGCGGTTGTCCACGGTGGACCGTAGAAGCCTTCGATCGAGCCGCGCAGACCCATGTTCGGCCAGTCCCGCACTCCCGCGCCGCCGATGGCCCAGCGTTGACCGGACCGCACGAACAGCTGGCGCAGGGTTTGCACCCCGTAGTACTGGCCAGCCGCGTCACGGCCGCCAATAGCCAGCTCGGCCGCCTGCGGGGAGAGCGCGGTGCGCAGGACGTACCCCTCGGCCTGGTCGGGAACGGTCAGCTCACCGAGGACGCGGGTGACGTCGGCGCGCTCGGGGTCGCCGAGCCGGACGATCAGCCGGTGGCCGAGACCCGCTTCCTCGCCCGGCGCGACCGTGGTCACCGCGTCCGCACCATGCTGCCGCAGCAGCGATGTGAGCAGGTCCGATGCCGCCGCATCGGTGTGCTCGTCGGTCACGA
This sequence comes from Saccharopolyspora soli, assembly GCF_022678645.1. GTDB lineage: Bacteria > Actinomycetota > Actinomycetes > Mycobacteriales > Pseudonocardiaceae > Saccharopolyspora > Saccharopolyspora soli. The sequence goes on along the minus strand of NZ_JALBWV010000023.1, from coordinate 47,925 downwards.
CCACCACCTGGTCGGGCAAGGGCACGTCCGACGAGACGCGATTGATGGACTGCGGCGTCGGGGCAACCGGCGGCAGCGGCGTGGTTGCGGTCGCGGGCGGGATGGTCACCAGGGCGGTTAGAACGGCTCCGGCCGCGACGACAGTGGCCAACCGGCGGAGCCGGGTCTGGACGGACGAGATCATCGGAATCTTCCTGTCGTCAGCTCGTCGATCGGTCCGTACTCGGTGAACAGCTCGTAGAGCTGGTTGAGGTAGTAGGCGTTGTAGTCGTCCTCGCGGACGGTGAACCGGGGGAACTCCCCGGATGCGAGCGCGGCCACCCGATCATCGTTCGGTACCAGGGTGGGGATGGTGCGTTCGGTGACCGCGCTGCCCGAGCCGTACCGGCCCTGACCAGACGGGGAGAGCGCCCGGTCTTCGTAGGTCGCCTGCTCCTCGATCGTGAGCGGCTCGCCCGCTGCGATCTTGTCCTCGATCCGCTGGACCTCCTGGGCGAAGAACTCGGCTGGCAACTCGGCACCATCGGCGGGCGAGAGGTACACGCCGACCTTCAGCCCCGCTTCCCGCGCGGAGGTCACGTAGTCCCGCAGGATGTCACCGCGAGGATTGCCGCAGGCGACGTCGCGGACCTGCCAGAAAGCCGGCGGGTCGTGCCCCCGATCGCGCCTGTCTCGCTCGGCGGCGCGGCGATGCTGCCGAGCCCCATCACCAGCGTTCCGGCGAGCAGAAGTCCCCGCCGTGCGAAGATCGGCACCTGGTCCTCCTGATGCAGTTTTCCGGCCACACGCGTGCCACCAGCGATGACCTTGTGCACCGTAGGTCGACGAGGGTGCGTCGTCTAGACCTATTCGATCGAATGCTCCACCGCCGCCCGCGGGCACCTGCCAACCCGCCTGGACGGGAACCGCGAGCACGCAATTCGGCGGAGCCACGCGATCCGCCACCCGTCGTGCACGCTCATCGCGAACCTCGCCGAAGCGCGAAACCTGCTGCGTCTGAATGCGGAACGGAAGCGGCACATCGGAATGGCGGCTTGCTGAGCCGAAAGAAGCGCGGCAGCTCCTCGGGCTCTGCGCGAATCCGCTACCGTCAACCGCCGTGGGCATCGTCAGTTTGGTTCCCGTCAGCGACGAAATCCGTTCCTATTCGTCACTGAACAGCGTCGATTATGCGGACGCCTTTCAGATGGCGGTCCCCAGCGCGGATCATCGAAGTGCCGAGGAATGGTTGCGGGAGATCTTCGAGTCGCTGCCCGTACCCGCGCGGATGGGCTTGCGGCTCGCATGGCGGGCGATCAGTGTCCGACTCGGCCCGTTCCCATCGACCGAGTACGTGCTCGGCTGGGAGATCGAGGACAGCGAGACCTCCAGCGCCCGCCTCGGGACTGCGGGATGGATTGGTGTCCGAGCAAATCTCGTGCTGCGTACCGATGCCGCGGTGCTCACGTTCGCCACTCTCCTCGAATACCGCCGCCCCGCGGGCCGAGTCATGTGGTTTTCCGTGCGCCCGATCCACCTGCGGATCGTACGTTTCCTGTTGTCGCGAACGGCTGTCCGCGCATGAATCCCGACGCCTGCGGTACCGCTCGGTGGGCGGTGCTGGGGACGTTCGCGCCACCGGGTGTTCGTTGCTCTTGGGGCAGCGGTTGCCGTGATCCTGGCGGGGCCCGCGGTCGGAGGTAGTCTGGATGGGTTCCGTACGAGGCTGGGCGCAAAGGGGGTGGGGCCGCGATGAGCAGCCAACCTCCTAGTTATTGCTGATCGTGCTCGTCCCGGCCGTTCTGGTGGCTGATGCTCGTGTCCGTCGTCCTCGTTCGGAGGTGTCTTGTGCCTGAGTGGCGTCCGCGTGTGCTGCGTCCGTCCAAGCGTGCTCGGTCGGTTGATGATCAGCGTGCTGCCTCGCCCGAGAAGTCGATGGAGCCGCGCTCCGATTCCGAGGTGCCGTTGGCGGACCGGCCGCTGGTCGATACCGGGATCTATCGCGACGGTCGCCGGGTGGCGACCCCGTCCAGCCTCGCCGAGACCTACCGGTACCTGCCCGGTGCGGAGGGCACCATGGCTTGGATCGGGCTTTACCGGCCAGCCGAGGAGGAGCTGCTGGCCGCCGCCGAGGAGTTCGGCCTGCACAAGCTCGCAGTGGAGGACGCGATCGTCGCCCACCAGCGTCCCAAGATCGAGCGCTACGGCGAGACGCTGTTCGTGGTGCTGCGCGCGGCCCGGTACCTGGACGAGGCCGAGGAGGTCAGCTTCAGCGAGCTGCACCTGTTCATCGGCCCGAACTTCGTGCTCACCGTCCGGCACGGCCAGGCGCCGGACCTGGCGGCGGTGCGGCGGCGGATGGAAGCCGACCCGGAACTGCTTCGGCGCGGCCCGGAGGCGGTGCTGTATGCGCTGCTGGACAACGTCGTGGACGGCTACGCGCCGGTGATCGCGGGTCTGCAGAACGACATCGACGAGATCGAGACCGAGGTCTTCGGTGCTGATCCGCACGTGTCGCGGCGGATCTACGAGTTGTCGCGGGAGGTCATCGAGTTCCAGCGGGCGACTCGTCCGCTGCTGGGGATCCTGCGCAGCTTGGAGGCGGGTTTCGAGAAGTACGGCATCGACGAGGAGCTGCAGCGGTACCTGCGGGACGTGGCCGACCACGCCACCACTGTCGCGGAGCGGGCGGACGGGTTCCGGCAATTGCTGGACAACATCCTCACGGTCAACGCCACGCTGGTCACCCAGGCGCAGAACGAGGAAATGAAGAAGATGACCGAGGCCAGCTTGGCGCAGAACGAGGAGATCAAGAAGATCTCCGCGTGGGCGGCGATCCTGTTCGCCCCGACCCTGATCGGCACCGTGTACGGGATGAACTTCGATTTCATGCCCGAACTGCACTGGGGCATCGGCTACCCCTTCGCCCTCGTCCTGATGCTGGCGGTCTGCCTCGGCCTGTACGCGGTCTTCAAACGCCGCAACTGGCTGTGACCCGGTCCAGAGCCACACCACCACAGCGGATCGTCCCGAGTCAGTGCATCAGCCGAATTGGACCGACCGCTTCGCGAGTCCGTGCCAGTAGCCTTCGATCACCGCTCGGGGTTGATCACCTCGATCAAGGCTCGCGCCGAGGGACACGAACAGCGGAACGAGGTGGTCGCTCGTCGGGTGTGCCAGCCGGGCGGCTGGGGCCTTGTTCTCGAAGTCGATCAGCGAGTCGACGTCGCGCTCGGCAATTACCCGGCGGCCCCAGTCGTCGAACTCGCTCGACCACGCCTGGGCAGCGGCATCCCGGTCCGACCGGTCCATGCCGGACAGGTTGTGCGTGAAGAAACCGCTGCCGATGATCAACACGCCCTCGTCGCGCAGCGGCGCGAGCTTACCGCCCAGGCGCAGCAACTCCTCGGGGGCGAGGGTCGGCATGGAGATCTGCAGCACCGGGATGTCGGCGTCCGGGTACATCTCGGCCAACGGCACGTACGCGCCGTGGTCCAGTCCGCGCACCGGGTCGTCGCGCAGTGGCGTACCGGTCGACCGCAGCAGCCCGCGCACCTTCGCGGCGAGCTGCGGCGCGCCGGGTGCTTCGTAGGTGACCTGGTAGAACCGCTCGGGGAAGCCCCAGAAGTCGTACACCAGCGGCGCGGTGGTGGTCGCGCCGAGCGTCAGCGGTGCCTCCTCCCAGTGGGCCGAGATGATCAGGATTGCCGTTGGCCTCGGCAGTTCTGCCGACCAGTCGGTGAGTTCGCCCTTCCAGCGCTGGTCATCCGCCAGTCTTGGGGAGCCGTGGCTGAGGTAGACAACGGGCATGCTGGTCACGTCGCCCTCCATAGTTGAGGCTTCAATAAAAGTGACGACGCTGCCACGCCACGGGATATTCCCCGGCCTTTCGCGCACGCGTCAGTGGCCGCGGGGAACACCCAACACGGCCACCTGCAAGGCTGGCCTGGGGGAGTTCCCTTGCGGAGGATCACGCAGTGCACGCTGCGAGATTCGCACCTGGCCGGTCACCGACATCGGGCTCCACGGCGGCGTCCAACTGGTTCTTGGAGGCAGATGATGGTCGGTAAGTTCGTCCGGAAGGCCTATCGATCATGACGGCCGTGATCATCGGGGTCGACGTAGGAACGACATCAGTCAAGGTCGCCGCTTTTTCCCCGCAGGGGCAACTGATTCGAGTCGAGCGGACCGGCATCGCCGTATCCCGCCCCCGTTCGGGCTGGGCCGAACAGGATGCGCTCGACTGGTGGCGCGGGTGCGTGCGCGGGATCGAAGCCGTCATTTCGGACCTGCCAGGGGTCCAGGTCCGTTCGATCGGTGTCGTCGGACAGGTCAACACCCACCTCTTCGTTGACGAGCACCTGCAGCCGCTCGCGCCAGCGATCCTCTGGCAGGATCAGCGGTGCCGGGAAATCGCGATCGAGCAGGACGCCGGATTCACGGTCGATGAGAAGATCCGCGCTTGGGGTCGGCCGATGACCTTCGACGCGTCCTTCGCACCGGCGCGTGCCGCATGGTTTGACCGAAACCAGCCGGAGAAGTGGCAACGCACGCGGTGGATGCTCGGCCCGAAGGACTTCGTCGTGGCGAAGCTGACCGGAAAGATCGCGACAGACCAGCTTTCCGTCGTCCGGCTGACCAACCGTGACGGGAATTCGTATGTACCGCAGGCCGTCGGATTGGTCGACGGACTAGCGGACCGACTCCCTCCCATCCACGATCTCACGGCACCTTTGGGCGAAGTGACGGATACAACTGTCACCACGGGTGCGGCGACGGTATCGGCTGGAGCAACCGACAGCGTCGGTGACATCGTCGGGTCCGGATCCGCGGTGCCCGGTCGTGCGATGGTCTCCTGCGGGACTTCGCTGGTTGTCGCCGGTGTGTCCTCGGGTCCGGCGCAGAGCAGTCGGATCCTCAGCCTTCCCCCGCTCTGGGGGGCGCACGTGCACGCGGGGCCGACCCGGGCCGCAGGTGACGCGTTGCGCTGGTGGAGCCAGGTTCGCGGGGACAGCATCGAAGCCGTGTTGCGGGAGGCACAACATGTCGAGGCTGGATCTTCGGGTGTGGTTTTCACGCCCCACCTGATGGGACAGCGCGCACCGCTGTGGGACTCCGAAGTGCGGGGCAGCTTCCTCGGTCTGAGTTCCGCGACGTCCGGCGCGGAGATGTCCAGGGCTGTGCTGGAGGGCGTCGCGATGTCGGCCCGGCAGGTGCTCGATGCCGTGGAAAGCGCGGTCGGCTGGGAATTCGATTCACTCGCGTTCGTCGGCGGCGGAGCGCGCAGCGACCTGTGGGCCCAGATCCACGCCGACGTGCTCGGCCGTCCCATCCGCCGCCTACGGGTATCCGACGCGGCCGGTTTCGGTGCCGCCCTGTTGGGTGCGGTGAGCGCGGGCGTGTATCCCGACATCGAGACCGCTACCACTGCGGTCCGGGTTGAACGCGTTTTCACGCCACACGAGACGGCGCATAGCCGTCTCCAGCCGCTGTATGCCGTTTACCAGGAGGTTTATCGCGCGCTCGAGGAAGCGCACCGGCAGTTGGCCGACTGGCGCGATCGACCTGCTGCTCCTCCTTCGGCCTGATGGCACGACTGATGTGCCGGACGTCCCAACGCAGCGATCGCGATCCCGTCCGATGTGGAATTTGCAGGAGCTCAGCGAACGGTCGCGAGCAGCGGCAGGGGTCACCGCCGGGTCTGGTCGAGCGATCGGGTCGGCTGGTGCCTGTCAGCGTCCGTCGAGGTGGAAGATCTCCTCGATCGGCTGCATGGCGGCGTCCGGCGCGGAATCGCCGTTCCCGGTGAAGAACTCGCTCATCTCGGTCTGCCAGCGGGCGTTGACCTCCGTGGCGGCCATCGCCGCCCGGCAAGCCTCGAAGTCCTCGCATTCCAGGTAGCCGATCAACATCCCGTCCGGGCGGAGGAACAACGAGTAGTTCTGCCACCCGGCCTCGGACAGCGCGCGGCGCATCTCCGACCACACGTGGCGGTGCCGTTCCCGGTACTCGTCGATTCGATCCGGCTTGACCTGCAGGACGAAGCAGATTCGGGGCATCAGGTCTCCTGGTTCGGTCGATGCGGGAAGCGATCACGGTGTCGACACGAGAAGGGCGACAATTCGACTCGATGAATCGTTTCAATAACATACCGTATGGCGAACGCTTCGCCGACGTCAAGACGACTGGCTGAAACTGGCCGAACCTCGTGAACTGCTGGAACGTGGGTTTTGCCCGCCCTCCGCGAAGTTTTCGCTTCTTCGCTTTGGCACAACGATTCCCAAGGTGCGGTTTATATCGTTTCACTCCGTCCGTTCAAGACGCTGAACGCCCCTCGATCCAGTCGGCCGACGCTTTCCCCATGCGGCCCGCGCAGTTCTTTCGGACGCCAATGATGTCCCCAGATTTCCCGCTGAGCAGAAGGCACTTCCTCGGTGGCGTGTCCGCAGAAGATTTTTCGTTGCCAGATCGGCCTTGCGCGGGAGCGTCAAGCCTGTTTCGCGTAGTCGCTGGCGGCATACCAGTCGATGAGGATCACATCGTCGTTGCCGACAACCCAGGCGTCGTGGCCTTGCGGCAGGGAGCTGACCGAGCCAGGTCCCGCGTCGAATTCGGTGCCGTCGGACATCTGGACATGGATCGTTCCGCCGACGTGATATTGGAAGTGCGGGGCTTCGCACCATTCGGTGCCGACGATGGGCTTGACGTGCTGGCTCCATTGCCAGCCGGGGTGCAGCACCAAGCGTCCGATGGCGCCGCCCGCCATGTTCAGCACCTCGATGCGCCCGTGTTCGAACTCGCGGACCTCGTCTGGTTCGTCGAATGATCGGCATTCAACGCTCTGCGCGTGCTGTGTGGTCATCTTCTGCTCCTTGGTGGCATCCAACACGACTGCGGTTTCTCGTCGGGAGACAGCCGACCGGAGGTTTGGGCCCTTTCGGGTCGGGCGCGGCGTACCCGGAGGAATACGCCAGCAAACATCGATGCGATCTACGGGACTTGACAATTCATCCGGCGTCGAAAAGGTTCGGGCGTATCCGAGTGCGATGCATCCGGATACGCCCCGTTCGACGACCTGCTGACTCGCTCAGCGCTTCGCGTCGTGATGGCGGCGAGGTTTTACGCATTGAGCAGTCGCTCGCTCAGCTCCCAGAGCTGTTTTGCCGATTCCGGGTCGATCGCGTGCGGTACGACGTCGGACGGGATGTCTTGCTCGGCACCGAAGTTGATGGGTTTCGGGGTGTCCAGCGGTGAGATGTCGTTGTCCTTCAGGTAGACACCGCCGATCTCGGCGAGCAGCGGGCTGGTCGCGGCGAACACGCTGGTGCTGGCCCCTTGTTGCGGCGTCTTCATCTCGCGGTCGGGATCGATGATCTGCCGACCGGAATCGTCGATCAGTCCCATGGCCCGCAGTTCGTCGTCGCTCAGCCAAGGCGTCCGCTCCTCGCCCTCGGCCAGCCAGGGCCCGAGGTTCGTGCCTTGCACGATGCCTGGGTGCACGGCGTAGCCGCGGATTCCGTCTTCGGCCCATCGACGGTCCAGCTCGACCGCGAACAGGACGTTGGCGGTCTTGGATTGGCCGTATCCGAGCAAGCCCATGGCGTCGTAGCCGGTGGTGAAGTGCGGGTCGTCCCAGCGGATGTCGGACAGGCGGTTGCCACCGGAGGTCAAGTTGACGACTCTGGCACCGTGCGCGGCGCGCAGCGCGGGCAGCAAGCCCAGGGTCAGCTGGAAGTGGCCGAGATGGTTGGTCGCGAATTGCGCTTCGTAGCCGCGAGCGTCCCGGACCAAGTCGCCGCCCATGATGCCAGCGTTGTTGATGAGGATGTGGAGCGGGCGGCCGGAGTCGAGGTAGCGGGCCGCGAAGGCGTCGATCGAGGCCGGGTCGAGGAGGTCCAGCTGACTGGTCTCGACACGCTCGATCCCGGCCAGCGCGGAAGCGGCGCGGTCCGGGTTGCGCGCGGCCACGGTGACGGATGCGCCAGCCTTGCTGAGTGCACGGGTGGTCTCCAGGCCGATCCCGTGGTGGCCCCCGGTGATGACGACGTTGGTGCAGGACAGGTCGATGCCCTGGAGCACCTCGTCGGCGGTCGATGCGGCGGTGAAGCCGGATCCGATGGGGCGTTGCTGGTGCGCCGTGTTCTGAGTCATGGTGTCAGACTGCGGCCAGCCGTCCGTACTCTGAATAGTTGTGAGTCCGCATTTCTTGCGCGATAGTACGAACATGGTCGATCAACTGTCCGAGGTGTTCGACCTCGTTGAGATCCGCGGACTCCTGACCGGCGGGTTCGCGGTGCGGGGCCCGTGGGTGTCGAGTGCCGTCGTGCAGGACCCGCTGAAGCTCATCGCGGTGGTGTGCGGCCGGGCCCGGCTGACCACCGACGGCATCGACGGTCCGATCGAGCTTGAGGCGGGCGACGTCGCGATCCTGAACAACCGGTCGTGGCTGGAGCTCGGTGGCGGCACCGGCGACGGCCCGCCCCGCGAGATCATCCCCGAGGAGAACGATCCCGCCACTCGCCTCATCGGAGCCGACAGCGGTACCGACGACGTCGTCATCGGCGGCCGCGTCGACCTCAACCCGGCCGGTCAGGCACTGCTGCTGCAGGCGCTCCCGCCGGTCGGACACGTCCGGGCCTCGGCCGCCACCGCGACCAACCTGCGCGGCAGTCTTGACCGGCTGTTAGACGAGGTGGCCGGTAACCGGATCGGCTCGGCGTTCGCGATCCGGCAGCATGGCCAGCTCCTGCTGCTCGAAGTGCTGCGGGCCTATGTCGAGCAGGCACAACTGCCCTCGGGATGGCTACGGGTGCTGACCGACGAACGACTGCGTCCGGCGCTGACCCTGATGCACACCGAACCGGGAAGAGCCTGGCGGCTGGAGGAGTTGGCGCGTGCCGCGGCGATGTCGCGGACGTCGTTCGCCGAACGCTTCCGGATGGTGGCAGGCATGCCGCCGCTGGCCTACCTCAACCTGGCGGATGCTGCTGGCGCAGCGCGCTCTCCGGGACGGCGACGTGGGCGTCGGATCACTTGCGGTGGAACTGGGGTACTCCTCGGAAAGTGCTTTCAGCAATGCGTTCAAACGCGAGGTGGGAGAGTCCCCGTTGCGCTACCGATACCGGGTGCGCGAGGAACAACGAAGCTTCCGGGTCGGGGTCTGACCTCCCTGCTCATGAAGGCTGACGTCGCACGCTGCGCGCAATGGCAGCCATGTCGAGGAAGCCGTCCGCGTCGGCGTGCGAGGCGCTGGCGGCAGTGGTTGATTCATGTCGTTTCCTTGCGGTCAGGCGGGGTTGGCGCGTGGTGTTTCGCGGAGGAGTGGCGGCAGGCGGCGCAGGACGTCGATCTGGGCGGGGCTGTAGAGGTCCTGGAGGGCCTTGCTGAGCGTTCGCGAGGCGAAGTGCGAGCCTCCCGGAGCGTCGGCGTCGATGTCCCGCAGCCCGGGGTGCTGTGCGTAGAGCGCGCGGACGTAGTCGGCCAAGCGCTCGGCCACGTCCTGGCGGGTCTGTTCGTCGGCGTCGGCGGGCAGGTCGTCGAACTCGGACGCCGCGGGGTGGGCGGGGAAGTTCTGCAGCATGTCGGCGTATGCCTGCAGTCCTCGGGGGCCGAGGACTCTGGTCAGGACGACGACGAATGAGCGGTCGGCGTCGGACAGTTCCGCTTTGGCGGCGGCTGGGGCGAATTCGGGTGGGAGGTCGGTTGGCGCGGATTGGCGCAGGATGAGGCCGAGTTCGACGCGGACCCGTTGAAGTCGTTCGATGGTGGCGGCGAGTTCGGCGTCGAGGGTGCGCAGGGCTTCCTCCGGGTGGTCGTCGGCGTCGCCCATGGCGGCGATCTGGGACAGGGAGAACCCGAGGTCGGTCAGGCGCTTGATGCGCAGCAGGCGGACGAGGTGGGCGACCCCGTACTGCTTGTAGCCGTTGGCGCGCCGCTCGGGCTCGTCGAGCAGCCCGACCTCGTGGTAGTGCCGCACCGCCCGCAGGCTCGTGCCAGCGAGCTCGGCGATCTCACGAGTACTCCACGCCACAACCGTCACCTCCGTCGATGGATACCAGTCGAAACTGTGCCGCAGCGGCATGGTCAAGCGCAGTCGCGCCAGCAGCCGCGAAAGTGGTGTGGATCACCCTGACCAACCTGCACACCCCACCCGAAAACACCTGCTGCGCCCTCTGAGGAGACCTGCTTGGTATCGGCGCCGGGTGTGGGCCGCGGTCATGACCGGATGACCTCGGCTTCGATGAGGCTCGATCAAGACGACGTGAATGTATCGACGCGGATCGATTGACGCAACCATCGATTCGTGTCGATACTCGTGGCATGACGACGACGGCTCCCGAGACGCCCGAAACGCAGCTGCTGTCGGCCGAGACCGCGGCGACCTACGCCGAATGGTTCGCCTGCCTCGCCGAACCCATGCGCGTCCGACTCCTGCACGCCGTGGCCGCCGCGGGCTCGACCACCGTGGGGGCCTTGACCGAGCAGTTGGGCATCAGCCAGTCCACCTGCTCCCACCACCTGCGCAAGCTCGCCGACGTCGGGTTCATGGTGCTGTCCAAGCGGGGAACCGCCACCAGAGTCTCGGTGAACACCGCCTGCTGCACCGGGCTGCCGCACGCCGCGGAGGCCGTGATGGGCATGTTGGCCCGCCCCCGCTGCCCGACCGACCTGCCCGATGACGTCACCGTCCGCGCACTGCGCTCCGAGGACTGGTCTGCGGTGCGGCGGATCTACGCCGAGGGCATCGCCACCGGCAACGCCACCTTCGAAACCGAGGTACCAACCCGGAAAAGCCTGGAAGCCAAGTGGATTCCGAAGCACCGCTGGGTCGCCGAAATCGACGGCGAGATCGCCGGTTGGGCCGCCGTCGCCCCGGTGTCCAACCGGGAATGCTACGCCGGAGTCGGCGAAACCTCGGTCTACGTCGGCGAAGGCTTCCGCGGCCGCGGCGTGGGCAAAGCGCTGCTGCACAAGCAGGTCACCGCGGCTGACACCGGCGGTCTGTGGACCCTGCAAACCTCGATTTTCCCGGAGAACCGCGCCAGCCTCGCCCTGCACTACTCCGCCGGATACCGCACCGTCGGCCTCCGCGAACGCATCGCCCAACACCAAAGCGCCTGGCGCGACACAGTCTTCCTGGAACGCCGCCGCGCCCGCGACGACAACTAGGGCGTATCCTCCCATGTGCGCGGTGAGGCGCGCTGCGTGATCCGGCGTCTGCGCCACAGCGCCCTGACAGGTCGGGGGCGGTTCTTCGTCCTGGTCCATGGGGACAGAACGAAGACACGTTCGCGGCCCCTCAGTCGAGGCAGAACTCGTTGCCTTCGATGTCCTGCATCACGATGCACGACTCGTTGACCCCATCGGCACGCAGTAGTCGCACGCGTACCGCGCCGAGCGCGACCAGTCGTGCGCACTCGGCCTCGAGTGTGGCGAGGCGCTGTTCACCCACGAGCCCGGTGCCGACCCGCACGTCAAGATGCAGCCGATTCTTGACGCCCTTGCCTTCGGGGACGCGCTGGAAGAACAGTCGCGGGCCCACACCTGAGGGATCAATGCAGGCGAACGCTGAACCCTGACGCTCAGGCGGCAGCGAGCGATCGAAATCGTCCCAAGTAGCAAACCCCTCCGGTGGCGGCGGTACGACGTACCCCAACACCTCGCACCAGAAACGAGCGACGCGCTCAGGTTCTGCGCAGTCGAAGGTGACTTGGAACTGCTTGACCGACGCCATCGGTCCACCATAGTGGCGCGTGCTGTTCACCGAGACCCCGGATGTCATCGCCGCGCGGGTCGAGGTCTCGCGTGACATGAGTTGGTGACGCGCTGGGCCGGTTCGCATCCGGTCGTTGAATCTCGCCAGATTCAGTGAGGCTGCGCCGCCTTCGATGAGACGGGACACCGCGTGGCCTACCCGATGTGGGAGACACGCCCTAACGCAACGCGAGTTAGGTCGCAGGTGATTCGTGGAGTTGGTGGAGCGCTGCGGCGCGGATGGCGAGCATGAGCGGGAGCGAACCGACGTCTCGTGCCGTGTCCGGGAGGCTCGGGGCGTCGAGGATGTGGGCACCGGCGCGGAGTTCTCCGCCCAGCGCACTGAAGTCAATTTCCAGAGCGGTGACATCGGAGCTGTACAGGCGTTCCGCGCCTCGTGGTGCCGTGTGGCGGGCTTCGTCGCTCGACACCGAAAGCGCGGTCAGACCGAAGAACTCCGGTTTGGCGCCGCGCTCCAGCCAGCGTGCGAACCCCGTTATCCTGGTGCCCGCAACGGAATCCGGGCTCAGACCGGTTTCCTCGCGAAGTTCGCGTTCCATGCCCGTTCGCAGGACGTCGTCCAGCGTGCTGCGAACGCCACCGCTGGGCTGAACGAGGTCGCGCGGTTCCAGCGAGCCGCTTCCGGACGGCGCCAGCAGCAGCGGGCTGGCCGTGTTGCGATCGGACTGGCTCACCAGCAACAGCCGACCATCGGTCGTGATCGCCAACGTGGAAATTCCCACCACATCTGCGAGTTCGCTGGCGGCCAGGGTGCGGATCCGGCCGGAGGCGTCGGCTAGGAGCCGCCGACGCGGGTCGAAGTCCTCACCTGTCTCGCGGTTGGTGATGCGCATCGCGCACAGCTCGTTGGAGCACTGGAAGTCGAAGAAACGGGTGCGGTGCAGATGGATCTCGGCGCTTCCGACGCCGGGCAGCGGGTCGGAGTGCATGCCCACCACGGGGCCGTTGAACAGCAGCCGTCCCCGAGCGCGGATGGGAAGTACGTGCGGGGCGGTGGCGCGCAGGACCGGCGGTAACCGGTAGGGCTCGTCGGCCAGCCGCACGGTGAAGGTCCGCTCCTGCAAGGTCCGGTCGATCTCGTCGCCGTGCAGCGCGGTGCCGCGGTTGGGCAGGTAGCTGTACTCCGCCTTTGGGTAGGCGGCTGGAGCGGGGATCTCCTGGTGCGGGAACGGCGCGGCGATCAGCGAGAACTCGTAGGAGGACCACCGCTTCCGCAGGTTGTGCAGGTCACGTATGAAGGTGGCGGTGCCGAGCACCAAGGCGATGATCGACACCACGATGCCCACGGCGCTGGGCAGGATGGTGATCGCGCCGAGCAGTACGCCGAGGGCCGACACCAGAACGGGCCATTCGCGGACGGCCATGAACCACGTGTAGTCGGCCCTGGATCGCGCCCGGCGTATCAGCTTGCGCAACCACCGCTCCCGAAGATCGATTTTCGGAACGCCGACCACAGTACGACAGCCGCGCTCATCGCGGACTGGTTCGAGCGGAATCGTCCTGCTCGCAGCGCTACGAGACCTTCGCCGCCAGCGTTCTTTGTGGTCCAGACCATTGAGGTGCCGGGCTCGCTGCGACTTCCGGTCTCGTGCGGTTGCCGGTCGGGCTGGTGCTTGATCTCGACGCGGCGAGTGTATGCAGTATACACTCGCGGCTGATGGTGTTGCCTCAGGCGCCGTACCGAAGGGACGGAGGCTCACGCACTCATGTACTCAGTCACTGACCCAGCCACGGGTGAACTGATCGAGGAGCTGGCGAACACGACCGACGAGGAGGTTCGGGCAGCGATCGATCGCGTCCACCGCGGGTACTCATCGTGGCGGCGTCGGCCGGTCGCTGAACGCGCGGAGATCGTGTTGCGCGCGGCGGAGTTGTTCTCCGAACGGGCTGAAGACCTTGCCGCGATCATGACGTTGGAGATGGGCAAGCGGATCAACGAAGGCCTCGGCGAGGTCGGCGTCGTCGTCGACATCTTCGAGTACTACGCGAACAACGGTCCGGCGCTGCTGGCGGACGAGCCACTGGCGCTCAAGAGCGGCAAGGCGGCCATCGCCAAGGAGCCGATCGGCGCGCTGCTCGGCGTCATGCCGTGGAACTTCCCGTGCTACCAGGTCGCCAGATTCGTGGCGCCGAACCTCGTGCTCGGCAACACGATCCTGCTCAAGCACGCCTCGATCTGCCCGCGGTCGGCGGCCGCGATCGAGGAGATACTGCACGACGCTGGAGTGCCCGAGGACGCGTACGTGAACGTCTTCGCGTCCAGCAAGCAAATCCCGTGGGTGCTCGCGGACCCGCGCATCAAGGGTGTGTCGCTGACCGGCAGCGAGCAAGCAGGCATCTCCGTCGCCGCCGAGGCGGGGAAGAACCTGAAGAGATGTGTCCTGGAGTTGGGCGGATCCGACCCGCTGATCGTGCTGGACACCGACGACATGGATGAGACCGTCAAGGCCACCGCCACGGCCCGGATGCGCAACTGCGGCCAGTCGTGCAACGCGCCGAAGCGGATGATCGTGATGGCCGACATCTACGAGGAATTCGTCGATCGGCTGACCAAACGCGTCGCGGAGTACTACGTGCCCGGCGACCCTGCGGACCCCGCGACGACGTTGCCGCCGCTGGCGTCCATCGCAGCGGCCGACGAGGTAGCCGCTCAAGTCGAGACCGCGGTGCGGCAGGGCGCGACGCTGCGCACCGGTGGAAACCGAATCGGGCCTGGCGCCTACCTGGAAGCCACCGTCCTGACCGATGTGACACCGGAGATGAACGCCTACTACGAGGAGATCTTCGGTCCGGTCGTCATGGTTTTCCGCGCGGAGACCGAGGATGAGGCGATCGCGATCGCCAACGATTCGCCGTTCGGGTTGGGCGCCAGCGTGTTCGGCACCGACCCGGACCGGGGGCGCCGCGTCGCCGACCGGATCGAGGCGGGCATGGTGTACCTGAACAAGTCAGGTGGATCCGTGGCCGACCTGCCGTTCGGAGGCATCAAGCGCTCCGGTATGGGCCGGGAACTCGGTCCGCTCGGCATCGAAGAATTCATGAACAAGAAAGCCATCCGCTTGTAGTCAGCCTCGACGAGGTCTGCTGCGGATGGTGTGCACTGGTGGATCGTCAAGCTACGTTGATCATGTAGCCGGGCTTTCGAATGGCTGAGTTGCCAGTGGAATGCGGCACCGCGTAGTAGCGCAACTCGGTCGGGTAGCTCCGGCGCCGTGCGGCGCCGGAGCTCCTGGTGCAGGAGTATCGAGGCGCACCCCTCCGGGCACACTTGCATATCGCATTGCCTTCCGGCAGCAGAACAAGCTGGATGTTCGTTGCGTGGCAATGAGTCCTTCCATTCGGAATGCGTGCCTGGTCCCGGCGACAGCTTCCCGCGGAGTGGTCAACTTGACGACTAGCTGGCCCAACCTTCTGGATCGCGAAGCCGACAGTGAGCACGTACTGAGCGGGAGGTCTCATGGCGAAGGTTCAAGATACCGCGAAGAACGTTCAAGCTAGAGCGAAGAAGCTCGTCAAGCGGTTGCGTTTCTGGCTGCGCGTAGTCGGGTTGGTGTTCGCTGCGTTCCTCGTCGCCGTGGTCGTGGTCGCGGTGGTCATCGCGCAGGACCCGTCCCGTGCCGCCAACGGGGTCAACGGGGTTCTTTCCGCTCTCGACGACGGGGCCAAGGCTGTCCTGCATGCGCCTATCGTCTTCTTCCAAGCCTTGCACAGCTTCGTTGATCAAGTGCTCAACTGACGTCAGCCAGCCCGGCGCGACCGAGGCCGGTTGCGCACCGCCGCGATCGCGCTGGCGGGTGCGGCGCTGCGGCGCTGAATTCCGGTCAGTAGTCGGCGAATTCGTCGATGATCTGCTCCGCCTGCGCGATTTCGCCGCTCAGCGGGTGGTCCTCCTCGATCATGGGTAGTTGGCGGGACGCGCGCGCGAAGGCTCGGGCGACCGGGGCGTCCGGCAACTCGGTGCCAGCGAGCCGCAACGCGCGAACAGCCCCGAGCAGTTCGCAGCCGAGCACCGTGCGATAGGCGGTGATGGCCGCCGAGGTGCTGCGTGCGGCTTGGGTGGAAAAGCTCGCGTGGTCTTCGAGCCCGCGCGAGATCACCGCGGTCCCCAGCGTCACCGGAGCTGCCGCGTGGCGGAGTTGGCCGAGCGCGTCGTGCGCGACGTACTCCAGGATCATGATCCCCGAGCTGCCCGGCGGGCCGGAGGACAGGAACGGCGTGAGGCCGGTTAGTTCCGGTTCCACGAGGTCGCTCAACCGCGCCGCGGACAGCTCGGCGACGTGGTGCAGCGCGGCGCGCAGGCTGTCCAGCGACAGCGCCAGGTATGCGGTGGAGAACTGGCCGTGGTGGTACACCCGCTCGCTGTCGACGTGGATGAGCGGGTTCTCGGCGGCGGCGTTGAGATCGATGGACAGCACCCGGTCAAGGGCATCCGCGGCGTCCAGTGCTGGACCGTGCACTTGCGGGTAGGCGCGCAGCCCGAACGGATCCTGCAACCGCCGTCCTTCCGGCGGATCCACGTCCAGGCCCAGGATTCGACGCACCTCGGACGCGCAGCGCACCGAGCCCGGATGTGGTCGCGCCTCGTGCACCTGCTCGGAGAACGCTTCCGGGGAGCCGCCGAGGGCGCAGAAGGACAACGCGGCGATCACGTGGCTGGCGTGCAGCAGTCGTCTCAGGTCGTGCCAGGCGAGTACCGATTCGGCCAGCGTCGCGGCATTGCTGGAGATGAAAGCGAGTGCGTCACCGGGACTGATCGGCACCGGGTCGAGCGATCCGACGTGCCACGGGCGTTGGCCAGCGATGGTCAACCCGATCTCGGCGAGCGCGCTGAGGTCGCCGGTCCCGATAGCGCCACGGGAGTGCACCAGCGGCACGGCACCGACGCGCAGCGCGGTCTCCAGCGCGCGCAGCAGCCGCGGGTGCACGCCGCTGCCAGCCGCGGCGAGCTGGTTGAGCCGGATCACCAGCGTGGCGCGCACGATCGCGTCGGGAAGCTGTTCTCCGGTACCTCCGGCGTGGCTGCGAAGCAATCGGAGCCCGTGTTCGTCGGCGGAGTCGGCGTCGACGATGGCGTGCCGGTTGGCACCGACGCCGGTGGTCCTCCCGTAGACCGCCCGCTTGGCTCCGATGTCCAGCGCGAGGCGGTAGGTGCTCTCGGCGCGGCGCACGGCGTCCGGGTTCAACTTCACCGATGCGCTGCGTCGAGCTACCCGCACGACGTCCGCGCAGCGCAACCCCTCGCCGTCGATGCGAACCCTGCTGGTATCTGACATGGCCCCTCTTGACAATCATTCATTCAGATCTGATGCTGCATGAAACTCCCCATTCATCGCGTTGGCAAGGGCGGTGCCCGGATTGCACGGTCGGCTGCAAGAGCTGTTCACCGAGCACCGGCTGACCCCGGCCCAGCGCCGAATCGCCGCGTACCTGTTGGCGAACGCTGCGACCGCCGCCTACCTGACCAGCGTCGAGCTCGCCGAAGCCGCGGCGGTGAGCCAGCCGTCCGTGACGAGGTTCGTCGCGCTGCTCGGCTTCGACGGTTACGGGCACTTCCGGCGGTACCTGCGCCAAGCGGGCTCCGAGCCCGCCGCGGACCAACACGTGCGGGGCTCCAAGCTCCAGTCGGGCATCGACGAGGACGTGAACAACCTCGCCAGGTTGCGCGCCGAACTCGCCGACGAGAGCGGCCTGCGCGCGGCTGGCGCGTTGCTGGCGGCGTCCACTCCCTTGGTGGTGCTGGGTTTGCGGGTCTCCGCCCCGCTGGCTGCTCTGTTCGGCTACCTCGCCGCGAAGATCCATCCCGATGTGCGCCTGCTGACCTCGGGCGGGAGCATCATCGGCGACCAACTGCGCCATGCGCGCCAGTGCGGTGCCGATGCCGCGATCGTGTTCGCGATGCCGAGGTATCCGCGTGAGACGCAACGCGCCATGGTGCAGGCCCGCGACTTGGGGCTGCGCACCGTGCTGGTGACGGACAAGACCGTCTCCGCGCTGACCCCCGATGCCGATGACGTGCTCGCCGCCGCAGTGGGGGAGGGACTCGTCTTCGATTCGCACGCGGCAGTGATGTCGCTGTCGACCTCATTGCTCGAAGCGATGGCCGATGCCGCGGGAGCCTCCGCGCGGCGACGATTGGAGAACTTTGAGCAGTACGCGGCAGACCAGCAACTCTTCCTCGACGACTGAGGCAGCGGCGTTCGACGACGTCGCGCTGAACCGCTTCCACCTCAAGATCACCGCGTTGACCTTCGGCGCGAACTTCTCCGACGGCTACCAGTTGGGGATCATCGGGATCGCGCTGACCCTGATCGCCCCGCAACTCGCCCTGGGCTCGGCCTGGCAGGGCCTGCTCGGCGCCTCCGCACTGATCGGCATCTTCCTCGGCAGCACGGCGGTCGGTTGGGCGGCGGACCGGATGGGCCGCCAGCGCCTCTACATGCTGGACTTCCTGCTCATCGCCGTCGCATCGGTGCTGCAGTTCTTCGTCACCGGGGCGATGGAGTTGTTCGTGCTGCGGCTGCTGATCGGATTCGGGATCGGTGCCGACTACGCGCTCGGCCCAACGCTGGTCGCCGAGTTCGTGCCGCGCCGGTATCGCGGTGGGCTGCTGGCCTCGCTCACGGCGATGTGGACGGTCGGTTACATCGCGGCCTTCTTCTTCGGTAACTACCTCGCCGGGTTCGGCGGCGACGCCTGGCGGTGGCTGCTGCTGAGCAGCGCGCTACCCGCGATCGTGGTCCTGCTGGTGCGGATCGGCACTCCCGAGTCGCCGCGCTGGTTGGTCAGCAAGGGGCGGCTGCACGAGGCCAGGGCCGTGGTAACCCGCTTCATCGGAGCGCAGGTCGACTTCGACGCGTTCGCCGCTCAGCACGTGCACGAGCGCCGCGAGAGCTACCGGGAGCTGTTCGGTTCGCGCCATTGGCGCAACACCGCCTTCGGTGTCCTGTTCTACAACTGCCAGGTCATCCCGTACTTCGCGATCTACACGTTCCTGCCGCTGGTGCTGGCGAAGATCAACCTGGACGGCGACGAGTTCCTGGGCGATGCGCTGCTCAACCTCTTCCTGCTGCTGGGCGGCATCGGTGGGCTGTGGCTCGTCGCGAAGCTCTCCCGGCGCGGACTGACCATCGGCTCGTTTGTCGTGATGGCGTTGTCCCTGGCGCCGATCGGCATCTGGCCGGACGCACCTACTGCGCTCTTGTTCCCGCTGTTCCTCGTGTTCACCTTCACGATGTCGGCGTCGTCCAACCTCGACCAGGTGTACCCGCCCGAGTTGTTCCCCACCGAACTGCGCAGTTCCGGCGTCGGGTTGCTCAACGGGCTGAGCCGGATCGGCTCCGCGATCGGCACCTTCCTGCTGCCCATCAGCTTCGATTCCCTCGGCTTCTCTCCCACGATGGTGGCCCTGACCGCGATCCTGGCCGTGGGCGCGGTCGTGTCACTGGCCTGGGCACCGGAAACCAGCGGACTCGCCCTCGACTGAGCTGGCGGCCGAGGAAAAGCCGGAGTTCACCCGTCGGAAAAACGGTCCGCCAAGCGACGATTGGGGTGTGACGGAACCCGCGGCACCACCGGTGAGGTCGAGCGGAATGCTGGGGCGACGCTTGCGATGTGGGCCGTCGCGGAAGGTGTTGTCGGCAGCGGCCCACATCGTTTTGGAGAGGGGGTTCTGCGTCAGCGCTGGGTTGCAGTGATCTCATATGTGCCGCCGGGCACGGTCAGGATCACGTAGTCATCGGACGATTTCGCTCGGGATCCGAGCGCCTTGCCGCCTTGCCATTCGGTGTGACCGTTGACGGTGATCGTCGAATCGCGGTCAGCCGGGACCGCGATCGTTCCTGTGGTGTGCGCGGGTGTCTGCGCGGTGAGCGTGAACTGTCCGGATCGCGGGTCGGAAGTCCACTGCGCCTTGATGGTTCCATAGGCGGTCGGGACGGCACCGGCTGTCCAGCGAACAGCGCCGGGCCGCGGCGTGATGCTCCAGGACTGGTAGCCGGGGCCGACGGGTGCAATTCCGAGAAGCTGCTCGGTCAGCTGCACGCTCGGAGCGGCCGACCACCCGTGCGCGAGGCTGGCTGTCGCGCGGTTGACGCCGCCGGTGCTGTTCTTGAATTCCCAGAAAGTGCCCGTGTAGAGCGGGTTCTTCTCGTCGATCATCGGCCCCCAGGTGCGTCGCATGAGATCCAGCGCGCCATTGGTGTCACCGGCGGAGAAACGGCTGGCTGTCTCCATTCCGTTGGCGAAGGGCTCGATGGTGTGACCGGTGGGGTCCTGCAGACCGGGGCCCATGATGGCGCCGTGCGGATTCCAAAGCTTCTCCAGTGCTGCGAGGACACTCGCTTGCTTCTCGGGTGGCACGAAACCGTACTGGAGCGCCAGGGAGTTCGCGTCCTCGACGAGGACGTCCGGGTTGGTGCTGCTTTGCCCGTAGGCTCCCAGCTTCGGGTTCCAGAGTTTGCTGGTGACCGCGGCTTTGATGGAGTCGGCCTTGGCGTCGTAGCCATCGGCCAGGGTGCTGGAGCCGACGGTGCGTTCAAGCCAGGACATCTCTCGCAGGAGAATGTAGTAGTCGATGCTGTACTTGGTGACTTCACCGGTCTGCGTCGACTGCCAGTAGTCGCGGTCGTTGGAGACCACGAGGTTGTCGGCGTTGAGGAAGCTGTCGTTGTACGCCAGTTCCTTGCGCAGCGCGGGAAGTGCGGCGGTGATGTAGGCCCTGTCCCCGGTGTAGCGGAAGTAGTCGATGAACGCACGAGCCCCGTACCCGGAGTAGTTGTTCGAATAGAACAGGGGAGAACCGGTGGGGGAGGTGCGTTTTGAGAAGTCCGGTGACCCGGGGAACGCGCCGTCTGCCCGTTGGGTCGCCAGCAACGCGTCCAGTGACGATTTCACGTACGGTGCCCCGGCATCCCCGAGGCTGGTGAGGAGTGTGGGGATCTGGACGAGCAGGTCGCCGGTCCAGATGCTGCGGTCGCGTTTGGCGCCGTCGTAGATGCGCGAGTCAGGGAGACCGTTGAGGCCGGGCGCCTTGAGATTCATCTGCACCGTGTAGGCGCCGGAGTACCACATCCGGTTGAGCTGGTCGTCGCTGGAGAGGAACCAACCGCGGTAGTCGGCCGACGTCGCGCGGAATGCCTGGAAGTTCACGCCTGCCGAGGACAGCGTGATGCTTCCGGGGGACGAGACGGTGAGCAGTGCGAATCTGAAACCGCCGTGGAATCCGCCGGTCTGCCGTCCTGGGCCGGACGGCTGGAAGGTATCGGGCCCGCCGACGCCAGCCAGGCCACGAGACTCATCCGAACTCGGTGCCCCCGGCGACGTCGAAACCATCGTGCCCGCGGCGAGATCGGACGTCAGCGCGGGCTGGACAGTCACGGTCCGCGCTGACGCGTCGAAGCCTGTGATGGTCCGAGTGACTGGTTCGTCCGCTTCGGGCGTGAACGTGATCGTATTACCGGCCTCGATGTTCTCCGTGGACGTCAGCGGGATTTGCGTCGAACCGGCCGGCGCCGCGGCAGAGCTCGTCGTCGAGGCGGGCGTGCGGATGTACTGCCGCGCTTCGGCGGTGACCAACGTGAGGGTCGGGGAGCCGGTGACCCGGCTGAGATCGAGGTACGGCGTACCTCCGATCTCCTGGCCGAAGTCGAGGAGGACGGACGCTGGCGTGCCACCCGCTGTGGTCGTGAGGGTCGTTGCCGGACCAGGGGTCCCCGTCAGGGACTGGGGGTGCGTGACGTCGCCTCGTCCTTCCGCTCGGACCGGGTGCACGTCGGGCGTCGACGGTCCGAGAACGTAGGACTTCCAGGCTGACGTGTCCAGGCCCGGCGCACTGATCGGGTGCGTGAACGCCTGACCAGGCGTAGCGGCGATCGTCGGGGTGATGGCCGCGAGAACCGCGACCGTTGCCCAGCGGCGGAGCCAAGGGGCTCTCGCATGAGTAAATCGTTTCAATTTTGCGGCCTCTCTCTACTTTGAGCGGAGGTCTGCTGTCGGGGGTGCCCGGAATCGCGCGGGCGAGCTGTGCCGTGGCGGCAGAAGCGAGATCTTAAGGGACACGCTGGGCCGAAGGGCAAGCGTTTGTCCAAAACCGGAAGCGTGCGCGGCTGCGGTCGCGCTCGATGAGCGGACCGTGGTTCGCGATCTCTGCACTAGGATGGAAGTGGAGGGCAGCGGCACGTGTGGTGAGAGGAAGAGTCGGCTGAACAGGGTCACCATTCGCGACGTCGCAGAGTTGGCGAGGGTCTCCCCGGCGTCGGTGTCGAACTACTTCCACAAGCCGCGGAAGTTGTCCGAGGAGACGAGGCAGCGGATCCAGCAGGCGGTGGACACGCTCGGGTTCGTGCCCAACGATGCTGCGCGAACCCTCCGAACCGGAGTGAATCCGGTCATCGGCTACATCGCCTTCGAGCTCGCAGGTGCCACTACTCCCGAGATCGCCGCGGCGATCGAGAAGCGGGTGTCCGCCGAGGGCATGTACATGCTGATGGCCAATGACACCGGGTCTGAGCAGCGGGAACGAACCTATCTGCAGCTGTTCGCCAAGCAGCAGGTCAGCGGCGTCATCATCGCTCCGGTCGGCAACGTCGAGGACGAGCTGGCCCGCATGCGGGCTTTCGGCATCGCGAGCGTGCTCAGCGCCCGGCGCGCCGAGTCGCCCGCACAGGCGTCCGTGTCGATCGACCACGTCGCCGGTGGCAAGCTGGCGGCGGAACACCTCATCGAGCAGGGGCGAAAGCACATCGGCTTCGTCTCCTCGTCGCTACAGCTGAAACAGGTGGCCGACCGGCTCAACGGCGCCCTGTCGGCGGTCCACTCGGCTCCCGGTGTCAAACTCGAGGTCCTTCCGGTGCCCGAGCGCACCGTCGAGGCAGGTGTCGCCTGTGCGGACGCGCTGGCGCACCGACCGTCGACCGAGCGTCCTGACGCGTTGTTCTGCGCCAACGACCTGCTGGCCATCGGTGTCATCCAGGCGTTCGTGTCGGCCAACGTCATACGCGTGCCTGCCGACATCGCCATCGTCGGTTACGACGACATCGAGTTCGCCCGGTCCACGATCGTGCCCCTGACCACCGTCCGGACTCCCCATGCCGAGCTGGGCACCGCCGTCGCGGACCTGCTCTTCACCGAGATCGACGCGCTCACCGCGGGTGGCGTCCACGACGGCAGCGGTCTGTCACGCCCGCAGATCGAGTTCTCTCCGGAACTGGTCGTGCGGGCGTCCTCAGTCCAGCAGTGACACTTGCTGCGGAGTGCGCTAGGTTGGCTCGTATTGAAACGTTTTACCAATTTCGCATCGCTCTCTTGACGGTCTAGTGAGGTCGCATGGTGTGATGCCTTCCGCAACCGAGGTAAAACGTGTCACCGAGCTGCTTCGACGAAGAAGGAGACCTCATGGCCGAGAACACCGCCGAGGCACCTGCTGGGCTTGAACCCAGGCACTGGATCCTCGCAGTCGCCGCGGGGATGGCGTCGCTGCTGGATGCTGGCGCGATCATCTCCGTGGGCTTGGGCCTGGCGGTGTGGAAGGAGGCATATGACCTCGACGTGTGGACGATCGGGGTCCTCGGATCGGCCCTGACGCTGTTCATCGCGGTCGGATCGCTGACCGGTGGCCGGTTGGCCGATCTGCTCGGCCGGGGGCGGATGTTCTCGCTGACGATCTTGCTGTTCGCGGCAGCGGCCGTGGCAGTTGCCCTGGCTCCTGGCGCGCCGGTGTTGGTGGCCGGTGTGATCGTGCTCGGCGTTGCCGCCGGAGCCGATCTGCCGACCTCGATCGCGGTGCTGTCCGAACGTGCTCCGGAGGGGACGCAGGGGCGACTCGTTGCCTTCACGCACGTGATGTGGACCGTCGGCGTGGTGCTGGCGACGCTGCTGGGATTCGTGGTCTCGGGGATGGGCGTGTCCGGTATCAGCCTGATCTTCGGTCTGCTGGCAGTGCTCGCGGTCGCGACGTTCTTCTTCCGCGCCTTCTACCCGCCATTCCACCAGCTTGAGAACGAGGCGATGGCCCGGTACACGACGGCCGGAGTGGATCCGGCCAAGGCGTTGCCGCTCGGGGCTCTGCTGCGGAACCGGACTTCGCTCCTCCTGATCGTGCTCACCGCGCTCTTCTACCTGTTCTTCACGCTCGTGGCCAACACGTTCGGTTCGTTCAAGACCTACTTCCTCGTCACGGTCGGCGGCACGACGCAGACCGTGGCGACGGGGCTGTCGTTCGGAACCACTCTGATCGGTCTGGCAGGCACGATCGTCTTCACCCGCATCGCGGACACGAAGTGGCGCAGCCGGTTCTTCGCGGCCGGAGTGCTGATCTTCGCGTTCTGCCATCTGCTCATCGCCATCACAGGCGGTGTCCTGCTTCCGGTGATGATCGCCGCCCTGGTTCTCTACAACATCGCCTTTCCCTTCGTCGGCGAGGCGCTGTACAAGATCTGGACCCAGGAGTCGTTCCCGGTGAACGCTCGCGCGACGGTGCAGGGCTTCACGATCGCCGTCGCCCGGTTCATCGCCGCCGCCTTCGCCCTCGTCACGCCCGCGCTGATCGCGTGGAGTCCGGCTGGCCTCTACTACCTGCTGACAGTATTCGCAGTGGTGTCCGGGTTCGTCGGCATGATGATCATCCGCCGACTGCGCGCGGGCTCCGATCGCGTGCCCGCGAGCTCGCCCAAGGCCGCTGCTGCGGCCACAAAGGAGGTTCTCTGATGACGAGCGCCCCCCTCGTCACCGTCCATCCCCCGCGCGTCGGTTTGTCCGATGAACCATTCGTGCCGACCTCGTGTCCGAGGCTGTCGTGGAAGACGTTGTCGCGCAGGGATGCCTGGCTTCAAGCGAGGGCCGAGGTCGAGCTCGTCACTGCGAATACGCGCACGACCGTGTCGATCGATGGGGATGAATCGGTTTCCGTCGAGTGGCCGTTCCGTCCGCTGCGACCACGGGAGACAGCCACCGTCCGGGTGCGGGTCCATGGAACGGACGGATCGCTCTCGCCGTGGAGTGAACCGTCCGAGGTGACGGCAGGTTTCCTCGACGAGTCGGAGTGGTGCGCGCGGTTCGTCGGGTCCGGTTCGGCCGAACCGCACCTGCTGCGCACTGCGTTCGAGGTGCGCGGTGGTGTCCGTCGGGCTTTCCTGTACGCGACCGCGTTCGGAGCCTACGACGTTCGCCTCAACGGCGATGCCTTCGATGAGGCGGTGCTGAAGCCCGGCTGGACGAGCTATCAGTGGCGGCTCCTGCTCGACGTCAACGACGTGACCAAGCACCTCAGGCAGGGGACCAACACCATTGGGATCGAGCTGGCCGGTGGCTGGTACACCGAGGCGTTCGGGTTTCGCGACCGTGCGCGGAGGTTCTACGAGGGCAGCCCGGCAGCTGCGGCGCAGCTGGTGATCGAGTACGACGACGGCACCACAGCCACAGTGGCCACTGGCGAGGATTGGCGCTGGGCGCGCGGGCCTGTCGTGGCGGCAAGCATCTACCAGGGCGAGACCTACGACGCGCGGCTGCACGATCCGGACTGGGCGCGTCCAGGCGAGGACACCTGGCGCCCAGCGGTGCTCGTCGATGTCCCGGACGTGCGGCCCGAGCCCCGTTCGGCCCCACCTGTTCGCGTGATCGAACGTCGAGCGGTGGCACAGGTGCTCACGACACCGTCCGGCAAGACCGTGCTCGACTTCGGGCAGAACTTGGTCGGCTGGGTCAGATTTACCGTCTCGGGGCCACGCGGGCACAAGATCACGTTGCGCCACGCCGAGGTGCTGGAGGACGGCGAACTGGGAACGCGTCCGCTGCGCAACGCCGCCGCCACGGACCACTACATCCTCAGCGGTGCTGGGGAGGAGACGTGGGAGCCGCGTTGGACGTTTCACGGCTTCCGGTACGTCGAAATCCAGAACTGGCCAGGCGATTTCTCGCCGTCGGCTGTTTCGGCCGCGGTCGTCCACACGGACATGCCGCGTACCGGAGGCTTTTCCACCTCGCACGCGTTGCTGCAGCGTTTTCACGACAACGTCGTTTGGGGGATGCGCGGGAACTTCCTGTCGATCCCGACGGACTGCCCGCAGCGCGACGAGCGCCTCGGATGGACCGGCGACATCCAGGTGTTCGCGCCAACCGCTTCGTTCCTGTACGACTGCGACGCATTCCTTCGCTCGTGGTTGGAGGACGTCGTTGCCGAGCAGCGAGCGGCGAACGGGGTCGTCCCGATGGTGGTTCCGGCGGTCATCCCTCAGGTGCCGGGACAGCTCCAGCCGGTCGCGGCCTGGGGCGATGCGATCACCGTGGTACCCACCGTGCTGCGCGAACGCTTCGGCGACCGGGATGCGCTACCAGCCTGTTTCGAGGCCATGGCGGCGTGGGTGGACACGGTGACCGATCGGACGGGTGGCAGCTCGCTTTGGGAGGGCGGCTTCCAGTTCGGCGACTGGCTCGACCCGGACGCTCCCCCTGACCAGCCCGGTCAGGCCAAAGCGGACGCCGGGCTGGTTGCGACGGCTTACTACTACCGCTCTGCCGACCTCACCGCGAAGGCCGCGAGGTTGCTGGGCCGCGAGGACGAGGCGCTTCGGTACGGCGATCTCGCGGCGAAGATCGCCGATGCGTTCCGCAGCACGTACATCACGGCCCGGGGCCGCATGATGTCGGACGCACCGACGGCTTATGCCCTCGCGATCGTCTTCGGTCTCGTGGCGGGCGACCAGCAGGAGGCGATGGGGGAGCGGCTGCGACACCTAGTCCGGGCCTATGGCTACCACATCGCCACCGGTTTCGTCGGCACTCCGATCATCTGTGAAGCGCTGACGGCGACCGGACATGCAGATGCGGCGTCGCGATTGCTGGTCCAGACCGAGTGCCCCTCGTGGCTCTACCCCGTGACGATGGGCGCTACCACCGTCTGGGAACGGTGGGACTCGATGCTGGAGGACGGCTCGATCAACCCCGGTCAGATGACGTCGTTCAACCACTACGCGCTCGGCGCGGTCGCGGACTGGCTGCACCGGGCCGTCGCTGGTCTCGCGCCGCTGGAAGCGGGCTACCGTCGCATCCGTGTCGTCCCGACGCTGCTCGACGCGCTGGACGACGCGTCGGCCTGGCACGAGACACCGTACGGGCGGGCTTCGTCCGGGTGGTCGCGGGACAACGACCTGGTGCGGTTCCACGTCGAGGTGCCGCCCAACACCCGTGCGCTGGTGCGGTTGCCCTCCGGGGTGGAACACGAGGTGGGCAGTGGAACCCACATCTGGACCGAGCGCCACCCCCGGCGACGCCGCACCCGCACCGAACTGGGCCTCGGAAGCGATCTCGCCACCATCGTCGACGACGTCGAGGCGTACCAGGCCGTGATGGCAGCGATGAGCTCGATCGATCCCGCACGAGCCGCTGCCTTCCGCCGCACCACCCGGTGGACCCCCGGCCGCGAGTTGCGCGACCCGCTCAGCCACACCCCGCTCGAAGTGATCGATGCGATCGAAAAGGCACTGGTGGCCCTTCCTGTTCGAGAGGTGGAGGTCCACTAGGGACGGTGTCTACCGTGCAACCCTGACGTGCTGTGACAGCCAGATGCCGTGACTTCACGGTGCCGGACCTTTCTGAACGGAGACGACGTGACCCCGGAAGCCCAGCGTCCCCAGGACCTCCTGACAGACGGCCGACATGACCCGATCGGCACCGGAAGCAATCCCGTCCTCACCTGGCGACCGAGTGCGCAGCGTGCCGCGCAGGTCCAGGTCGCCGACGGTGCAGGGGACGTCATCTGGGACTCCGGAATGGTCACGACATCGCTGCCGCGGATGCGATTCGACGGTCCGGCGCAGCGGAGCCGGGCGGTCAGCCGGTGGCGCGTGCGGGTCACGGGGGAGGACGGCCGGGTTTCGGAGTGGAGCGACTGGGCGCGGTGGGAGACGGGCCTGCTCGACCCAGGCGACTGGTCCGCCTCCTGGATCGGCCGCCGGACGGATCCGGCACGGCGCGTCGTGCGCTCCCTCGGTACGGACCACGTTGCGTGGATCGAGCCGGGTCAGTGGCTCGGGCAGACCGTTGCCATCGCGGGCGAAATCACCGCGGTGAGCGTGGATCTGACCAGTGCGCCGGGCGACGCGGTCGCCGGTCGGCTCGAATTGTGCACTCTCCGCGGAGATGTGCTCGCTTCCCAGGTGGTCGAAAAAGGCGCCTTCCGCTGGGACCGGTTCGCCCATTTCCTCGAAGCGCCAGCAGGAACGGCTGCCGGTGAGTACCTCGTGCGGGTCAGCGTCCAAAAAGGTCGTATCGGCTGGCGGACGCTCTCCACGCCCGAGCAGCCGGTCGTCGACGACGGGATCTCCCCGCTACCGGTGCGCGGACAGGCCCTGCGGGACGGTGTCGAAGTGCCGGGAGTGCGGGCCGTTGGTATCGAGACCATCCCCGCGCCCAACCCGATGTTCCGCGCAGAGTTCACTGTGGACGCCGCGCGAGAGGCGAGGCTGTACGCCGTCGGTCTTGGGTATGGCGAGTTCAGCATCAACGGGCAACCGGTGACGAGCGACGTTCTGGAGCCACCACAGACGAACTACGGCCGCACGATTCTCCATCGCACCTACGACGTTGCGCACCTGCTTCGTCCAGGGAAGAACACACTGGTAGCCGAACTCGGACGCGGCTTCTTCGCGGCGCGCGGCGCGAACACCTGGGCGTGGAATCTCGCGCCGTGGCATCGCGAGCCGGTCCTCATCGCCCAGCTTGAGTACCTCGACGGCGACGGGCGGCGTCAGGTCGTCGGGACGGGGAACGGCTGGGAGACGGCTGACAGCGCCGTAACGAGCGATCTCCTCTACACCGGCGAAACGACAGGGCAGGCTGGTGAGCACTGGGAACCCGCCGCGCTCGTCGCCCCGCCCGGAGGCCGTCTGGTCCCCGCGGAAGCTCCGCCGATCCGTCGCCGCGAGCTCATCGCACCGGTCGCGACACATCAGTTGGGACTGGACACCACTGTCTACGACTTCGGCACCGTGCTCGCTGGCCGAGTCCGCTGCACCGTCGCCGGGGAGACAGGCGCCGAAATCGTCATCCGGTACGGAGAGCAGCTCGCGCAGGATGGATCTGTCTTGTGCGACAACCCCCTCACCGCGGGCGAAGCGCAGGTCGACCGACTCGTGATCACGGACTCCCAGGGGGAAAGGAGCTGGGAGCCGAAGTTCAGCTACAAAGGATTCCAATACGTGAGCGTGCAGATCTCCGGTCGTGCGAGCGTGACGGAGGTCAACGCGGTCCGCCTGCAAGCGGCCGTCGACACCGTGGGCGAGTTCGAGTGCGACGACGAGACGATCACTTGGATCGACGCCGCGACAGGCGGGACTTTCCTCAACAACCTGCACGGCATTCCGACCGATACTCCCGTCTACGAGAAGAACGGGTGGACGGCCGACGCTCATCTCGCGACGGAGGCCGTGCTGCACCACTTCGATCTCCGCACGACATTCGGGAAATGGCTGGACGACCACGTCGACGCACGTGACGACCACGGCATGGTTCCGCAGATCGTTCCGACGCCGGACTGGGGGAGGGCGGCCGATCCGGCTTGGAGCGCCTCGATGGTGCTGATCCCGTGGAACCTGTACTGGGAGTACGGCGAGCGGGCCATCCTCGAACGTTACGCGGATGCGATCCGGGCCTATGCGGATCGGCTCCTTGAGCTCACCGAAGACGGCCTGTGGCCGCAGCACAGCTGGGGGGACTGGCTCGCGCCCGGCCACAAGTTCGCGCCGGAAGGGCCGATGCCGACCGCGACGATGATGCTCTACCGGGTCATCACGCGCACCGCCGACATCTGCCGGGAACTCGGCCTGGGCGGAGAACACGAACGCTACGACGAAGCGGCGCGGGCCATCGCCACCGCGTACCACCGAAAGTTCTTCGACGCGGTCACCGGCACGTACCGTGCTTCGCACATCGGGTACCGCCAGGCGATGAATGTCCTCCCCCTCGCGTTCGGTGCGGTACCGCGTGGCCATGTCGGAGAAGTCGCGGCTGGCCTGTTCAGCGACATAGAGCACCGTACGAGGGGGCATCTCGATTGCGGCGCAGTCGCGGTGAAGCACCTTCTGCCGGTCTTGTCCGACAACGGACGCAGCGATTTGGCCGTCACGGTGGCTACCCGAAGCGATCGGCCGAGCTGGGGCGTGTGGCGGCAGAAGGGTGCCTCGACACTGCGCGAGTCATGGGATGAGTCGGCCCGCTCGCGCAACCACTACTTCCTCGGATCCGTGTCAGCCTGGATCCACCAGACTGTCGGCGGCCTCCGGGCGACCAGTCCGGGGTGGGAATCCATCGACATCGCGCCAATCGTCGATGACCGCGTCAGGTGGGCCAGAATCGCCCACACCACGGTCCGGGGAAGGGCGGCTGTCGAGTGGCGGCGCAGTGGTGCGGTCTGGGACATCGACGTGGAAGTTCCGAACGGAGCCACCGCAGCGCTCCGGCTGCCGGGTGCCGCCATGATCCGCCTACCGAGCGGACGCCATGTCTTCGACAAGATCCCAAACACGTCGCCGGGGGCGGGCACGGCACAAGAATGATCGTTGCAGGTGAACCCGTGTCGCTGGAGCAGATCGAATCGGAGCGCCCGCTGGCATGAGCTCGACGTGATGCTGGCTTTGTTGGCTCAGCTGCAAGTGACCTATTTGGACGGCTCTCGCGACGTAATCGGCACCGACCAACAATGGACGACGGCGCGAGAGCGAGATTCTCGACCACGAGCTGCACGACGGCCAATGGACAGGTTTGTGAAGAAGAAAGCAGGTTCAGAGTGGGCAGTGTTCTGTTCTCGACGTGAACCTATGATCTCAGGACCTTTTCGCTGCGAGGGCGTTCGTGTTCTGTAGCGCTAGGCCCGCACTGGTGTCGGGAAACCCGTGCGGATCGCGGTAGGGATCACGGTGCGACCGGCTGCGGTCATTGTGCGGCGAAGCTCGATTGCGATCGGTCCGGGAGCCGGATCAAACTGCGCGGGCAGCCTCGTCGGGTGGGACAACGGGACGTCAGTGAATCCACCGGGTGGTGTAGTCGCGTGGAAAAACGTTGCTCCATAGCGGTGATTTCCGAGAAGTGGATACAGCCACGTTCTTGCTGCTGGCAGGATGATCGTCCTGCGGGGGCATGGGATACCGGGGAGGACCATGACCGAGCCGGGGTTCTACGGCGACTACGGGACCATGAAGATCGCCGGGAACAAGATAGCAGATGCCAGGGATTCGCTAGGGGCGCACCTTTCGGATTTTCGAGACCGTGCGGCACTGGACAGTGCGATCCCGTCCCTTTCCGGTGACAAGATTCTGGTCCCGACACCCGGGCTCATGGGACCGGACATCGACCAGATCGAAACGGTGATCGCGCAGGCCGTCCGGGTTGCCTACAAGGCGACGGTCGATGCGGTCGACGGTTTCCTCGAGGAGACTCATCGGCAGTTGGACCAACTCTCGCGCGACATGTCCGACTCCATTCGGGAGTACCGCATGCGGGACGAGCAGGCTGCGTCCGGGATGCCGAACGTGGATCACCCCCGCTAAGTCATCCAGCGGGGAGAGGGGCGCCATGGCGAATCCGATGGAGATGGCCACGCCGGGATTCTGGGAAGCGGTCAGGAACTTCGACAAGATCGTGGACGAGACCGGTGTCAAGGTACGGAAGCTGTTACCTCAGTTCGAGCTGATCGGGAAGGTCGACACCGGAAAGATCAAGGACGTCGCGAAGAACGTGTGGGGAGAGTCTGAGACCACGGGAGGGGTGCGCACCGACATAGCTACCAGCCACAGCAGCGTCGCCGATGCGAAGAGCTACATCGAAAACGGCTGGAAAGGTGAAGCGTTCATCGCCTTCAACTCGGCGGCGGACAAGGCGAAGAACGCCTTGGACGACGTCTCTGAACCGTTGGCCGAGCTCAGCAAAGCGCTGACGGACATGGCGGACAAGTTCGAGCAGTCCGTTGGCGATGTGATGACCACGATTGCCGGGATAGGTGGGATTCTTACCGCGATCGGTGGAATCTTGACCGCGTTGCTCGTCGCTCCGGAGCCGGTTGTGACAAAAGTGATCGGCATCATCGTCGCAATCGTCGGTGCGCTGGTGGCCTTGGTGGCTTACGCCGGAGCGCAGATCAAAGCGGTCGAGGATCGCCAGAAGGCTGCTGAGGCAGTCGTCAACGAGTGCACGGTCGTCATGCGGACGATCAAGAACTGACGGTGCTACTTGAGTTGAGGGTCACGGCAATGGATATCGAAGATCGGGTCGCCCAGGCGATGCGGCAGCTGGACAGCAACATCGAAAAGGCTCGTCGCAATCCGGAAGCCGTGTTGCAGGGCAGCTATTCCGGGACGTCGCGGAACGTCACGGTGTGGGTGGATGCGCTCGGGAGGACGGAACGCTGCCGGATCACGCCCGGCAGTGTTCTGGAAGGCGACGAGGCGCAGTTGATCCAGGCGTTCCAGGAGGCGACCAGGAAGGCGCGTCGGAAGGCCGAGAACCTGGAATTCGAGGACGAGTCGGAAGACCACCGCGAACACGGCGCTGCCCGGCGCGGCTTTCCGGACGAGGACGACGCGGGCGACGGGCCCCTGACATGGCTCCGATGAGCACGCTGAGGGCACCCGCAGTCGGTCGGCGCGGCATCCGGTTCGGCGTGCTGTTCGCGGGGATGGCCGTGCTCCTCGCGTCGTGCTCGCCGCCTGCGAAGGGATACCGCGAAGACCCGGGTGCCTGCTCGCTGCTGCCGGAGCACAGCATCGTCGAGCAGCTCGGTCCGGAGGCCGTCCAGTTTCCGAACACCGCCAAGACAGGCGACACGGACACGACCCGGTCCAGCACCTGCGAATGGGAGTCGTTCCACCCGCCCCGATGGGGAAGTCCTCCGGCGAACGCGTTGATCCGCGTGACCGTCCTCGTGTCGGTGAGCGAGGACGGCGACCCGGACATCCACGGCGCGGAGGACGGGTACCGGACGAAGAGGCACGCCGACGATGTTTCAGACGAGCCGTCGGATGTGATCGGTGATGAGTCCCGGCACGGCTTCCGACCGGGCAGACCGGACCCGGCATCCGGTAGCCAGGTCGCCACCGTCGATTTCCGCCGTGCGAACGCCCACATCACAGTCGAATACCGCGGATGGGGAAGTCGCGGCTTCAGCAACGACTACCTTCCACAAGCCGAGCACGAGGCGACTACCCGGAACCTCGCGCGGCAGGCTGCGGCCAATCTCGGCGAGCCGAGGTAACCGGATGGTGCGCATCCCACTGCGCAAAGGTTCGGTCCTCGCTGCTGGTAGAAACACGGTCGGGTCCAGGTGCCCAGTGGTTGAGATGGCGGATGGCGATCATTTACAGCGCGGGATTCCGCTGTCAAGATGCACCGCATGCGGAGTCTGATCGATCTCGTGGTGCGCAACCACATCGATCTGTTGCGGGTGTGCAGCGCGATCTGTTGACGCGCCACCCGCGGCCGTTGGTCTGAGCTGGCCCGGCCGTTCCCTTTTCGCTCGACGGCATACGTGCTCGCCGGTGTGACCGCGCGTGCCCGGTGGTGCTGCACGAAGCAATCCGTCACTGACGAAGGAGCACGTGTGTCTCACCGACTGACCGGCGAACCCTGTTGCGGACAGCCGTGATCGGCGCTGCCGCGTCCACGGTGGCTTGTGTCGGCGTCCCGGCCGGGGCGGCGGGCACGGTGCTACCCGGATGTTTCATGTACGACAGGTGGTTGCTGGAGTCAAACGGAGTCGCGCTGCTGGTGGACGCGGTCGCCGAACTGCGTGCCATGGCGTCCGGAGCGCCGCAGGCGGTCGCGTCGTGATCCTGCCGTCCACATACCGAAATGCTCTTCCACAGCATGGTGAACTACGTGATAGTGGGGTTATGAGTACCGGGACCGCGTTGGTTTCCCGCCGCTACATCGATCACATGTCGATGTGTGCGGCGCGCTGTCGTTGAGTCGAGCGACTATCCCTCGAAAGCAACGCGCCGCTTTTTTCTGGACTCTCCCTTACTCTTTCGCGCCACGTTTCCGCTGTTGTCGAGGTGCTCGTGGTGCGCTGACTCCTCGGAGCAACCGTGCCCTTCCGCGTCCGCTCGACGTTGAAACTCCTTGCCGCGCTGGCCGTATTCCTCTTGTTGTTACCGGCCACCGGCTGTGCCGACAGGTCCCAGGCCGGGTCCGGCGAGTTCGTGCTGCGCGTCGGCGCCACTTCAGTCACCGGAACGCCAGCGGGCAGCCTGGGCTGGGGCGACAAGCAGGGAATCCTGCTGGAAAACCTCGCACCCGCTGGTGTCACCGGGATCGAGTACTCGTTCTTCCAGTCGGGCAAGGACGTGGTCGCGGCCCTGCTCAGCGGAGCGATCGATGTGGCCGCCGTCGGCGACAACCCGTCCTTGACCGCCAGGGGAAACGGTGCGGATATCGCCTTGCTGGCGCTGGATTCCATCAACGGCGATTCGTGGCTGATCGGCGCCCAGGGCGGCCCGACGTCCATCGACGGACTCGTCGGCAAGACCGTCACCGCTCCGCAAGGCACGATCCGCGACCGCGCGGCGCGGCAGCTCATCGAGACGGCCGGACTTACCGGCAAGATCGAGGTCAAGGACGTGCCCACCCCGGAGTCCATCGCGGGCCTGT
This sequence comes from Saccharopolyspora soli, assembly GCF_022678645.1. Lineage (GTDB taxonomy): Bacteria > Actinomycetota > Actinomycetes > Mycobacteriales > Pseudonocardiaceae > Saccharopolyspora > Saccharopolyspora soli. Next base: position 13,542 of record NZ_JALBWV010000023.1, on the reverse strand, counting down.
CCTCCGGTCAGATCGATGCCACCATCGTCACCGAGGCCAGCGCCGTCGAGCTGCAACGGCGCGGATTCCCGGTCATCGACAAGACTTCCAACCACGGCCAGGGCAGCGTCGGGACCACCGTTGCGCTGAACTCGTTCGTGGCCGAGCATCCCGGCTTCCTGCAGGCGTGGCAGGCGGCGATCGGCAACACCAACCGGCACATCGTGAACAACCTGGATGCCTACACCGAATGGGTCGCCCAGACCGACGGCATCGCAGTCGACCTGGTGCGCGAGGCGACCAAGGCCAACACTTTCAACACCGAACCGTTCCCCGAGCAGGGCCTCGCGCAACTGCGGCAGGCGCACGACTTCCTGCTCGCCGACAGGGCTTTCCCGGTCGGCTTCGACGTGGCGGCATGGGCGAGGCGGTCATGACGGCACCCCGAACCGCTACCGCACGACCGCCCTCGGCAACCCCGGCCAGGACCGGCGGGGAACTGATCGACGTCGCCGCGAAGCCGCTGACCTCCGCCGCCCGGCGCCAGCGGGTGCCGCGTTGGTTGCGGCGTTCAGTGGGACCGCTCGCGCTGCTGCTCGCCTGGGCGGTGTGCTCGCAGCTGGGCTGGCTCAACCCGCAGCTGTTCCCGCCACCGGCGCAGGTACTGGCCTCGGCGTGGGAACTGCTGTCCAGCGGGCAGCTGTCCACCCATGTCGGGCGATCGGTGCTGCGCGTGCTGCAGGGCACCGTGCTGGGCATCGTGGCCGGCCTGGTCATCGCCGTGCTCGCCGGGCTGACCCGCTTCGGCGAGGACCTGCTGGACTCCACGATGCAGGTGTTCAAAGCGGTCCCCAACTTCGCGCTGACCCCGCTGCTGATCATCTGGATGGGCATCGGGGAAGGCCCCAAGGTCTTGCTGATCACCATGGGCGTCGCCATCGCCATCTACATCAACACCTACAGCGGCATTCGGAGTGTGGACGGGCAACTGGTCGAGGTCGCGCAAACCCTCGGGGCACGGCGGGGTGAGCTGATCTGGCACGTGATCCTGCCGGGTGCCACGCCGGGTTTCCTGGTCGGGCTGCGGCTGGGACTGTCCAGCGCCTGGTTGAGCCTGATCTTCGCCGAGACCATCAACACCACGCAGGGCATCGGTTTCCTGATGTCGCGCGCGCAGACCTTGCTGCAGTTCGACGTCTCGATCCTGATCATCATCATCTACGCGGTGGCCGGTCTGCTCAGCTACGCCCTGGTGCGGTTCCTGGAGCGGCGGCTTCTGGTGTGGCGACGCGGTTTCCAGGGGGTCTGACGATGACCGGAACGCAAGCCACGGCGGTGGCGGCCCGCGAGGTGCGCCGGGCCTTCGGCGATCAACAGGTGCTGGCCGGGGTGGACCTGACCATCCGACGCGGCGAGTTCGTGGCGCTGCTGGGCCACAGCGGTTCGGGCAAGAGCACGCTGCTGCGCGGCCTGGCCGGGTTGGACGCGCACATCGAGGGCAGCCTGCGGGTGCCCGGTGCCAGGGCGATGGTGTTCCAGAACCCGCGGTTGTTGCCGTGGAAACGGGTCCTGGCCAACGTCACCTTCGCGCTGCGCGGCGCGGGCCGCATCGCACGGGCCGAGGCGGCCTTGGCCGAGGTCGGTCTGGCGGACAAGCAGCGGGCCTGGCCGTTGACACTTTCCGGTGGTGAGGCGCAACGGGTGTCGCTGGCCCGAGCGCTGGTGCGCGAACCCGAACTGCTGCTGCTGGACGAGCCCTTCGGCGCGCTGGACGCGTTGACCAGGCTGCGGATGTACGAGTTGTTGCGGCAGTTGTGGCGGCGGCACCGGCCCACCGTGCTGCACGTGACCCACGACGTGGACGAGGCGGTGCTGCTGGCCGACCGGGTGTTGGTGCTCTCCAGCGGGAGCATCTCGCTTGAGCTGCCGATCGAACTTCCCGCGCCCCGTTCCCGCGATAGCGCCGAGTTCTCCCGGCTGCGGCGGCGGTTGCTGGCCGAACTCGGAGTCGACGAGCAGATCGATACCGCCCAGGAGCCGACATGAACAGCCCCGATCGGCACCTCGGCTGCGATCGACACGAGGATGGTGCACGGGTGAACGACGCGGTGCGTTACGAAGCGGACGTGCTGGTGCTCGGTGGCGGCCCGGCGGGCACCTGGGCGGCCTTGGCCGCCGCTGCGGCGGGAGTCTCGGTCGTGTTGGCGGACAAGGGGTTCTGCGGCAGCAGCGGGGCAACCGCCTCGGGCGGCAACAACCTGTGGTACCTGCCCGACGGTCCGGTGCGGGAGCGCTCCATCCGCGCTCGGCAGGCCCAGGCGGGCGGGTTGACCGACGTGACCTGGATGCGGCGGGTGCTCGAAACCACCTGGGAGAAGGTCAATCTGCTCGCCGAGTGGGGGTATCCGTTCCCCCTGGACCGCGATGCAACCCAGTTGCGCGCGAGTCTGCAGGGCCCGGAGTACATGCGGCGGATGCGGCGGCGGGTCCACCGGTCCGGAGTGCGCATCCTCGATCACCATCCCGCCGTTGAGCTGCTGGTGGATGGCGACGGGGTGGTCTCGGGTGCGGCGGGCATCGCGCGCCAGCAGGGCCAGCGCCGTTGGGAGGTGCGCGCCGGTGCGGTGGTGGTGGCGACCGGTGGTTGTGCACTGCTTTCGGGTGGGTTCGGCACCAACGTCGACACCGGGGACGGGCTGTTGATGGCCGCGGAGGTGGGCGCGGAACTGTCCGGGATGGAGTTCTCCACCGCCTATGCCCTCTCCCCGGAGTGGGGCGTGCACACCAAGGGCCTGATGATGCAGTTCGCCACCTACTACGACGAGAGCGGTACCCCGCTGCGGTTGGCCGACGGTGTGCCGCCGAGGTTCGCGGCCGCGCAGTTGCTGGCCGAGGGTCGGCGGGTGTTGGCCAGGCTCGACAAGGCGCCCCCGCACTTGCGCGAGTCGATGCGCAACAGCCAACCCAACTTCTTCCTGCCACTTGAGAAGGCGGGGGTGAACGTCTTCTCCGACATGTACCCGATCCGGATGGTCTACGAGGGAACGGTTCGGGGCACCGGCGGGTTGCGCGTCGTCGACCACGCCTGCGCCACCACCGCCCCTGGGTTGTTCGCGGCCGGAGACGCCGCGACCCGCGAACTGATCACCGGCGCGATCAGCGGCGGCGGCAGCCACAACGGAGCCTGGGCGATCTCCTCGGGCACCTACGCAGGCCGGGGCGCCGCGCGGTTCGCGCTGCCACGCCGTGGCGCGGTCGCGGCGTCGTTGGCACCGCGCGGGCGAGTGGGCATTCGCCCCTCCGGTGCGGTCCGGCCCGGCTTGGCTCCGGAGGTGATCGACGTTGCCCAGCAGCACGTCTTGCCGCCGCAGCGGACCTTCGTGCGCACCGGTGAGCAGTTGCAGGCCAGCGCCGCGGCGCTGCAAGACGCCTGGCAAGACGCTGGACGGCACCTGCACGGAAGCGGACGGGATCTGCTGCGCTCCAGGCAGGCCGCCGCGCTGCTGGCCTGTGCCCGCTGGATCACCGCCGCCGCGCTGGCCAGGACCGAAACCCGTGGCATGCACCGGCGCAGCGACCGGCCGACGGCCGATCCGAGTTTGGCGCATCGGCTGCTGGTCGGAGGGTTGGCGGAGATCCGGACCCGTCCAGACCCGGTCGGGCCGCTGTTGTCGGACGACTCCACCGAGGAGCTGGCGTCGTGATCGAAGTGGTGAGCAAGGATCGTTGTGTGGCCTGCGATGTGTGCATCAAGGTCTGCCCGACCGACGTCTTCGAGCGCGGCGCCGACGGGGTTCCGGTGATCGCCCGGCAGACCGACTGCCAGACCTGCTTCATGTGCGAGGTCTACTGCCCGACCGACGCGCTGTACGTCTCCCCGCTGGCGGGCCCGGCACCCGAGGGCAGCCCGCACGCGGACGAGCAGGCGTTGCTGGCCGGAGGCGCCTTCGGCGCCTACCGCGAGGTGGTGGGCTGGGGACGCGGCCGCACGCCGGGCAGCCGCCGCGACGAGAACCACCTGTTCCGCCAACGCTTGTGACCACTCAGCGGTGGTCGCCTTCTCGTGCCACCTGCCCCAGCCTGGTCCGATAGCTCTGCCACCATACCTGGTCACCTGGTGCCATGTTGTCGATGTCCGCCCGCATCCCGACGGTTCCGTCGATGAGCTCCCGGACGATGTCGGAATGCCCGGTGTGCCGGTGGGTCTCGGACGGTGTCACCGGATGTCGTGTTGCCGACGATGTAGTTTGGTCGAAACTGCGGACCACGTGCCCTTTTCGGGTGTCGGGGGAAAGAGGCGGGTGTGAAGATCACCTGGGACCAGGTCTTCGCGTGGCGGTTGCGGCGGCAGTTCGTCGCCCTGCGGCGGGATGTGAGCGCGGGTGAGGTCGCCAGCAGGTTGTGCGGGATCCAGGCGCAGGTGGCGTCGGCCGCCGAGATGGCGGTGGGGATCCGGCAGGCCAAGCCGAAGACGGACGGGGTGCGGCGTGGCCTGTCCCGGCACTTGTTGATCAAGACCTGGGGCATGCGCGGCACACTGCACGTGTTCCACTCCTCCGAGGTCGGCGCCTACCTGTCGTTGATGGCCTCGGCTCGGACCTGGGAGAAGCCTTCGTGGCAGCGCGCGTTCGGCGCGTCGCCGAAGGAGATCGCCGAGCTGGCCGAGGCGGTCTCGTCGATCCTGGACGGCTCGGTGCTGACTCGGGACGAACTCGTCGCGGAGATCGTGGTCGACAAGCGCTTCCGCGGTATGGCGGAGCAGCTGCGCTCGGGCTGGGGCACGCTGCTCAAACCGCTGGCGTGGCAGGGCACGTTGTGCCACGGGCCGAGCGACGCGGGCAAGATCATGTTCACCCGACCCGCGAACCTGATCTCCGACTGGAAGGGACTGCCAGCACCGGACGAGGCCGCGCCGGTCGCGATCACGGCCTACCTGGGCGCCTACGGTCCGGCGACGCCCGAGGTGTTCGACGCCTGGCTGTCCCGCAACAGTCTGCGGAAGACGACGCTGCGCAAGTGGTTCGCGGACCTCGGGGACAAGCTGACCGAGGTCGACGTCGAAGGCCAGAAAGCCGTGATCCTGGCTGAACACGCCGACGAGTTGGCCGCCGCCGAGCCGAACCGCGACGTGCGGCTCCTCGGAGCCTTCGACCAGTACGTCCTCGGTCCGGGCACCAAGGACGCGCAGCTGCTTCCGCAGGAGCACCGTGCGAAGGTGAGCAGGTCCGCCGGGTGGATCTCGCCGATCGTGGTCGTGGGTGGCCGGATCGTCGGTGTGTGGGAGCTCTCCGGCGCGGAACTGGTCGTGTCGTTGTTCCAAGGGGTCAAGAAGCCGTCGCTGAAGGACGTGGCGGCCGAGGCGGCGCAGGTCGCTCAAGCCGCCGGGATCAACGCTCCGAAGGTGCGGTTCGGATAACGGCGGGCTCAGAGCTCGAACTGGGACAGCCGCACGTGCGGGCACGAGCTCGCTTGCGTGCACGCACGGACTTTCGCAGCTGCCGCGCGGACGGCCTCGGCCTCCGCACCTGATCCGAGCGCCCGCACCGTCTCGGAGGCGTCCAGACCGAGTGCTGGGCCAGGCCGGCGAACGACCCGTTCCGTGCTTTGCGGACGGGAGGGCGGAAAGCGGGGTGAGCGGCTGGGCGAGCCAGGTGGCCAGAATTCGCTCGCCGCTGCAACCTCGGACAGGCCACGGTGATTGCTCCACACGCGGATGTCGTGCTGGCCGCCCGTATAGTCGTGGGGGCAGCTTCGAATGCCGGGATTCGGATATGGTTGGTTCGCTGCATCTGCAGGAAGCGCAGATTGGTGCCAGCGTCGACCTGCGTTCGGCGCAGCTGACCAAACCCGCATGGCATCGCCACCAGGGGACCTACAAGCCGTCTGTGGACTTGCGCGGCGCGCGCGTTGCCCGCGACCTGGTGTGCTCCTCTGGTGAGCGTCCGTTCGTCGCCGAGGGCGAGATGCAACTGAGGCGAGCCGAGGTCCGTCGCCAAACTCTTTTCTCCGGCGACTGCCGACTCGGTGGCAGCGACAACGCCCTCAACGCGATCGGACTGGTTACCCAGGAGCTCACGCTAAAGCCCGACAGCGCCCCACATGGCCGGATCCTGCTCATGCAAGGCCAATGCGAGTACCTCAGCGATTCCCAACAGATGTGGGCTGCTACTGGCGGCGTCGATATCGACGGCCTGTCGTACGCCAAGCTCGTCCCGCCGTTAAACGCCACCGACCATCGGCGCCTGCGTGAACACAGTGGACCAGCTGATGCCCATCATCAACCTCGGCCACGAGGTCATGTGGCAAGCCCACGGCGCATCGAAGTGGGCGACCGTCATCCTCATCATCGCTGGCTGGGTACTGGCCACCACCGTCGCCGCAGGTATCACACGTGCACTCCGCCGCGGAATCGACATCCGCTGACACCGCCTGCGCGCGTGCTCGGCACGACGTTAGCGCGTCTCGATCCGGCACGAGAGGAGCGCCGGTGCCGCCGTGGCGCTGGTGACGAGGTGGTCATTTCTGTCCCTTCGAGCGAGCCCGCGCCGCAACGATGCGATTCATGCGTGAATCAACAGGCAGTTGCTGGTTGCGGTGGCCAGCAGCCTGCCCGCGCCGTCTTCGAGGCGCGCTTCGGCGAGCGCGATCCAGCGTCCGAGATGGGTGACCGTCCCGGTACAGGTGACCGTCCCGGTGGCGATGCGCATTGGACGGAGAAACCGGACGGACAAATCCAGGCTGGTGTATCCGGTCCCAGCCGGAAGCATCGTGTGCACGGCACAGCCCGCTGCCGAGTCCAGCAGCGTCGCGTAGATGCCGCCGTGCACCGAACCGATCGGGTTGTAGTGAAACTCCGCTGGTTCCAGGGCGAACACCACCTCCCCCTGCACGGCGGATTCCAGCCGCGCACCGATCAGCTGCACGATGGGCGGGGGTGGTACATCACCGGCGGCGAGCGCCTGGATGAACTCCAGACCGTCGCGTTCACCCGCCATGGTCGCGGTCGCCTCAGGGTCGTCCCAGCTCACCACCCGCATCCGCGCTGGATCCGGCGCGGGTGGGGTGTGCGTGTTCGGCATCGCGTCGGGCGATTCACTCATGTGCGGTCCTCTGCGTGTGCGAGCCAGGGGCGGGGACGAAGTTGGGGCCGCTGGTGTCGAAGTAGGAGCGGTTCTCGGTGACGAACTGTTCGACGGACAGCGGGGGGCGCCCGCCGATCTTCTCGACGTTGTCGTTGGTCCCGGCGAAGACGCCGTTCTGGTAGTCGACGGCGACGTTGCTCAGGTGCTGGACGAGGTGCGCGGGCAGGCCGCGTTCGGTCATGGCCGAGGCGAACTCCTCGACGCTGATCGGCTCGTAGTGCACCGGGATGCCGAGCGTGCTGGACATGACTCGGGCGATGTCGTGGTGGTTGTGCTCGACCGGGCCGTGCAGGGTGTAGGCGGCGCGGTCGTGCGGTTCGGGGTCGGCCAGCAGGGCGGCGATCACGCGGGCCTGGTCGGCCGAGCCGATCGGGGCGTGTCGGCCCTCGCCGAACGGGAGCCGGATGTATCCCTCGCTGCCCCGCCGTTCCCACCACGTCTTCAGCCACTCGGTGAAGAACGTCGGACGGATGTGCACGGTGAGCAGGTCGGTCCGGTCCAGCAGCCGCTCGCACAGCCAGTGCTGTCGGGCGGCGTTGCTGCCTGCCTCGCGGCGGGCGGAGATCTGCGACATGTTGACCACTGACCGGACACCGGCCTCGGTCGCGGCTTGGGCGAAGATGACGGTCGACTCCACCAGTCCCGGGAGGATCGGGTGGCAGAAGTAGGCGCCGGTGACGCCCTGCAGGGCGGTGGTCATGCCGTCGAGGTCGTGCAAATCCGCGACTACGACCTCGGCACCGGCCTCGGCCAGCGCACGCGAGCGTTCGTCCTCGCGGTGCACCATCGCCCGAGCACGGTGACCGCGCTCAAGGAGCAGTTTGATCGCGCCGCCTCCGGTCTTGCCGGTCGCGCCGGTGACCAGGAACAGCCTGTCATCGTGGGACATCTGAATACCTTTCGGCAGTTCTAGTTCCTGAGCACAGTTCAGGAAATTCAACCCTCTGCCAGCCTGACTAGCCTGGCTCATCGTGGGGCGGTTCAGTCAGTGAACTACCTCGACTTTAGCACAAGGCTAGTTCAGTGAGCGAACTGACGGGGTAGGATGTGAGCATGTCCCTTCCCAGCACCTACGCGGACCGCAACTGCTCGTTGGCGCGAGCGTTGGAAGTCGTCGGAGAGCGGTGGACGCTGCTCATCATCCGCGACGCGTTCTACGGGGTACGTCGGTTCGGGGACTTCGCCACCCAACTCGGCATCCCCCGCGCCGTCCTGACCAACCGGCTGAAGCTTCTCGTTCGGGAAGGCGTGCTCACTCGCGACGACGGCGGCGCAGGAACCGTCGAGTACCAGCTCACCACCAAGGGCCTCGCACTGTGGCCGATCGTGCGCTCGCTCATCAACTGGGGCGACGCGTTCTATTCGCCGACCGGAGTCAAACGCGCCCTGCGCCACGACGAGGACGGAGGCCTGCTCGATCACGAGGGACGTTGCGAGCAGTGCGGTTCGGTCGTCGCGGTCCCGGAGATCCGCATCGAACCCGGCCCTGGGTTCGAGCCGACGAACTCCAACCCCGATCCCGTGTCCGCCATGCTCAACACACCGCGGCGGCTTCTCGAACCGCTCCCGGCCTCGCGTGCACCCCAGGCCGACGAAAGCAAGTGAGGACACCGCTTTGCTGGCACATCCGTTGGACAACGCGATCTACTCGGCGCTGACGGGGCCGCACGCCCACTTCGCGCAGCGACGCGGCAACGCACTGCGCTACCCGGCCGACATGTCGCCGTTCATGGCGCTGCCGGACGCCCCTGGCGAAGCCGACTGGGCGGACATCGCAGCACTCGCCGGTCCCGGTGCGGAGATCACGCTGACCGGTTCGACGCTCAAGCCGCCGGAGGGCTGGCAGGTCGAGACGCGCATCCCACTGCTGCAGTTCGTCGACGACGGGATCGCCGCCGCCCCGGACGAGGAGGCCGTTCGCCTCACCTGGGCGGACGTTCCGGAGATGCTCGCTCTGGCGGAACTGACCAAGCCGGGCCCATTCCTGAAGCGCACCATCGAGATGGGTACCTACCTGGGCATCCGCCGCGGCGATCGCCTGGTCGCGATGGCCGGTGAACGACTGCGCATTCCAGGTTGGACGGAAATCAGCGGCGTCTGCACCGATCCCGGACAGCGCGGACGGGGTCTGGGGACACGTCTGCTGCTGGCTGTCGCAGCCAGCATCCGGGAACGCGGCGAGACGCCGTTCCTGCATGTGCTCGCGTCCAATACGAACGCCGTCCGCCTGTACGAGTCCCTCGGCTTCCGACTTCGCCTCCGCACCACGATCCTTGTCCTCACCCGCTCGTCCGTCGACGGCATCCCGCCGCTCATCAAGCGGAAGCGCCGGTGAGCTTTTCCACGAAGGCGGCCCGTTTCGCGTCCAGACCAGCGGCTACCCGAGCCAGTTCCGCGTTGTCGAGAGGAGAACCGCCATGTCGTCCGTGCTCATCACCGGCGCGTCCAAAGGAATCGGCCGCGCCATCGCCGTCGAACTGGCGAACCGTGGCCATCGGGTGATCGCCACCGCCCGTCGGCCGGAAACCTTGGCCGACCTCCCCGTGGACCAGCGGCTGCGCCTCGACGTCACCGATCAGGACAGCGTCGACCAGGCCATCGTTGACGCCGGGGAGATCGACGTCTTGGTCAGCAACGCCGGTGCGACGGTGCGCGCGCCGCTGGAGAGCGTCCCGCTCGCGGAGGTCGAACGGCTCTACCAGCTCAACACCCTGGGCGCGCTGCGAGTCGCGCAGGGGGTGCTGCCGGCGATGCGGGAACGAGGATCGGGCCGCCTTCTCTTCGTCTCCAGCACCCAAGGACGACTGGTGCTGCCGATCATTGGCCCGTACGGCGCAAGCAAGTGGGCGCTGGAGGCGATTGCGGAGACACTGGCCATTGAGACGCGCCACTTCGGCATCAAGGTGAGCATCGTGCAGCCGGGCGCGGTGTCCACGAACGGTGCCGAGCAAGCCAAGGTGTTCTTCACCGAGGATGACCCGTATGCCCCGCTGTACCAGCAACTCCGAGCGCTGCGCGGCGAGGTCATCACCGCCGAGGAGGTGGCCGCCGTCGTAGCCGACACGATCGAGCAGCCTGATCCTCCGCTGCGCGTGCCCGCTGGCGCCCCCGCCGAACGAGCCCTGATGGCGCGCAAGGAAGCGCCCGAGAGCGAACCGTTCGTGCTGGCCGAGCTCGATTGGTAGGGCCCGACGAAAACAGACGTCCAGGCGCCGCTCAGCCACTTCTCGTTTGGCACTGCGGAGGGTAGCTGTGCTGATCCGTTCTCGTCGTCTCCTCGCGGGTCAGCGGGTGATGATCTGCAACCCCTGAGTGGGGTCGCCCGCGGTGCACCGGAGTCCGTGTTCGGCGAGTTCGGCGACGAGCTGTTCGGGGGTGAACACGTACCAGTGGTCGGCGGCGGTGAACTCGGTGACGGTCTGATCGTCCTCGCGGACCTGGTAGGTCATCCGCCAGGTGATCGCATCTACACCGGCAGGTTCTGCGGCGGCCGTGCCGAGGTAGTGCCGTCGGCCGACGCGCACCTCGGCCATGGGCGCGGCGGGCACGGTTTCCGGCTTCGTCGGCGGGTAGAGATTGAGCACGGCGCGGCCGCTGGGCGCGAGCTTGTCAGCCAGCACCGCCCACAGAGTTCGCCGGTCCGGGGGTGGGAGGTGGCCGATGACGTTCATCGCGACGAGTGCGGCGATCCGTTCGGGCAGTGCGGCGGAGAGCACGTCGGTGTCCAGCACGGTGACCCGGGCGGTCAGGTCGCTGTTCGCGGCGATCCTGGCCAGGAGTGCGGTGCGCAGGGCGGGATGCGGTTCCACGGCGAGGATTTCGGCGCCGGGTAGTGCTTGCGCGAGCACGGCTGTACCAGCGCCGGTCCCCGCTCCGACATCGACGATCGGGCCGGTGGTGGTGTCCAGTCCGGTCATCGCGCTGCTGAGCGCAGGACCAAGTCCGTCCCACGCGGCGTTGATCAGCACTGCCACGTGCTCGGCGGTCTGGTCGTAGAACTTCGCGCTCGCCGTCTCTCCAGCCACACGCTCTCCTCGAACATGATAATGAAAACGACAATCATATTATGATGGAAGGTGTGCGCGATCAACCGATCGGCTCCCACCCTTGCGGCGCCATCTCGTCGATCTGCCTGCGAGTTCGAGCTGGGAAATCTCGTTTTCGGTGGCCAATCCGGGACGGCGTTGTCGGGTGCTCCTCGCATCTCAGGACACTGGTGCTGCTCCGGAGAAGGGGAGTGCAGCGGGGCCGTGTTGGAAGTCGGGGTCGACTTGGTCGGACAGGTCGTGCCCGGCGCGGTCGCTGGCCCAGGCGGCGGCGTTGCGCAGGTGGAACTCCACTGCTTGGCGCTGGAACTTCGCCCAGTCCTTCTCGGCGCCGTCGACGACGTCGCGCATCGCGGTCAGCGCGGCGGTGTTGTCGTCTTCGAGCGCGCTGATCGGTCGGACCTCGCCGCGCTCGGCCGCGCGGACGTGGCGTGACGTGCTCAGGCAGGTCAGCAGGTCGCTGCCGAGTTGGGTGCGCAGGAAGTCCCGATCGTCGTCGTCGCTGATCTTGTTGCCCACCGCGGCGATGCGGACGTCGAAGTCCTTGGCGTACTCCAGGTATTGCCGGTAGACGCCGATGCTGCGCACGGTGGGCTCGCAGACCAGGAACGTCACGTCGAACCGGGTGAACAGGCCCGAGGCGAATGCGTCCGCACCAGCGGTCATGTCGACGACGACGTATTCGCCCGGACCGTCGACGAGGTGGTTGAGCAGCAGCTCCGCCGCGCCGACCTTGGAGTGGTAGCAGGCCACGCCGAGATCGACGTCGGTGAACGGCCCGGTCACCGCCAGCCGGACACCGTCGACTTCGCGTACGCAGCGCTCGTAGATCGGGTTGTCCTCGACCGCGCGCAGCAGCCGGGACCCGGCGCCCGGTGGCGTCGTCTTGACCATGGCGTCGCTGTCCGGGATGCGGGGATTGCGGCCACGCAGGTAATCCTTGATCAGCGGCAGATGTCCGCCCAGCGGCGGCATCCGCGCGCATTCTTCTTCGGACAGTCCGAGCGCGACACCCAGGTGCTGGTTGATGTCGGCATCGAAGGCCAGGACGGGACTTCCGGTGGCGGCAAGCGAGCGGGCGAACAGCGACGAGAGAGTCGTCTTGCCGCTACCGCCCTTGCCGACGAAGGCGATCTTCACGATGGGCTCCTCGCGCACGGCATTTAATGGCATTGACAATCATTGCAAACATGATCCGCGGGTGCGCGAGGGGGTTGTGGTGCGGTTCGGGGTGTTCTTGCTGGCAGGCCGATTTCCGGGGCAGGGTGATGGGGAAGCGCTCCACCGGGCGATGGCGGCGGTGCGGGATGCGGAGGCAGCGGGTTTCGACGACGCCTGGATCGCCGAGCACCATTTCATGCCCTATGGCGTGTGCCCGTCGGCGATCACCTTCGCGGCCCAGGCATTGGGGCAGACGAGCCGCATCGTGCTCGGGACCGCGGTCAGCGTGCTGTCCACCGCGCATCCCGTCGCGCTGGCCGAGCAGGCAGCGCTGGTCCACGAAATGTCCGACGGGCGGTTGCGCCTCGGGGTCGGCCGCGGCGGGCCGTGGGTCGACCTGGAGGTCTTCGGCACCGGCCTGGACCGCTACGAGCGCGGCTTCGGTGAAAGCCTTGATCTTCTCCTGCGCGGTTTGTCCGAGGGCCGCGTGAGCGCCGACGGCGACCAGTTCTCGTTCCGCGAGGTGCCGATCGTCCCCCAGCTGTCCCGCCCCGGGCCTCCCGTGACCGTCGCATGCACCTCGCGATCCACTGTGGACGAAGCTGCGGTTCGAGGGTTGCCCATGTTGCTGGGCATGCACATCGGCGATCAGGAGAAGGCGGAAATGGTCGCGCGATACGCGGAAAAGGCCGTTGTCGCGGGACGTGATCCGGGGTCCGTGCAGCATGTCTCGGCTGTGCTCGGGCATGTCGCGGACGACCGCGCACAGGCGGTGCGCGAATTGCACGAGGCGATGCCGGGGTGGCTTGCGGCAGGGCTCGCCGCCCACACGCCGATCGACGGGCGGCTCCGGTCGATGCGCGACCCCGTGGCCTACACCGAGCTGTTGTGCTCGCTGCATCCGGTCGGCAGCCCGGACGAATGCGTGGATCGGTTGCTTGCCAGTGCTGAACGTACTGGCATCAATCACGTGATCATGATGGTCGAAGGGGGCGGCACCGCGCGGCGAACCCAGGAGAACATCGCGCGCCTTGGCGTCGAAGTCCTCCCGCGGCTGCGGTAGGTGCGAAAGCCGGGGTGGGGGGGGGGGGGGGGGGGGGGGGGGGGGGGGGGGGGGGGGGGCCCCCCCCCCCCCCCCCCCCCGGGGGGGGGGGGGCGGGGGGGGGGGGGGGGGGGGGGGGGGGGGTGTGGGGGGGGGGGGGGGGGGGGGGGCG